>NZ_JAGXJM010000006.1:0-329490 GCF_019091445.1 Streptomyces sp. GbtcB7
CGCGCCGTTCCTGTCGGACGACCAGGTGGCGGAGCTGTACTCCTCCTCCAAGGCGATCCTCAAGGAAGCCGGCTACGCCGGCGCCGGCACCGTGGAGTTCCTCGTCGGCATGGACGGCACGATCTCCTTCCTGGAGGTCAACACCCGCCTCCAGGTCGAGCACCCCGTCACCGAGGAAGTCGCCGGCATCGACCTCGTCCGCGAGATGTTCCGCATCGCCGACGGCGAGGAACTCGGCTACGGCGACCCCGCCCTGCGCGGCCACTCCTTCGAGTTCCGCATCAACGGCGAAGACCCGGGACGCAACTTCCTGCCCGCCCCCGGCACGGTGACGCTGTTCGCCCCGCCGTCGGGTCCGGGCGTGCGCCTGGACGCGGGCGTCGAGTCCGGCAGTGTCATCGGCCCGGCCTGGGACTCCCTGCTCGCCAAGCTGATCGTCACCGGCGCCACCCGGGAGCAGGCGCTCCAGCGCGCCGCCCGCGCCCTCGAGGAGTTCCAGGTCGAGGGCATGGCGACCGCCATCCCGTTCCACCGCGCGGTGGTCCAGGACCCGGCCTTCGCCCCCGAACTGACCGGCTCCGCCGACCCGTTCACGGTCCACACCCGCTGGATCGAGACCGAGTTCGCCAACGAGATCCCCGCGTTCACAGCCCCCGCGGACACGGAGACCGACGAGGAGCCGGGCCGCGAGACGGTTGTCGTCGAGGTCGGCGGCAAGCGCCTCGAGGTCTCGCTGCCGTCCTCGCTGGGCATGTCCCTGGCCCGCACCGGCCTCGCCGCCGGCGCCAAGCCGAAGCGCCGCGCGGCCAAGAAGTCCGGCCCGGTCGCCTCCGGTGACACGCTCGCCTCGCCCATGCAGGGCACGATCGTCAAGGTCGCGGTCGAGGAGGGCCAGGAGGTCAAGGAGGGCGACCTCGTCGTCGTCCTGGAGGCCATGAAGATGGAACAGCCCCTCAACGCCCACCGCTCCGGCACCATCAAGGGCCTGAGCGCGGAGGTCGGCGCGTCCATCACGTCCGGCGCCGCGATCTGCGAGATCAAGGACTGACGACCACAACTCCGCCCCATAACCAAGTGAGTACTGATCACTGAGGGGCCCTGAGACCTTGGAGGCCGGTTCGCGATCGGCCTTCACATTCGAGGGGCCCCTCATATTGGATTTGGGATTATGAGCCATCGCTCCGCGCCGCCCACGCCTGAGACGCCGGCCAAACCCTTGCGCCGTGATGCACAACGCAACCGGGATGCAATCATGAGCGCTGCTCGTGAGGCATTTTTCCGGGCGACCCGGACCGAGTCCCAAACACACCCCCAATGTCTGAGCCGCGGAGGGTGAGCCTCGCTATCCCGCAGCGGCAGGCTCGGGGGTCGGGGCGTTGGTCGGCGAGTGGGTGAGGTCGTAGGCGCTCTCCGCGTGCAGGTGGACATCGACGCCCTCCTGCTCCACCTCGGGTCGGACCCGCAGGCCCATCGTCTTGTCGAGCGCCTTGGCGATCAGCCAGGTCATGCCGAAGGAGTACGCCAGTACCGCGAAGGCTCCAACTGCCTGCTTGCCGATGAGGGAGAGGCCGCCGCCGTAGAGGAGGCCGTCGACACCGTTGGGTGCGTCCGCCGTGGCGAGGATGCCGACCAGCAGGGTGCCGGTGATGCCTCCGACGAGGTGGATGCCGACGACGTCGAGGGAGTCGTCGTAGCCGAACTTGTACTTAAGGCCGACAGCGAGGGCGCACACCGCGCCGCCGATGGCGCCGAGGACGAGGGCGCCGACCGGGGAGACCGCGTCGCAGGACGGGGTGATGGCGACCAGGCCGGCGATCGCGCCGGATGCGGCGCCGAGGCTGGTGGAGTGTCCGTCGCGGAGCTTCTCGACGAGGAGCCAGCCGAGCATCGCCGAGCAGGTGGCGGTAAAGGTGTTCAGTACGACGACAGAGGCGGCGTTGCCCGACGTCAGCGCGGAGCCGCCGTTGAAGCCGAACCAGCCGAACCACAGCAGGCCCGCGCCGAGCATCACCAGGGGGAGGTTGTGCGGACGCTCCTGGCCGCCCTCCTTCTGCCAGCCGATGCGCTTGCCGAGGACGAGGATCACGGCCAGGGCCGCCGCGCCGGAGTTTATGTGGACGGCCGTACCTCCGGCGAAGTCGATGGCGCCGAGCTTGTTCACGATCCAGCCGCCTACCACGCCCTACTGGGAACGCCCGCTGAAGTTCCACCGCACGACAGGCCCATCACTGAATGCGACCCCGCCAGGCTGCAGCCGCCCTGCCCTTCAACCTCCTTCACGACATCTGGCAGCCATCCAGAATTTCGGGGATGCTCGGTTCAGCAGGCCGCAACAGACTTCTCCACCACCAGGCCCGCATGGAATGGGGAACACGCCCGAGTCTGGGATCGAGACACGAAGTGCTTACTACACTCGCGCCGGAGCCCTCCGCGCCTCCGATAAACACTCGGCCAGACAGTGTCTCTGCAGTCCGCCCTGAGGCCGGATTTCGCCCGGCAGCCGGACAGCCACAAACGCTTTCATTTGCATCCGCACAGATGATCACCGTATCCCCAGCGTCGGCACTTCTCGGAGGAGACTTCTCGGGGCGATCCGCATGCACGTCAGCCATATCTGACAACCTGTCACCAAAGTCAGCAACAGGTCAGCATCAGTACCGCCACAACCCGCTTCCGACCGACATGAACCGCCAAGATCATTTACTGGTCCAACATGGTCTGACCTGCAAAGACAGAGGTCAGAGGCCCATCTGCTAATCTCATCAGGAGGTATCCATGAAGATGCTCATCAACGTGGCGGAGACGGTGGTCGCGGACGCGCTGCGGGGTATGGCGGCCGCGCATCCCGAGCTGACGGTGGATGTGGACAACCGGGTGATCGTACGGCGGGACGCCCCGGTGCCCGGCAGGGTGGGACTCGTCTCCGGCGGCGGGTCGGGGCACGAACCGCTGCACGGTGGTTTCGTGGGCCCCGGGATGTTGTCGGCGGCCTGTCCGGGCGAGGTCTTCACGTCACCGGTGCCGGACCAGATGCTGCGCGCGGCGGCGGCCGTGAACAGCGGCGCGGGCGTGCTGTTCATCGTGAAGAACTACACGGGGGACGTGCTCAACTTCGACATGGCGGCCGAGCTCGCCGAGGACGAGGGCATCCAGGTGGCGAAGGTCCTCGTCAATGACGACGTCGCCGTCACCGACAGTCTGTACACCGCCGGACGGCGCGGCACCGGCGCGACCCTGTTCGTGGAGAAGATCGCGGGCGCCGCGGCCGAGGAGGCCGCGCCGCTGGAGCGGGTGCAGGCGCTGGCCCGCCAGGTCAACGAGAACTCCCGCAGCTTCGGTGTCGCACTGAGCGCCTGCACCACGCCGGCCAAGGGCAGCCCCACCTTCGACCTCCCGCCGGGGGAGCTGGAGCTCGGCGTCGGCATCCACGGCGAGCCGGGCCGGGAGCGGCGCGCGATGATGACCTCGCACGAGATCGCCGACTTCTCGGTCAACGCGATCCTGGAGGACCTGAACCCGCGCAATCCCGTCCTGCTGCTGGTCAACGGCATGGGCGCGACACCGCTCCTGGAGCTGTACGGGTTCCACGCGGAGGTGAATCGGGTGCTCACCGAGCGCGGGGTGCCCGTGGCACGCACGCTGGTCGGGAACTACGTCACCTCGCTGGACATGGCGGGCGCCTCGGTGACGCTGTGCCAGGTGGACGAGGAGCTGCTGCGGCTGTGGGACGCGCCGGTGAAGACGCCCGCGTTGCGCTGGGGCGTGTGAACCCCGGCGGCATCGGCATGATGTCGCCCTCCCGCCCGGTCAACGTTCGTACCACGCAAGGAGATTCTGTGCTCGACGCCGAGTTCTTCCGCCGTTGGATGACGGCGACCGCCGCGTCCGTGGACCGCGAGGCGGAGCGGCTCACCGCTCTGGACTCGCCGATCGGCGACGCCGACCACGGCAGCAATCTGCAGCGCGGCTTCACCGCCGTGGTGACCGCGCTGGAGAAGGAGGCGCCGGACACCCCCGGCGCCGTGCTCACCCTCGCCGGACGCCGACTGATCTCCACGGTCGGCGGCGCGTCGGGTCCCTTGTACGGCACCCTGCTCCGCCGTACGGGAAAGGCCCTCGGGGACGCCGCGGAGGTCACCGAGGAACAGTTCACGGACGCATTGCGCGCGGGCGTGGACGCGGTGATGGCGCTGGGCGGAGCCGCGCCCGGCGACAAGACCATGATCGACGCGCTGGTGCCCGCGGTGGACGCGCTCGCCGAGTCCTTCGCCGCGGCGAAGACGGCCGCCGAGGAGGGCGCCGTCGCGACGACACCACTCCAGGCCCGCAAGGGCCGGGCCAGCTATCTGGGCGAGCGCAGCATCGGGCACCAGGATCCGGGTGCCACGTCCTCGTCCCTGCTGATCAGCGCGCTCGTGGAGGCCCGCGATGAGTGAATCCCCGGGCAGCGCGAACCAGTTCGTCGGCATCGTGCTGGTCTCCCACAGCGCCGCCGTCGCCGCCTCGGTCGCCGAGCTGGCGACGGGACTCGCGGGCGGCGAGACGACCGCTCCCGTCGCCGCGGCCGGCGGCACGGTGGACGGCGGTCTCGGCACCAGCGCCGAACTGATCTCCGCGGCGGCCGCCTCGGTGGACCGCGGCGCCGGGGTCGCCGTGCTCACCGACCTGGGCAGCGCGGTCCTCACCGTGAAGGCCCTACTGGCGGAGGGGGACGAGCTCCCCGACAACAGCCGCCTGGTGGACGCGCCCTTCGTCGAGGGCGCGGTGGCCGCGGTCGTCACGGCCTCGACCGGAGCCGACCTCGCGGCGGTCGAGGCGGCGGCCGCGGAGGCGTACACCTACCGGAAGGTGTGAGAGCACCGGAAGGCGTGAGAGCAGGGGCTGGAGCGTGTGAGTGCCGGGGCCGAAAGGGGTGATCGCCGGGCCGGGAGGTCTAAGCGCGGGGGCCGGGAGGTCTGAGCGCGGGGGCCGGGAGGTCTGAGCGCGGGGCCGGAAGGGCTGAGCGCGGGGGCCGGGAGGTCTGAGCGCGGGGGCCGGGAGGTCTGAGCGCGGGGCCGGAAGGGCTGAGCGCGGGGGCCGGGAGGTCTGAGCGCCGAGCCGGAAGGGCTGAGCGCGGGGGCCGGAAGGGCTGAGCGCCGAGCCGGAAGGGCTGAGCGCGGGGGCCGGAAGGGCTGAGCGCCGAGCCGGAAGGGCTGAGCGCTGGGGCACGAAGGGCTGAGCGCTGGGGCACGAAGGGCTGAGCGCTGGGGCACGAAGGCCTCGGCGGCCGGGAGTCGACCGCGGTCGGACGGCGCCCGGCCCAGCCCTCAGGCGAGCCCTTCCGCGACGATGGCGAGGGCCGAGCGCACGGTCGACACCAGTTCGGCCTCCGCCACCGCGGGGTCGGGCTGCTCCTCGTCCGTGCGCCACGCGTAGTGCTCGACCGCGGTGCGCAGGGCGCTGTTGAGCATGGCGGCCTGGATCTCCGAACGCAGGTCGACGGCGGGCAGGCCGGCCCGGTCGGCGAGGGCGCGGGCGAAGGCCGGCTCGGCCTCGTCGTGCGCCTGGAGCCAGACGGCGCGCAGGCCCGGCTCGGTCCGGGTCAGCCTCATCAGCGCCCGGATCTTGGGGAGGTGCGGTCGGGGCATCGAGGGGTCGCCGGTCGTGGCCGCCCGTTCCAGGGCGTCCTCGAGCGGCCGGCCGGGGCGCCATTCCCGCAGCGAGGCGGCTATCGCGTCGATCCCGGCCGCGAACAGCGGGCTCACACAGCTCTCCTTGCTCGGAAAGTAACGCCACACGGTCCGCGCGGAGACCCCGACAGCCTGCCCGATCTGCTCCCCGGTGGTCGCGGCCACCCCTTGGGCGACGAACAGTTCCACCGCGGCGCGGGCGATCTCCAGCCGGATCTCGGCCTTGCGCCGCTCGGTCAGCGGCGGCCGCCCCGTACGGCCGCGGCCCCGGCCAGGGGGTTCGGTGATCGCGCCGTCCGGCACTGGCGACTCCCTCGACTCGACGACGGGCGGCTGCCGCCCGGGCTGCCGCGATTCTAACGATCTCGAAAACGGCTCCAGACTTTATGTCATTGAGAGACATTAAGTCGTACTGTGTGGCGCACGACGACCTCGTCGCACCACGCACGCACTTCTGGGAGCACGTCATGAGCACCACTGGACTGGCCGGCCGCAGCGTCATCGTCACCGGAGCGGGCTCCGGAATCGGGCGGGCCACCGCCCTGGCCTTCGCCGCGGAGGGCGCCCGGGTCCTGGTGGCCGACCTCAACGCCGAGGGCGCCGAGAAGGTCGTCGAGGAGATAGCAGCGGCCGGCGGCACCGCCGTGGCCGTGACGGGCGACCTGAGCGAGCAGGCCGTGGTCGACCGGGTGACCGCGACCGCCGTGGAGCAGTTCGGCGGGGTGGACGTGCTGGTCAACAACGCCGGGATCATGGACCGCATGTCGGCGGCCGGTGAGGTCGGCGACGCGGAGTGGGAGCGGGTCATCCGGGTCAACCTCACCGCTCCCTTCCTGCTCACCCGGGCGGTGCTCCCGCACATGCTGGCGGCGGGCAAGGGCGCCATCGTGAACACCGCCTCCGAGGCGAGCCTGCGCGGCAGCGCCGCGGGCGCCGCGTACACCGCCTCGAAGCACGGCATCGCGGGCCTCACCAAGTCCCTCGCCGTGACGTACCGCAACAAGGGCATCCGGGCCAACGCCATCGCCCCCGGCGGCACGAAGACCGCCATCACCGTGGACGCCGACCGCGACGCCCTCGGCCCCCAGGTCCTCGCCTCGTACATGGCCAATGTGGGCACCGCGGCCGAGGCCGAGGAGCAGGCCGCCGCCATCCTGTTCCTCGCCTCCGACGCGGCGAGCAACATCAACGGCGCGATCCTGCCCGTCGACAACGGCTGGTCGGCGGTCTGACGCCCTCGAGCAACTGAAGGGACCGCCACCGCGGCCGCTCAGCCGCCGCGCACGAACTCCCGGGCCAGTCGCTCACCCGCCGTCACGGCTGCCGCGTGATCCTCGATGGGCGACACCCGGGAGTTCTTGAAGGCGATGTAGGTGACCCCGGAACTCGTCCCGCCACCGTGCGGGCCGGGACGGATGCCGAGCGCCTTGGCGGTGGCGTACGAGGCCTCGCCGATGATTTCGCGCGGTCCGGTGTCGCCGACCACCGCGTACTGGACCCGATGCTTGTAGATCACCGCGACCACCGAGCCGCCGCGGATACCGTAGGCGCGGTGGTCCCAGATGCCACTGGGTGTGGGCACGACGACATACGGGAGGGTCTCGGCGCTCAGGTACCGCCCGTCGGACTGCCGATACGCGGTGGTCCCGGAGAAGGACGGGTCGGTCCGCCCGTTGCACACGAGGCCGGGGCGGCCGTCGCAGTCGATGTCCATGTCGGCCTTCCAGAACACCGCGCCCCGCGCCCCGCAGACGGGAATCTCGGCGCGGGCGCCCGCGTCGGTGCGATAGCGCCCCTTCGAGACGGGCACGCAGTCACGGACCTTGGCGAGCAGATCGGCGGCGCGCACGTTCCCCTCCCGCACCGCCACCGGCGGGCTCGGACGGGCGGCGGGAAACGGGGCGGGAGCGAGCAGGGCCACGCCGGCCGCGGCCAGCGTCAGCGACTGAACACGCACGATAAAAGACCCTTCCCTGGGTGACATTGACGGCCATTCAGCAAAATTTGGCGTGTTTCTGACGGCGCGTCCACTGGGAAGGGGCCGGACGGTGCATGGCGGACCGGACGGGGGCACGGCGGGTACACGGCGGATTCGGCGGGTGCATTGCGGCCGAGAGCCCGAGCCGTGGTGGACCCGGGCTTCTCGACCGCCCTCGCCGGCGCGGCATCAGCGACGACAGCGGTCCGCGCCGTGGGCGCGAACTCCCCTGTCGAGAGGGTGAGTTCACACCGCGTCAGGCATCAGCATACGTAGCCCGAGGACGGTCCGACGAACGGCCACCGCCCCCTTGATGTGGCCGCGTCAGCCGTGTCTTATAGGTACAGACCAATCCCGTCGAGGGAAGGCAGGCCGGTGCGACGTGTTTCCCTTGGGTTGATCTGCGGCTCGCTGCTCGTCCTCACCGCGTGCGGAGGAGGTGCGGGAGCCGACGCCGGGGGCGAGCGGCTGCCCCCGGCCCCGATGGGGGTCACCGCGACGGCGGGCAGCGCGACCAGCGTGCACGTCATGTGGAACCGCGTCTCCGGGGACGTGAAGGTCACCGGTTACGAGGTGTACCGCGGCACCACCCGGGTCGAGCGGGTGCCCGGCGACGAACACATGGTGGACGTCACCAGACTGGCCCCGTCCACGAAGTACGTCTTCACGGTCCGCGCCCTGAACACCGACGGAAATCCCGGACCCCCCAGCGAGCCGGTGCGCGCCACCACACCGGTCGCGGTCGCCGCCGACAGCACGCCCCCGACCCGCCCCGGACGCCCGCACGGCAGGGCCGTCGGGAGCCGGGCGGCCCAACTGGAGTGGTCGGCGTCGACGGACGCCCGGGGCGTGGTCTCGTACGACGTCTACCAGGGCGGCTCGAAGATCCACAGCGTGGGCGGCGGACAGACGGCGACCGTCGTCACCGGGCTGAGACCCGGCACCGCGTACACCTTCACCGTGCGAGCCCGCGACGCGGCGGACAACCTCTCCCCCGCGAGCGCCGCCGTCCGGCTCACCACCGCGCCGGGCGCGGACGACGGCCGCGGCACCGCGCCGACCGGGTTCCGCGCGACTTCCCACCGCAAGGACGGGGCGTACTACCTCGACCTGTCCTGGCTGCCGCCGCGGACGGACGGGGTGATCACGGAGTACCGGATCGACCTGGACGGCCGACAGGCGACCTCACTCGTCTGGGGCGGCACACCGCCCAGCGGCAGGGCCACCTACAGCTTCTACGTGGGACGGGAGGCCGGGGTCGCGTACCGGGTGCGGATCAGGGCGAAGCTGCCGGACGGCACCTGGGGCGGGTTCTCGGCGGAGCGGACGGTGACGACGGGCTCCGCCACGGGTGGGAACGCCGGCACTCCGAAATAGGCGAACCGTAGGCTCACCCTCGTGCCCCATAGCGAACCCGATGCCTCGACGGCTCCCCTGGACATCTCCCTGCTGCGCACCTTCCTCGCCGTGCACCGCGCGGGGTCGTTCACGGCGGCCGCGCGGCTGCTCGGTCTGTCCCAGCCGACGGTGACGACGCAGATGCGGTCACTGGAGGAGCAACTGGGACGGGAGCTGTTCGAACGGCAGCCACGGGGCGTGGTGCCCACATCGGTGGCGGACGAACTCGCCGCGGAGGTCGCCGCGCCCCTGGACGCGCTCGCGGCGGTCGCGGACCGCCGCGGGGCCGGCGCCGACCAGCCGCCGGACCCGGTGCACCTGGCGGGCCCGGCCGAGCTGCTGTGCACGCGCGTCCTGCCCGCGCTGGCGCCGCTGACCGCACAGGGCGTACGTCTGCGCATCACTCCCGGCCTCACCGACGAGTTGCTGGACGGGCTGCGCGGCGGCCGCTTCGACCTGGTCATCGCCACGACCCGGCCGCGCGGTCGCACCCTGACCGCCGTGCCGCTGATGGACGAGGAGTTCGTGCTCGTCGCCGCCCCGTCGTGGGCCGAGCGCATCGACCCGGCCCGAGTGGCGGCCGAGGGGCCCGCCGCGCTGCACGGGGCACCCCTGGTGACGTACGCCGAGGATCTGCCCATCGCCCGGCGCTACTGGCGGCACGTGTTCGGCGTACGGCTGACCGGCCAGGCGTCGATCACGGTGCCCGACCTGCGGGGCGTACTGGCCGCGGTGGTCGCGGGCGCCGGGATCACCGTGCTCCCCCGGTATCTGTGCCTCGACGCGCTGGCCTCCGGTGCCCTGGTGCCCCTGCTGTCCCCCGAGGAACCGCCCATCAACACCGGGTACCTCACTCAGCGGCCGGGCGCGTCGGACAACCCGCATGTGGCGGTGGTCCGAGAGCGGCTGCTTCAGGCGGGCCGCACGTGGTGATGACGGAGAACAGATAGCGGATAGCAGATAGCAGCTGACGGATGACAGATAACAGATTTCGTCATCCGTCAGCTGTCATCCGTCATCCGTCATCCGTCCAGAGAAAATCACCAGCAAAACGCGGGATTCATCCGCCGGACGAACGAATTCGTCACCTGCCCGGTCCCCGTCCACGTGCGCCCCGAGCCGGAGGCGCATTGGCTCTCCCTGAGGCAGCACGGGCCTTTCCAATCCTCGGCGGCGCATGGGATGTACCGCCAACCGTGCCGCTGGAGGGCAGTCCTATGCGTACTTCTCAGATATTTCTCCGCTCCGGCCTGACCGTGGCCGCCGTCGCTGCGCTTCCGCTCACCCTGACCGCTCCGTCGGCCGCCGCCTTCGGTTCGGGGATCTCGGTGAGCACCAGCGGGTCCAGCGTGTCGGTCACCACCAATTCCTGCCCGAGCAACGGCAGCAGTTTCGGCAACGCCTCGCTGCTCGCCAATGGGCAGGTGAACTTCTCCCAAGGCCGCCAGATGCCGTTGTCCGGAACGAGCGCCACTCAGTCGGCGGTCTGGTCCAACGTCGGCGCCGGCACCTATACCGTCATCGTGGTCTGCCAGGACGGGACGACGGCCGGTACGCAGTCCGTCATCGTCTCGACCAGCGCGGTCCCCAGGGTCACCAAGACTCCCACGATCTCCTCGACCTCCTTGCCCTCCTTGCCCTCCTCGCCATCGCGCGGCGTTTTGGGCGGTCTCGGCGGGTCCACCAAGGACTACAGGACCGCCACGCTGGTGGGCGGCGGCGCGCTGGTGGCGTCGGGCGTCGTGGCAACGGCCTGGTACCTGCGCCGCCGGGCCAAGCCCCACCGGCTCTGATCACGGGGTCCGTCGCACCGGCGGCCGTCCGTCCGACTCCGGTCCGTTGGACGGCCGACTCCGGTCGAGAGGACGGCCCCTACTGCTCGTCGAGGTGCTCGAACTCGTCCAGCGCTTGCGTCAGCCACTGGGTCCAGAAGGTCTCCAGGTCGATCCCGGCCCGCAGCACCAGATGCCGCAGCCGGTCCTGGGGAGCGTCCTTGCCGGGCGGGAAGTCGCGCTTCTGGATCTCCTCGTACTCGGCCAACTGCCTTTGGTGCAGGTCGAGATGGCGGCGCAGGTCCGTCGCGATGCCCGCGGTGCCGACGACGGCCGAGGCGCGCAGCCGCAACAGCATCGTGTCCCGCATGGGCTTCGGGTCCTGGGACGCGGAGGTCCAGCGGGCCAGTTCGTCGCGGCCCGCCGGCAGCACCTCGTAGCTCTTCTTCTGTCCCCGGGCCGGCTGTTCGGACGGCAGGGCGCGGATGTAGCCCTCGGACTCCAGTCTTCCCAGCTCGCGATAGATCTGCTGATGCGTCGCCGACCAGAAGTAGCCGATCGACTTGTCGAACCTCCGGGTCAGTTCGAGGCCTGACGACGGCTTCTCGAGCAGGGCGGTGAGGATCGCGTGCGGGAGTGACATGGGGTCATCCTAGGGACGCCGGACCGAGGCCCCGGGCGCGACCGCTCCGGCCGCGGCTCGGCCGGTCACAGCGCCGCCGCGATCTCCGTGCCCTGCTTGATGGCGCGCTTGGCGTCCAGCTCGGCGGCCACGTCGGCACCGCCGATGAGGTGCACGCTGCGTCCCGCCGCGGACAGTTCCTCGTACAGGTCGCGGCGCGGCTCCTGGCCGGTGCACAGCACGACGGTGTCGACCTCCAGGACCTGACTGTGGCCCTCGACGGTGACGTGCAGTCCGGCGTCGTCGATCCGGTCGTACTGGACGCCCGGGACCATGGTGACGCCCCGGTGCTTGAGTTCGGTGCGGTGAATCCAGCCGGTGGTCTTGCCGAGTCCGGCGCCGACCTTGGAGGCCTTGCGCTGGAGGAGGTGGACCGTGCGGGGCGGGGCGGGGCGCTCGGGTGCGGCGAGGCCGCCGGGTGCCTGGTAGTCCATGTCGACGCCCCAGTGGCGGAAGTACGTCGCCGGGTCCTCGCTCGCCTTGTCGCCGCCGTCGGTCAGGTACTCGGCGACGTCGAAGCCGATGCCGCCGGCGCCGAGGATCGCGACCCGGTCACCGACGGGGGCGCCGTCGCGCAGGACGTCGAGGTAGCCGAGGACGCTGGGGTGGTCGACGCCGGGGATCTCGGGGGTGCGCGGGCTGACGCCGGTGGCGACCACGACCTCGTCGTAGGCGGAGACGTCCTCGGCTGCGACGCGGGTGTTCAACCGGACGTCCACGCCGTGCAGTTCGAGCTGGGTGCGGAAGTAGCGGATCGTCTCGTCGAACTCCTGCTTGCCGGGGACCTTGCGGGCCACGTTGAGCTGGCCGCCGATCTCGCTCGCGGCGTCGTAGAGGGTGACGTCGTGGCCGCGTTCGGCAGCGGAGACCGCGCAGGCCAGGCCGGCGGGCCCGGCGCCGACCACGGCGACGCGCTTGCGCAGCCGGGTCGGCGCGAGGACGAGTTCCGTCTCGTGGCAGGCGCGCGGGTTGACCAGGCAGGAGGTGATCTTCCCGCTGAAGGTGTGGTCGAGGCAGGCCTGGTTGCAGCCGATGCAGGTGTTGATGGCCTCCGGCCGCCCGGCCGCCGCCTTGGCCACGAAGTCGGGGTCGGCGAGCATCGGTCGGGCCAGCGACACCATGTCGGCGTGGCCGTCGGCGAGCAACTGCTCGGCGAGTTCGGGGGTGTTGATGCGGTTGGTGGTCACCAGGGGGATGGAGACCGCGCCCATGACCTTCTTGGTCACCCAGGTGTAGGCGCCGCGCGGCACGGAGGTCGCGATGGTGGGGATACGGGCCTCGTGCCAGCCGATGCCGGTGTTGATGATCGTCGCTCCGGCCGCCTCGACGGCCCGGGCCAGTGTGATCACCTCGTCCAGGGTGGAGCCGCCCGGCACCAGGTCCAGCATGGAGAGCCGGTAGATGATGATGAAGTTCTCGCCGACGGCCTCGCGCACGCGCCGCACGATCTCGACGGGGAAGCGCATGCGGTTCTCGTAGGAGCCGCCCCAGCGGTCCTCGCGCTTGTTGGTCTGAGCGGCGATGAACTCGTTGATCAGATAGCCCTCGGAGCCCATGATCTCGACGCCGTCGTATCCGGCCCGCTGTGCGAGCTCGGCGGCACGGGCGTAGTCGTCGATGGTCCGCTCGACCTCGGCGTCGGTGAGCGCGTGCGGCGGGAAGGGGCTGATCGGGGCCTGCAGGGCGCTCGGGGCGACCAGGTCCTGGTGGTAGGCGTAGCGCCCGAAGTGCAGGATCTGCATCGCGATCTTCCCGCCCTCGCGGTGCACCGCGGCGGTGATCTCCGTGTGCTGCTCGGCCTCCGCCTCGGTGGTCAGCTTCGCGCCGCCCTCGTACGGCCGGCCCGCGTCGTTGGGCGCGATGCCGCCGGTGACGATGAGGCCGACGCCGCCGCGGGCCCGGGTGGCGTAGAACTCCGCCATGCGCTCGAAGCCGCGCTCGGCCTCCTCCAGGCCCACGTGCATGGAGCCCATGAGCACGCGGTTGGGCAGCGTGGTGAAGCCCAGGTCGAGCGGGTTCATCAGGTGCGGGTAACGGCTCATCGGGCCCTCCGTGCGCGGTGTCGTGTGTCTGTTGTAGACGACGGACAACGCCTTATGCAACTAGTTGCACAATGACGGAGGTCACTCGACGAGGGCCGACCCCGCTCAGTGGCGACGGCCGACCCCACCCCCCGGGGCAACAGGCAGGCCCGCTCCGTGGCGACGGGCAGACCTGCTCCGTGGCGACGGGCGGGCCCGGGCGCTCGCCGAGCCCGCCTCGCAGGTCAGACCGCCCGCGGCGGCCTGGTGCCGATCACCACGTTCGCGTACAGCTCGTCGGAGACGGCCAGCGTGGCGGTCAGACCGCCGCGGGCGAAGGCCTCGACGGCCGCGGGAGCCTGACGCTCGCTGGTCTCGACCAGGAGGCAGCCGCCCGGGGCCAGCCAGCGGGGCGCCTCGGCGGTGACGCGGCGCAGGACGTCGAGGCCGTCCGCGCCGCCGTCGAGGGCGACGAGCGGTTCGTGGTCGCGGGCTTCCGGCGGCAGCAGGCCGACCTCGCGCGTGGGAACGTACGGCACGTTGGCGGTGAGGACGTCGACGCGGCCGCGCAGGGCGTCGGGCAGGGCCTCGAACAGGTCGCCCTGGTGGACATGCCCGCCGAAGGGTGCGACGTTGCGGCGCGCGCAGCGCACGGCGGCCGGATCGATGTCCGCGGCGTGCAGTTCGGGCCCGCCGAGGGCGGCGGCCAGTGCGGCACCCACCGCGCCGGAGCCGCAGCACAGGTCCACGACGAGGGCGGCGCCGCGCGCGCGAGCCACGGCCTGGTCGACGAGGAACTCCGTGCGGCGGCGGGGTACGAAGACGCCCGGCTCGACGACGATGCGCAGGCCGTGGAACCGGGCCCAGCCGAGGACGTGTTCGAGGGGGAGTCCCGAGACGCGCCGGTCCACCATGGCGGTGACCTCGTCCGGGGTGCGGGCGGTGGAGAGGATCAACTCCGCCTCGTCCTCGGCGAAGACACAGCCCGCGGAGCGGAGCGCGGCGACAACGGAATCGGAAAGAGGGGGCATGAGAGCCGAGAAGCCTTTCGGTGAGCCGAAGGGCGCTCTCGCGGTCACCTACAGGCGGCGATCCGCAGGGTCCTGAGGTGAGAGCACCCGACCTGACACAGCGGTAATGGGTCTCACCTCCTCGGCAACTCCCGGGCTGGGGTGGTCCGCAGCCAGGACGGTCACCTTACAGGAAGGGCCGGACGGCGATGGAGGTGCTCCCTCGCCCCGCGCCGGTCGCGGACCGCCAAGTTGTACTATGCAACTAGAGAGGAAGGAGCTCCCGTGAATGCAGCCGACGCGTCCGTCGAGACCATCCAGCGCGAGATGACGGCCTTCGCCCGCCGCGCCCGGGCCTCGGCGGGGCGTATGCATCCGGAGCTGTCGCTGGTCTCGTACACCCTGCTGGGCCATTTGGAGGAGAGCGGCGGCTGTCGTGCCACCGACCTCGCCGCGCACTACGCCCTGGACAAGTCCACGGTGAGCCGACAGGTGTCGGCGCTGGAGCGGGCCGGGCTCATCGAACGCCGAGTCGACCCCGAGGACCACCGGGTGCAGGTGCTCCAGCTGACGGAGGCGGGCACCCGCATCCTCGCCCAGGTCACCGAGAGTCGCCGGATCGCGTTCCGTGAGCGGCTCGCGGACTGGCCGGCGGCGGACCTTGAGCGGTTCGCCGGCTACCTGGTGCGGTACAACACGGCGGCGGCCGGGGCACCGCCCGCCGCGCAGGCCTCCGGGAGCTGAGGCTTCGCCACCGGAGGCCCTTCGGGAACCGTCAACGGACCCCCACGGCCTGGCCGTCCGTCAGGTGCTCCGGAACCCGTGCCGCCATGAACCGCGTGCCGCGACGCAACTTGAAGCCCAGGGACTCGTAGAGCCGGATGGCGTTGGTGTTGCTCGCGGCGGTGTGCAGGAAGGGGGTCTCGCCGCGTTCGCGGATGCCGTGCGCCACAGCCAGGATCAGGCGGGTGGCGAGCCCCTCGCCGCGGAAGTCCGGGTCGGTGCAGACCGCGCTGATCTCGGTCCAGCCCGGCGGGTGCAGCCGCTCCCCCGCCATGGCGATCAGCGCGCCGCCGCGCCGGATGCCGAGATAGGTGCCGAGCTCGACGGTGCGTGGCAGAAAGGGGCCGGGCCTGGTGCGCTCCACCAGGTCCAGCATCTCGGGTACGTCGGCGGGGCCGAGCCGCACCGCTTCGGCGTCCGGCGCCGCGGCGAGTCCGTCGTCGACGAGTTGGACGCCGTCCAGGCTGAAGGTCACCTCCCAGCCTTCCGGGGTCGGCCCGTTGAAGCCGGCCAGCGGGGCTTCGCCGCCGGGGCCGACGAGGGCGGCGAGGTCCGCCCAGTCGTCGTCGGTCGGGTCGTCGGGCAGGGCCAGCCACGGCGACACGTCGACGGGATAGCGCAGGACGTGTCCCCGGCGTTCGGCGAAGTGGGCGTGCGGGCCGGTCAGCGAGGCGAGGGCCGGGTTGTCCAGCGGGTGCGTGGCGCCGGCCGGCGGACGGGGGCTCGTGATGCGACGGTCGCTCATCGGGCGACCTCGATCACGATCTTGCCGCGGGCGTGGCCGTCCTCGACCGTGCGCAGCGCCTCGGCTGCCCGGTCGAGCGGAAAGGTCACCGTCACGAAGGGCCTCAGCCGGCCGTCGACCACCAGGGCCGCCACCTCGTCGAGGACGGCGGCGGTGCGGGCGCGTTCGACGGGTCCTCCCCCGAGCCGGGCGGCCGTCTCCCGGTCGGCGCCGGTGATCAGCTTCGTACGGTCGTCCAGCAAGGTCGCCGCGGCCTCCAGCACCTCGCCCCCGACCAGGTCGAAGACGGCGTCCACCCCGTCCGGCGCTGCGGCCCGCACCCGCTCGGCCAGATCCGGCCCCGACGGAACGTGCACGGCCCCGAGCTCCTCGACGAAGTCCTTCTTGCCCTCGCTCGCGACGCCGACCACGGTGAGTCCGAGGGCGCGCGCGATCTGCGTGGCCGCGACACCGACGCCACCGCCCGCACCGGTGATCAGCACGGTCGCGCCGGAGGGCAGGCCGAGCTGGTGGATCCCGTCGTACGCGGTCGCCGCGGCGATGGGCAGGGCCGCCGCGTCCGTGAAGGAGAGGCCGGCGGGCTTGTGTGCGGTGACCGCGGTCGGCAGCAGCGCGTATTCGGCGTATCCGCCGGCCACCGGGTTGCCGAAGACCTCGTCCCCCACGGTGAACCCGGTCACGTCGGGACCGAGCTGCTCGACGACGCCCGCGACCTCGTTGCCGAGGACGGCGGGGAGCTCGCGTGCCCCGGCGCCGGGACGGGCGTATCCCGTCCGCTGTTTCCAGTCGACGGGGTTCACGCCCGCCGCGCGGACCGCCACGAGTACCTGGCCGGGGCCCGGGCTCGGCCGGTCCTGCTCCACCAGGGCCTCGGTCTCCGGTCCGCCGTACCGGGTGAAGACGTACGCCTTGGGCATGTGCTTCCTCACTCTCCTCCGCCGCGCCGCGGGCGGCACTATCGGCAAGGAAGATCACGGCGCGGCTATTCCCGGGGCCCGGGAGAGTTCATACGGCCGCAATGATCGGGATCCCGCCCGGGCGCGGAGCACGGCCCGCGGCCACGTACGGTTGAATGCGTAAGCACCGATCACGCTCGATCCGCGGGCCGCCCCACCCGACGGCCTGGAGGCACCACCGCCATGAACGTCACCCGAGCCTTCACCGGGCGCCCCCGCGTCGACAACGCCGGACTGCCGCCCGGCCAGTACGACGCGGGCGACGACTGGCCCGTCCTGTCCGCCGAGGTCACCCCCGACCTGGCACCCGACGACTGGACCTTCCGGGTCGACGGGCTGGTGGCCGAGCCGCGTACCTGGAACTGGGAGCAGGCGCACGCGCTGCCCGCTTCGGCGTACGAGGGCGACATCCACTGTGTGACGAGTTGGTCGAAGTTCGGGGTGCGCTTCGGGGGTGTCTCCCTGGACGCGTTCCTGGACACCGTGCGCCCGGACGCGTCCGCCACCCACGTGGTCGCGTACTCGCACACCGGGTACACCACGAACCTCCCGCTCGCCGACCTCACCGGCGGTCGTGCCTGGATCGCCTGGGAGTACGAGGGGAAGCCGCTGCCCGCCGAACACGGCGGCCCGGCGCGGCTGATCGTGCCGCACCTGTACTTCTGGAAGAGCGCCAAGTGGATCGCGGGCCTCAGGCTCCTCGACCACGACGAGCCGGGCTTCTGGGAGCAGAACGGCTACCACGCACGCGGCAACCCCTGGGAAGAACAGCGCTACTCCGGTGACTGAGACGATGACCGACACGTTCGTACCGCCCACCCGGTTCGCCGTGCCCGGGCGGATCGCGGTGAGCAACCGGGCCGCCGCCACCTGGCAGACCGCCACGCTCACCGAGATCCGCCGGGAGACGCCGGGCGCCGCCACCTTCCGGTTCGCGGTGCCGGAGTGGACGGGGCATCTGCCCGGACAGCATCTGATGCTGCGGCTGACCGCCGAGGACGGGTACGTGGCGCAGCGTCACTACTCCCTCGCGTCGCCGCCCGACGACACCGGGCACATCGAACTCACCCTCGACCACGTCGAGGGCGGCGAGGTCTCCGGCTGGTTCCACACGGTGGCGAAGCCCGGTGACTCGGTCGAGGTGCGCGGCCCGCTCAGCGGGTTCTTCGCCTGGCCCGGCGACCGGCCCGCGCTGCTGGTCGGCGCGGGCTCCGGTGTCGTACCGCTGATGTCGATGCTGCGCCACCACCGGGCCCGCGCGCTGGACGTGCCGCTGCGGCTGCTCGTCTCCGCGCGCGGCCCCGAAGAGCTCATCTACGCGCGGGAGTACGGCGCCGAGACCACGCCCGTCTTCACGCGCACCGCCCCCGAGGGGATGGCCGTGGGACGGCTCGCGGCGGCGCATCTGGCGCCGCTGCTGGCCGAGCGGCCGCCCGGTGGGTGGGAGGCCTATGTGTGCGGCTCCAACGGGTTCGCGGAGCACGCCTCGCGGCTGCTGGTGGAGGCCGGGCAGCCGGTGGACCGCATTCGTATCGAACGCTTCGGCTGAGACGTCCTCGTCCGTCGAACCCGGTCGGCCGAGACGTCCTCACCCGTCGAACCCGGTCAGTCGTGCGGAACGACCGCCACCGGGCAACCGGCGTGCCGGATCAGCGACCGCGCGGCGCGGCCCGGGCCCCGTCCCGTGCGGCGCCCGACGACCAGCAGACCTGCCCGCGTGGACGCCTCCAGCAGACGGGGACCGGGATCGCCGTCGACGCGGTGCTCGCGGACCGTGGTCCCCGGGAACCTGTGGCGCCACGGCCGCAGTGTGCTGGTGGGCAGGGTCCACGGGTGCACCACGTGCAGCGGCGCCGAGCGCACGGCGGCCGTGTCGAAGGCGTAGCCGATCAGATCGTCGGCCGAGGCGTCCGGATCGAGTCCGAGGACGACCGGCAGGTAGGGCGCCGTACTCGGCGGTGAGCCGTCGACGACGGGCGCACGTTCGTCCTCGGGGAGTTCGCCCGCACGCACCAGGACGACCGGGCGGTCGGCGCGGGCCGCGACGCCGAGGGCGACCGAGCCGACCGGGAACCCCGCGCTCCCCGTACGGCCGCGCGTGCCGAGGACCAGCGTCTCCGCCTCGACGGCCGCGGCGAGCAGCGCCGGGACCGCCGGTGTCGCGGTGCGGCGGGCGATGATGTCCAAGGCCGGGTGGGCGTAGGAGAGTTCGATGGCGGCCCGGTCGAGCGCGGCGCGGGTGCGCCCGGCGGGAACGTCGATGTCGTCTATGTCGTCGATGTCGAAGACGCCGCCGGAAGCGGCCGGTTCGGTCCCCGCGTGCAGCAGCCGCAGGGGGAGCCGGCGGCGCTGCGCCTCGCGGGCGGCCCAGTCGGCCGCGTCCAGGCTGGATCGCGAGCCGTCGATGCCCACGGTGATCGTCCGCGTGTCGGTGCTCATGGCTCCCGCCTTCCCAGGGGGTGCGACCTCGGGCAACTGCCCTTCGTGCGGGGGTCGGTTACGCGCCAGTGCGCGTCGAGTGCTGCTGGATGGGCACAGGTCATGGTGGCTCCTGTTCGCTGCGCGGAGTGGTGCGCGGGTTCCACAGGAGGCGCGGATCAGTCACGCCGGGTGGGCCGCATCGTCCCGGTGCGGGGTCCGTTCGGCCCTCCGCGGGCGGGACCTTGGAGACGAGGAGGTGAAGATGCGTACCCGGGTACGCGGTTGGCGCTGGCGCCGCAATCCGCTGCGCCGCCGCTCGGACGTCGTCGAGGCGTGGACGGTACTGGCCGTCGCCGTGCTGTTGTTCGTCGGTGCGCCGCTGGCCGGAGCCGCTGTGGGGTGGTGGCGGTACGAGAGCGCACAGGCACGGGCGGCGACGCAGCGGGCCGAGCGGCAGCGAGTGAGCGCCGTACTCGTCGAGACCGCGCCCGCGGCGGTGCCCTCGCCGCAGGGTGCCAGGCTGTCCACGTTCCGGGTGAAGGTGCGCTGGACCGAGCCGGGCAAGGGGCCCCGGACCGGTGAGGCCCTGGTCCCCGCGGGCGGGCAGCCCGGCGACCGCGTCGCCGTCTGGCTCGATGCGCGCGGCCGGAACGTCGGTCCGCCGGTGAGCACCGGCGCGGTCTGGCAACACGCGCTGACGACGGGCGTGTCGACCGCCGCGGGGGTCGTGGCCGTCGTACTCGCCTGGCACTTCGCCGTACGGCGGATCGCCGCGCGTCGTCGTCTGGCCGAATGGGAGCGAGAGTGGGCGCGAACGGGGCCCAAGTGGCGACGGCACACGGCTTGATGACGGGGGAACCACCCGTCTTGACGGCGCGGGGTGCCACCCCTCCCGCGTCTTTTTCGCGCACCCCGTACTGCGGTCCGGCGGCGGACGCGCCTACGGTGTCGGCAGCGGCCGGTGCGCCATCGACACGGGAAGGACGCCATGCCCACGCTGATCAACCTGTGCGAGGAGCCCGACTTCTGTCTTCGGTTCGTCAACGGGGGCCCGATGGCCGACCGCGCGGTCGATTCCATACGCGCCCTGTCCCTGGCCGCGACCGCGGGCGGCGCGCTGGGTGACGTGAGGGACGCGCTGGTGGTGATCGGTGACTTCTGGGCTTCCGGGCGCACGTCCGTGCACGAGGGGGTCGAGCCGTTGCTGCGTGAGCTGTCGCGGCAGCGGGCCGCCGGACTCGCCGTGGTGGTCGGGCAGCACGGCGCGCAGTCCGTTCCGGTGGTGATCCGCAGCTCGGCCGTCCGCCTCGGCGTACCGCTGCTGACCACGACGAAGGAGCTGCGCGACTGGCACGAACTGATCCCGCGGCTGCGCGAGTACCGCTACCAGCAGGCCGAATGGCACGCCGATCAGCTCACCGCGCTGCTGAACCGGCTTCCGGACCGGCTCGCCGACGCGCGCACGGCCACGGATGCGGACACGGACGCGATGCAGCGGATCGCCGACTGGCTGGCGGCCGCGGTGGACGCCGAAGTGATGGTCAGTGATCCCCTGCGCGGTGTACTGGCCGCGGCGCCCGACGTCCTCACTCGGCAGCCCCCTCCCACCCCCTTCCCCAGGACGCGGACGGAGTCGCTCCCGCTGAGCGCCGCCGGTTCCGGCGCGGTGCTGTCGGTGACCCCCCGCCGTCCGCTCGACGACGTGCGCACCGAGTTGCTGGGGCACGCGGCGAAGGCGATGGGTCTCATCGACCGGACTCGGTTGCGGGACCAACTGGCGGAGACCCGGCGCGAGGTGCAGCTGAGCGTCCTGCAACTGCTGATGGTGGGTGAGGAGGTGGCGGCCCAGCGCGTGCTGGCCGGCCTCGCACCGGGGCTGCTGGCGACCGAGTCGGTGCGTGTCCATGTGATCGACTGCGCGCGGGAGGACCGTGAGGTGGCGCTCCGGCGGGCGGAGGACGCGCTCGCCGGACGCGCGCTGCTGGCGCGGTGCCCGGTGTTCAATCACCTGATCGTGGTCGATCCGCTCCAGACGGACGAGGACGCTCCGGGCGGTGTGTGGCACACGCTGGAGGCGGTCGTCGCCGCACTGCCCGGGCACTGCATGGGCGGCAGCCGGGTGTACGCGCTGAGCAGTGTGGCGGACGCGTACACGCAGGCGGCCGGCACCCTCGTGACGGCGCGCCGGACGGCCGGCCGGGTCGCGCTCGCCGAACAGCGTGCCGACCTGATGGACGTCCTGCCGCCGGCCACGGCCCGACGGTGGGCGGGCACACTGCTGCGCCCGGTACTCACCCTGCCGGCCGGGCAGCGCGAACAGCTCGTACGGACCCTGGAGTTGGGGCTCGAGTTCCCGCACACGGCCGTCGGCCGACTGCTCGGCATCCACCGCAACACGGTGACGCACCGCATCAGCAAGGGCTTCGGTCTGCTCGGCCTCGACCGCGGACAGGTCCTGAACCGGGTGGTGGTCTCGACGGCGCTCCAGGTCGTCGTGAAGTACGGTCATGACGCGCACTCGGCCGACCCGGCGGCGGACTTCACCGCGATGGTGTCCGCTCCGGAGGTCCGCGCCTGGGCCGACTCGTTCCTCGAGCCGCTGCGGGCCGACCGCCGCGATCTGCTGCGCACGCTCCGGGTCTGGTTGGAGAACGACATCCACACCGGGCGGACGGCCGCCGCCCTTGACATGGCGCCGGTGACGGTCCGCAGTCACCTGCGGGCCGCCGCGCCGCTGATCCAGCGCCACCTGCCGGCGGGCCCGGACGAGACGGAGGCGCTCGACGACATCGGGAACGAGCACGAGCAGGCGCTCAGCGGCGTACGCCCGTTGGCGTTCGCGCTGCACGCCGGGACCGGCCGCCCCTCCCTGCCGGCCACTTGAGCCCGCCCCTCAGCCGGCGCCGGACTGTGCACCGGTGAGGTGGCGCGCCCGCCGTCTTGTGCACCGGAACGGCTCCCGTCCGCCCCGGCGGCGCGCCCGGCGGCCCGACTGTGCACGCGTGACGTGGCACGGCGGGAAGGCGCTTCCTAGCGTGGCGCTCGCCCGCCCGACGCCGCGTCGGGGCCGGTGCGAAGGAGGTCGCCGTGAACGCCAACCGCTGGTCGCGCAAGAGTGAGGACGACCGGGCCGGGCGACGTGACTGCGGTTGGTCCGTGGCCCTGGCCCTCGGCCCCGGTGGCTGACCGAACGGAGGTCTGGCGGCCCTCCGGCGTCACACGTACGGTGTGATCATCCGCACCCGTGACGTCAAAAGGTGGTCCTTCATGGCCCTGTTCGACCTCCCCCTCGACGAACTTCGCGAATACCGCAGCGCGTCCGCCGAGCCCGAGGACTTCGACACCTTCTGGGCCAAGACCCTCCAAGAGACGCGGGAGCACGACCTCGACGCCCGCTTCGAAGCCGTCGAGACGCCGCTCAAGACGGTCAAGGTGTACGACGTGACGTTCGCCGGGTTCGGCGGGCACCCGGTCAAAGGCTGGCTCACGCTGCCCGCCTGGGCGAACTCCGCCCTGCCCACGGTGGTCGAGTTCGTCGGCTACGGCGGCGGTCGCGGCCTCTCGCACACGCATCTGCTGTGGGCCTCTGCGGGCTTCGCGCACTTCGTGATGGACACCCGTGGTCAGGGCAGCGCGTGGGGCGGCGGCGAGACCCCGGACCCGGTGGGCAGCGCGCCCGCGTACCCCGGTTACATGACCCGTGGTATCGACGCCCCCGAGAACTACTACTACCGCCGGGTGTTCACCGACGGTGTGCGCGCGGTGGAGGCGGCCCGCTCGCATCCGCTGGTCGACGCGGAGCGCGTGGCGGCCGTCGGCGGGAGTCAGGGCGGCGGGATCACGATCGCGGTGGGCGGTCTGGTCCCCGACCTGGCCGCGATCGCGCCCGACGTTCCGTTCCTGTGCGACTTCCCGCGTGCGACGACGCTGACGGACCGGCACCCGTACCGGGAGATCGGCAACTATCTCAAGACCCACCGCGGCCGCACCGAGGACGTCCTGCGCACGCTGTCCTACTTCGACGGGGTGCACTTCGCGGCGCGCGGGCGGGCGCCGGCCCTCTTCTCGGTCGCGCTGGAGGACCAGACCTGCCCGCCCTCCACGATCTTCGCGGCCTTCAACGCCTGGGACCACGAGGACAAGAAGATCGAGGTCTACGACTTCAACGACCACGAGGGCGGAGGCTCCTACCAGGAGGCGGCCAAGCTGGCCTGGCTGCCCGCGCACCTCTGACGCGGCCTTGGAGAGGTGACGGCCGGTGCTCAGCCCGCCGTGCCGCGTGGTACGACCGTCGACAGGACCGCGGGCAGGGGGTACCAGTCCGCCGAGACCACGCTGGCGTGCTGCCGGGCGAGGAGGGCGACGCGGTCCAGGGCCTGGGCCTGGGTGGGGTTGGTGGCGTCGATGGCCGGGGGCACGTTCTGGCCGTCGGTCATGACGACGAGGTAGTGCCGGTCGTCGTACCAGGCGGTGTCGATGGTGCCGTTCGCGTAGGTGGCGGCGTCGCCGTCGAAGATCACGAACCAGGGGCGGATGGTCGGGTCCGTGTAGCGGGTGCGCGGGTCGCCCGTGGCCGCGTTGTGCACGGCGGGGAAGGCGGCCGCCTCGCGCAGCCGCCCGGCCGCGGCGAGGTCGCGGAGGTAGGTGGCGTACTCGCGGTCGGTCCAGAGCGAGTCGAGGGGGTTGCCCTCCTCGACGGTTCCGGGGATCAGCTCGACCATGAACTTGCCCGCGAGGGCCGAGCGGGCGGGCCAGCCGTCGGCGCGTACGGCCGAGTCGAGGTCGGCGTGGGAGCCGACGATGTCGGCGGGGCGCAGCAGGGCGTCGCCGAGCTTCGCGGTGAGCAGGGCGTCCAGCTGGGCGGGGCCGCGGCCGTTGTTGGCCTGGAAGCCGTCCTTCATCTCGATCTTCAGCTGGATCGGCCGGTGGCCCGGGTGCGCGTCGTGCCAGGCCTTGATGTCGGACAGGCAGCCGGCGAGGTCGCGGTTGCGGGACTTGGTGCGCAGTTCGGAGGCGTTCGCCGCGTTCTCGCAGTTGTTGTCGTTGCCGATCGGGTTGCTGTGCGAGACGCGCCAGGAGGCGCCGAACACATTGGTCCACACGTCGAGTTCGAGCATTCCGGCGCCGGAGTCCAGCGCGTCGGCGAAGTACGTGTACTTGGCCTTGTCGTAGGAGTTGTGGACCCCGACCGAGGTGCTGGCGGAGTACGAGAGGTCCGCGGCGGTGGCGCCAGGGGCCGTGGTCAGGGCGAGGGCTCCCGCCGTCGCCACCGCGATCCCGGTACGCGTCAACACCCTCACATGTCTGTACATGCTCCCCTGCCTCCTGCGTCTCGGTGGTCAACCGACGTGCAGCGTAGGGGTGTTGGGTGACATCCGGAAGATCCCGCGGTGAAGGACTACGGGCAACGACGACACGTACGGAAGTCGGATGCCGTCACACCGCTTCCCTCCAGTCCGACCAGTCGGTACGTTCGGGGTCGGAGTCCCGATGGATGACGGAGGTCCCATGTCCCAGCCCGCGCCGCGTGTTCACGGCCACTGCGACGCCCGCTTCGCGGCGGTGCGCACCGCGTTCGAGGAGAACTTCCGGGATCGCGACGAGCTCGGCGCGGCCGTGACCGTCACGCTCGACGGCGAGACGGTGGTCGACCTGTGGGGCGGTTGGGCGGACGCGGCGCGCACCCGGCCCTGGGAGCGCGAGACGCTGGTCAACGTCTGGTCGACGTCCAAGGGCCCGACCTCGCTGTGCGCGCACATCCTGGCCGATCGCGGGCTGCTCGACTTCGACGCTCCGGTGGCCGCGTACTGGCCGGAGTTCGCGGCGGCGGGCAAGGAGTCCGTGCTCGTACGGCATCTGCTGTCGCACCGCGCGGGGCTGGCCGGGCTGCGCGAGCCGCACGATCTGGCCCAGCTGTGCGACTGGGAGCTGACCGTGGAGCGGCTGGCGGCGCAGGAGCCGTGGTGGGAGCCGGGGACCCGGTCCGGGTATCACGCGCTCACCTTCGGCCATCTGGTGGGAGAGGTGGTGCGGCGGGTCTCCGGGCTGCGGCCGGGCGCGTTCCTGGAGCGGGAGGTGACCGGGCCGCTCGGGATCGACTTCACCATCGGGCTGCCGGAGAAGGAGGCCGAGCGGGCGGCCGAGCTGGTGCATCCGCCGGTCGCGTCGAGCAGTGAACAGGCGGCGATCTTCGCCCAGTTGGCGCCCGCGGCGGTTGCCGCCCTCGCCAATCCGCTGGTCGGCGCCACCGAGGCCAACACGGCCCAGTGGCGGGCGGCCGAGATACCGGCGGCCAACGGCCACGGCACGGCCCGCGCGGTCGCCGCGCTGTACGGGATCTTCGCCGGGCGCGGGGCGTACGGCTCCCGGCAGGTGCTCTCCCCGGAGGCCGCGGAGCGGGTGCGCGAGGGGCAGGGCAGCTGCCGGGACCTGGTGCTCGGCGCAGGGTTCGAGCACGAGACGGAAACCGGCCTCGGGCTGTGGCTGAGCGGACCCAATGGCTCGTACGGTCCCAACCCGAGGGCTTTCGGACACGACGGCTTCGGCGGCTCCTGCGGTCTCGCCGACCCTGAGTCGGGCCTCTCCCTGGGGTACGTCATGAACCGGATGGGCCCGCACATCGCCGACGACCCAAGGAAGATGGCGCTCGTGGACGCCCTGTACAGCGCGCTCTGAGCGCGCCCGCGACGCCCGGCGGGTGCGGGCTGAAACCGGCCGAACCGTCCGACCGCTCTTCCCTCGTGGTTTAGACCAATGCTAGATCTGGTGGCGCACAGAGCCCGCACGGCTACGTTTTGTCACCACGATCAGCACGCTCACCACGGTCACCTCTCAGGAGGCGCGGACATGGCCCGCACCACCAGTCCAACCAGCACCCACCCGTCCGACCAGGAGCCCCGCTACGCGCGGATCGCCGCACAACTGCTCGGCGAACTGCGCGACGGGACGGTTCCACCCGGTGAACGACTGCCGGGAGAAAGGGAGTTGGCCACGCGCTTCGGCGTCAGCCGCGAGACGGTGCGGCAGGCGCTGCAGCGGCTGCGGCGCGACGGTCTCGTCTCCACCGACCGGCGCGGCAGCCACGCCACCCTGCCCGGCACCACCGCCGAGCACATCCCCTCGCTCGACTTCCCCGTCGGCGCGCACACCGCCGAGCCGTGCGCCGTCCACCGCGCCAGTGTCACCTGGGAGGCGCCCCCGCCCGAGCACGCCGAGGCACTGGGGCTCGCGCCGGCCCGGCCGACCCTCGTGCATCGCTACGAGTCGGCCGCGGCGGACGGCAGCGGACTGCGTACGGCCGTCACCTCGTTCTCCGCCGTCGCCGTGACCGAGGTCGAGGAACTCGCCCGCTACCGCGACCGTGCGGACGGCTCCGCGTCGGCGCAGCTGCGGCGGGCGTACGACTGGATGCGCAAGGCCGGGCTGACCCTGCACCACCGGGACGCGATCACCCGGCTCCCGCAGTCCGTGCGGGTCACCCGGCGCGTGCACGACCAGTACGACCGGCCCCTGGAGATCACCGAACTGGTGGTGGAGGCACAACAGGACGCCCTGGTCTATGAGTTCACACTGCCGGCGGCGGGGTGACACCGATCCGGGGATGCAGTCACGTGACAGATCCCAGGAGCGCCGTACGCGACTAGGTTCGAGACATGACCACCAACGACGCACAGCAGATCGAGCGGGCCAACGCCACGGGCCGCGTCCCGGTCGTCTTCGTCCACGGCCTGTGGCTGCTGCCGAGCAGCTGGGACCGGTGGACCGCGCACTTCGAGCAGGCGGGCTACGCGCCGGTCTCCCTGTCCTGGCCCGACGACCCCGACACGGTCGAGGAGGCCAACGCCCACCCGGAGGTCCTCGCCGGCAAGACGGTCGGGCAGGTCGCCGACCATCTGGAGACACTGATCGGCGGCCTGGAGAAGAAGCCGGCGGTCATCGGCCACTCCTTCGGTGGACTGCTCACCCAGATCCTCGCCGGCCGGGGCCGGTCCGCCGTCTCGGTGGCGATCGACCCGGCACCGTTCCGGGGTGTGCTGCCGCTGCCGATCTCGTCGCTGCGCTCCGCCGCGCCGGTCCTGGGCAACCCGGCCAACCGGCACCGGGCCGTCCCGCTCACCTTCGACCAGTTCCGCTACGGCTTCGCCAACGCGGTGAGCGAGGAGGAGGCCAAGGAGCTGTACGACACGTTCGCCGTACCCGCGCCGGGCGCCCCGCTCTTCCAGGCCGCCACGGCGAACTTCAACCCGTGGACCGAGGTCAAGGTCGACGCCGAGAACCCCGACCGCGGCCCGCTGCTGATCATCTCGGGCGAGAAGGACCACACCGTGCCGTGGGCGATCGCGAACGCCTCGTACAAGAAGCAGCAGCACAACCCGGGCGTCACCGAGATCACCGAGATCCCGGGCCGTGGACACGCGCTGACCATCGACCACGGCTGGCAGGAGGTCGCCGACACCGCGCTGGAGTTCGTCCGCCGCTTCGCCTGACCTCCCGCGACAGCACGGGTCAGCCGGAACCGGAAGCGGCATCCGAAGCGGCGGCGGAGGCGCCGCCGCTTCGGGTGGCCACGACCATCCGGCATCGCGGGCTGCCGTCACGCCGCCACCCGAACTCGGGCAGCGCCAGGAGCTCCACCTCGAACCCCGCCCGCGCCAGCTCCCGCTGTACGTCGCCGAGCCGGAACGCCCGGTAGTACATGACGAACGGTGGCCGCCAGACGGCGTTGCGCACCCGCATCGCCGTGTCGAAGCCCAACAGGGCCCAGTACCAGGGCGAACTCGGGCGCGGCGGGGCCGTGACGGGGAACGCGAAGCGCCCGCCCGGTCGCAGGACGGAGTGGACCTGGGCGAACAGACCCGGCAGCTCGCGCGGCAGGAAGTGCCCGAACGCGCCGAAGCTGACGACGAGGTCGAAGACGGGGCCGAAGGGCAGGGCACGCGCGTCACCCCGTACCCACGCGAGGTGCGGCGACATCCCCTGGTCCACGCCCTCGTACGATCCGGGGCTCGCCCCCGCTCGCGCGCCGGGCCGCGGGCGCGTTCGGGCGCCGGGGAGCGCGACCCCCGGCGCGTCCGCTTCCGTACGCTTCGGTCCCCCCGCACCCGTCCGCTCCCGCCCCACGGCCAGCATCCCCGCGCTGATGTCGACCCCGGTGACCCGACCCCGGCACAGTCCGCTCAGCACCTCCATGCCCGCGCCCGTGCCGCAGCACAGGTCGAGACCGTGGTCGAACGGGCCGATGGGGCCCAGTGCACGGGCCACGGAGTCGAGGATCGCGTCCGGAGTCCGGAACGGCGTGTGGTCGAACTTGGGTGCGAGCAGGTCATAGCCGTGCTCGACGGAGGACAGGGCCTGCGCGGCGAGTTCGCGGAGGGTGGGACCTTGCGGGGTGAACATCGCCCTCAGCTTAGGGGCAGCGCGCGCCCCGGGCGCCGGTCTAGGGTCCCGTTCATGACTTCGTTCCGTCCCGCCCCCGCCTGGCTGGCCGACGCCGTCTTCTACCAGATCTATCCGCAGTCCTTCGCCGACTCGAACGGCGACGGCATCGGCGACTTCAACGGGATCGCCGAGCGCCTCGACCACCTCGCGTGGCTGGGCGTGAACACCGTGTGGCTGAACCCGTGCTTCGTCTCACCGTTCCGCGACGCCGGGTACGACGTCAGCGACTACCTGGCCGTCGCGCCGCGCTACGGCTCCCTCGACGACCTGGCCAAGCTGGTCGACGAGGCCGGCCGACGCGGCATCCGGGTCCTGCTGGATCTCGTGGCAGGGCACACCTCCGACGAGCACCCGTGGTTCAACGCCGCCGCGCACGATCCGACCGACGACCGGTACATCTGGGCGGCCGAGGGCCGTCCCGACGGCTTCGTCCCCTCCCCCGGCACCCGCCCGGGCGCGTACCTGCCGAACTTCTTCGCCTTCCAGCCCGCCCTCAACTTCGGCTACGCGCGGGCGAATCCGGCCGAGCCCTGGCGCCTGCCGGTCGACGCCGAGGGGCCGCGCGCCAACCGGGCGGCGCTGCGCACGATCATGGACCACTGGCTGGGTCTCGGCCTGTCCGGCTTCCGTGTCGACATGGCCGCCTCGCTCGTCAAGGACGATCCGGACAAGACGGAAACCGCAAAGGTCTGGGCCGAGTTGCGCCACTGGCTGGACGGCGCGCATCCGGACGCGGTGCTGCTCTCGGAGTGGGGTGAGCCGGAGGTGTCCGTCCCCGCGGGCTTCCACGCGGACTTCTTCCTCCAGTTCGGCGGCCCCACCGACGGCCTCGCCCTGCGCTCGCTGTGGAGCAACGGCGAGGGGACGGTCAACGAGAGCTGGGACCCGCTCGACTGCTTCTTCGACCGGAGCGGCCGGGGTTCGCCGCGCCCCTTCCTCGAAGCCTGGGAGAAGGCGTCCACCACGCTCGGCGCGAGCGGTTTCATCTCCCTGCCCACCGCCAACCACGACTTCTCCCGCCTCAACTGCGGCCCGCGCACGCCCGAGCAACTGCCCGCCGCCTTCGCGTTCCAGCTCACCTGGCCGACACTTCCGGCGATCTACTACGGCGACGAGATCGGCATGCGCTACCTCCCGGGCCTGCCCGACCAGGAGGGCAGCGTCCTCGGCCCCCGCTACAACCGCGCGGGCTCCCGCACGCCGATGCAGTGGGACGAGGGTCCGAACGCCGGCTTCTCCACCGCCGCGCCGGACCGCCCCTACCTCCCCGTCGACCCGTCGCCCACCCGCCCGACCGTCGCCGCCCAGCGCGCCGACGAGACCTCGCTCCTCCACCTCGTACGCCGCCTCGTCACCCTGCGCACCCACACCCCGCAGCTCGGCTCCCGGGGCTCGGTGGAGGTGCTGCACGCCGGCCATCCGTTCGTGTACCTGCGCGGCGGACGGTACCTCGTGGTCATCAACCCACGGGAGCAGAAGGCGAGTTGTGCCTACGACGGTGCCCGCGCCGGGGTGCCCCTGGAGGCCGACGGGGTCACGGTGAACGGCTCCACGATCACCGCCGAGGGCTTCGCGTACGGGGTCTTCGACCTCGGCCCCGACCGCTAGTTGCCGTCCCCGCCCTCGTCCAGGAACGCGCACACCGCCTCCGTGAACTGCTGAGGCGCCGCGCTGTGGATGAGGTGTCCGACGGGGATCGTGACGACTCGCCCGCCGGGGACGCGGCGGGCGAGTTCGGCGATGCCGTCCTGGGGCACATGGCTGGCGGGTCCGCCGGCCAGCACCAGTGTGTCGGCGGTGATCCTGCTCAGTCCCTCGAGCCAGGCCGGGTCGGGCGTGTCGATCTGCCTTCTGACGGCCACCACCATGTCCCAATCGAAGGTGAGCTCGCCGTCCGGCCTGGTCGGGGTGGTCTTCTCGCGGGGCCGCGGAACCGGCACGTCCTCCAGGACGAGCCGGCTCACCCGCTCCGGTCGCTCCTGAGCGAGCAGGTAGGCCACGACCCCGCCCATGGAGTGTCCGATCAGGTCCACCGTGCCGAGCCCCACGACGTCCAGGAACCGGAGCACGTCGGCACGCATGAGTTCGAGCGAGTACTCCCCCGGCCAGTCGCTCCGCCCGTGGCCGCGCAGATCGAGGGCGTACACCCGTCGTCCGCGGGCGAGGGCGGGCATGACCTCGGCCCAGTCGGTGCTGTTCTCGCCGAGCGCGTGCAACAGGACGAGCGGCGCGGCGGACTCCTGCCCCCACACCTGACAGACGAGCCGGACCCCTCCCACATCAACCGTACGGTGATCAACCATGCGGGAGAGGATATGCGTCGGTCGTCGCCCGCCGGGCCCCGGCGTCGGACGCCCCCGGCGGCTCAGCCGACCGTGAGGACGATCGCGCCGGAGTAGGCGCCTCCTGCTTCGATGGCCGTCTGTGTGCCGTCGACCGTCATCGTCACGGACTTGCCGCTCGCCGCCCGCACCGCCGCGTCGGCGGCGAGCGTCAGCCTGGTCAGGTGCGAGGTGCCGGTCACGGTCCAGGTCGAGCCGCTGTTCAGCTGGACGATCACGCCGTTGTTGACGGCGGGCTTGACGGTGTTGGTGACCTGGCCCAGCTCGTAGAAGTTCGAGGAGTCGATCGTGTCGACGCGGTGCTTGGCCTCCGTGGCCGAGATGACGCCCTGCACGGTCGAGTCCTCGAAGGTGAGGACCATGTTCTTGCCCGCGCGCATGCCGTTGTAGAAGTCGCCCGCCAGCGCGATGGAGGTGAAGGTGGCGGCGCCGTCGGCCGCATGGACCGAGGTCGGGTCGAAGGAGGCGTCCTTGGCGGGGTCGCCCGTGGGTTCGGTGTAGACGCCGACGTTCATCATCTTGCCGTCGACGTTCACCGGGCCCGGGTCGTCGCTCTCGATCATCTGCAGGATGATTCCGTCGCCGGGGCTGAGCTGCGCGCCGTCCGAACCGTCCACCGTGATCGAGGTCTGCTGGCCCTTGTTGAGGAAGGTGGTCTGCGCGGAGGTGATGACCGTGCCGCCGTCCAGCTTCAGGGTGCCGGTGCCGAAGAACATGAAGCCGAAGTGGCCCGAGTTGACGACCGTGATCCGAGCCGGGATGGCAGCGAGTTCGGCCTTGGTCAGGCCGAGGCCGAGCGAGGAGTTGAGCGCCGCGACGGCTTCGCGGGTGCTGTCGCCGTAGTGGATGGAGGCGGCCGGGCCCGCGCAGATGGTGGCGTAGCTGCCGACGTCGAACTGCGAGCCGAGCACGCGGACGGTGGCGTCCCCGATGGCGTAGGTGCCGTAGCCGTACGTTCCCGTGTTGCCGACGCTGCTGTTGATCGCCGTCAGCTGGAGCCCGCTGCCGCCCTCCACCGACAGGGCTCCCCAGGTCTCCGACTGCACGGTCGAGTTGATGTACGTCGCCTTGGTGCCGGCGCCGATGAGGTTGGTGGCGCGGACATTGCCGTCGAGGCCCAGCATCCACGGCACGGACTCCATGTACGGGGTCTCCACGGTCGCCTGGTAGTCGGCGGGGAGCGTGCCGTTGCGGGCCCGCAGGCGGGAGTTCTTCACGATGACGTTGGCGCCGTCGTCCGCGACGACCGTCGTGCGCACCACGCCCTTGTTGGTGATCCTGGCGCCGTCCACGACGAGTGTCGTGGACGAACCGGTGCCGACGACCGCGGCGCCGTATCCCGCGAAGTCGCAACGCCCGTTGCCCGTGAGGGAGATGGCGGGGCTCTTGAGCGTGTAGGTGCCGTTCTTCACGAAGACACCGTCGAAGCACTCGCCGGTGGAGGTGATCGCGACGTTGCGGGCGAGGGTGTCGGTGAGCGTGCCGCCCACGACGCCGGACAGGACGGACCTGGCGCGGTCCACGCCGTCGGCGCCCACGTAAAGGGCCTGCCGGAAGGGGAAGGTGACGGTCTGATAGGTGATCGCGTTGGCCTCCGCCACGGTGAGCACGATGTCGCCCTGGTAGGTGCCGGCGGAGATCAGCGTCTCGGTTCCACCCGTCTCGGTGAGGAGCTGCCCGGTCTCGACCCCGTCGACGGTGAGGGTGACGCTGTACCCGTCGGGCGCGGTGACCTTTCCGCCTTCGGCTATGGACAGTTCGCTCACGCTCGTGGTCGCCGAGAGATGGTACGTCTCGCCGGCCCCCACGGAGATCTTGTCCGCCTTGGTCGTCTTCGCGGTGGGTCCCGCGGCCAGGGCCGGGGCTGCCGGAACGAGCAGGGCTCCGGCCGTGGCCGTACCGGCGATCAGGAACGAACGTCGGGTGATCAGCGTCATTGCATGCCTTCCCAGAGATCCAGTGCGCGGTTGCGCAGCGTGACCGGCCGACCGTCGGATTCATGGGGGCGACGGCTCGGGCGGAGGCACCAAAGGTGCGCATGAGAAAGTCAATCAGCCCTGTGCACAAGGGAGTAGCCACCTTGTGGACACATACCGGAGGGCGATGTCTCGGATCGTGCGGCCCACTTCATGGCCGTCACACAGCGTGTTCACAGGCGGGTCGGAGGGGAACGCACGACGGTGCGGCGGACGACCTGGAGCCGTCCGCCGCACCGTGCTCACCGCGCTCGCCGCGCCCTGGACTACGCCGGTGCGACCATCCCCGCCGACAGGTCGATGTCCGCCCCGCACAGCCCCGGCATCGCGAGCATCGCCACCAGCGCCCGGGCGACCTCGTCCTCCTCCACGAGCCGGCCCAGCGCGGCGCGCGAGGCGAAGTCCCGCTCGGCGGCCTCGACGCTCGTCCCGGTCAGCTCGGCCGTCAGCCGGAAGTTGCGGTCCATGCGCGGGCCCCGAACCGGCCCGGGGGAAAGGGAGTTGACCGCGACACCGTGCGGCCCGACCTCGCCCGCCAGCGTCCGGGTCAGACCGAGGAGCGCCATCTTGGAGGCGGTGTACGGGGTGCGGTTCAGCAGCGGCCGCTTCCCGCTCACGGAGGCGATGTTGACGATGTCACCGGCGCCGGCCGCGATCATGGGCGGTAGGAAGGCCCGGCACATCAGGTACACCCCGCGGACGTTGGCGGCGAACACCTCGTCCCACTCCTCGGGCTCGATGTCGGTGAGCGGGCGTACCGGTCCCGCGACTCCGGCGTTGTTGACGAGCAACGACACCTCCTCGTCGGCGAGTTCGAGGGCCAGGGCGCGCACCGACTCCGGGTCGGAGACGTCACACACCGCCGTACGGGCCCCTCCGTCCTCCTTGGCCACCCGCGCCGCGGCGTCCGCGAGAGCCCGCTCGCCGCGGCCGACGAGGATCACCCGGGCCCCGGCTTTCGCCAGGGCGAGCGCGAAGGCCCGCCCCAGCGGTCCGCCGCCGCCCGTGATCAGCGCCGTACGCCCGTGGAGGGTCATGCCGTGTTCCACGGCAGTTCGTCGCCCGCGGCCTTCGCCGCCCGTACGTCACCGGAGCGGGCGTGCCCCTCGAACAGCTCGACGCGGGAGGCGCGCCCGCACAGCCGGCCGAGCAGGGCCCCCGAACCGGAGTCCGTGACCTCCTGGTAGGTGACCGTCTTGAGGTACTTCCCCACCCACAGGCCGCCGGTGTAGCGGGCCGCGCCCCGGGTCGGCAGCACATGGTTCGTGCCGATGACCTTGTCGCCGAAGGACACACAGGTGCCCTCGCCCAGGAAGAGCGCGCCGTACTGCGTCATCCTGCGCAGGGCCTCGCGCGGCTCGGCGGTCAGGACCTCGACGTGCTCGAAGGCGAACGCGTCGGCGAGCGCGTACAGCTCGTCGAGGGAGTCCACGACGTGCACCTGCCCGTGGTCGCGCCAGGCGGGTCCGGCGAAGTCGCGCGTGGGCATGCCGGGGAGGAGTCGCTCGACCTCGGCGACGGTCTTCTCGGCGATCTCGCGGGAGGTGGTGATCAGGACGGCCGGGGAGTCGGGTCCGTGCTCGGCCTGGGAGAGCAGGTCGACGGCGCACACGAAGGGGTCGGCGGCGCTGTCGGCGAGGACCAGGATCTCCGTCGGACCCGCGAAGAGGTCGATGCCGATCTCGCCGAACAGCTGCCGCTTGGCCTCGGCGACATAGGCGTTGCCCGGCCCGGCGATCAGGTTCACCGGCTCCATGGTGTCCGTGCCGACGGCCATCGCGGCGACGGCCTGCACCCCGCCCAGCAGCCAGATCTCGTCCGCGCCCGCGAGATGCGCGGCGGCGACGGTGGCCGCGGGGATCTCGCCGTGGATCGGGGGCGTACAGGCGACGACCCGCGGCACGCCCGCGACCTTCGCCGTGACGATGGTCATGTGCGCGGACGCGGTGAGCGGGTAGCGGCCACCGGGGATGTACGCGCCCGCCGCCCGCACCGGGATGTGCTTCTGCCCGAGCCTGACGCCCGGCAGGGTCTCCACCTCGAACTCGCCCATCGACTCGAGCTGGTGGCGGGCGAAGGAGCGCACCTGGTCCTGGACGAAGCGGATGTCGTCGATGACCTGCCGCGGGACCGAGGCGACGATCTTCTCGATCTCCTCGGCGGAGAGCCGGAAGGCGTCGGGGCTCCACCGGTCGAACTTCTCGGAGTACGCGCGCACGGCCGCGTCGCCGCGCTCGCGGACGTCCGCGATGACGCCCGCCACGGTCTCGCGCACCTGGTCGAGGGAGGCGGTGACCTCCGCCCCCGGTACGGCGTGCTTCAGGATCGTTGCCACAACTGCGGCCTTTCTGCGGGTTGTTGACGGCGGTCGGCGGTTACACGGGGGGTGCGTCGAACAGCACGTCGGGATCGTTGAACTGCTCCTTGGCGACCGACTCGCTCATCGGGTCGGCGGTGCCCCACTGGTCCTGGGTGATCGGGTCGTCCACGTCGTGGCGGCCCGGGTGCCACAGGTCCTCCTCCAGGACGGCGAGTTCGGTCGTGTACTCGACCGTGTTGCCGTGCGGGTCGTGGAAGTAGGAGAAGGTGTTGTCGCCCGCGAGATGGCGGCCCGGACCCCAGGTGAGCCGCGTCCCGGCGCGCAGCGCCCGCCCCGTACCACGCATGTACTCCTCCACTCCGCGCATCTCGAACGAGGCGTGGTGCAGGGAGACATGGGGTCCGCGCGCGATGGCGAAGGAGTGGTGGAGCGGGCTGCACCGCAGGAAGTACATGAGGTCGCCCATGTGCGCCGAGTACAGGGTGTCGGTGAGCCGGAAGCCGAGGTGCCGGACGTAGAAGTCCCGCAGCCCCTCCGGGTCCTGCGAGTTGACCACGCAGTGCGAGAGGCGCACCGGGATCGCCTCGCGCTCCTCGATCCTGCGGTGTGCGCGCGTCTCGACATCGGCCGACACCTCCACGACCCGGCCGTCCGGGTCGAAGAAGCGGAAGCCGTAGCCGCCGCCCGGAGTGTCCAAAGCCCCCGGCTCGCCGATGAGTCGGACCCCGGCCCGCCCGAGGCGCGGATGCAGCTCGTCCACCGCGGCCGGCGAGACCGCGCCGAAGGCGACCAGGTCCATCCGCTTCCGCTCGTCCTCGCGGATGCGGACGATGTACTGCTCGGGGCTGCCCTCGGCGGCGAAGAAGGCGATCCCGCTGTCGCCTGCGACCTCGGTCAGACCCCAGGTGGTGCCGTAGAAGGCGCGCTGCCGGGCGAAGTCCGGTACGGCCAGGTCGACATGGCGGAGATGGGTGATGGGCTGGAAGGTGCTGGTCACTGTCCGCTCCTGACGGTGTTGCGCTGGTGGCCGAGGCCCGTGATCTCCGCCTCCATGACGTCTCCGGGCTTGAGGAAGACGCCCCAGTGCGCGCCGTTGCCCGCCGGGGAACCGGTGAGCAGCAGGTCGCCGGGGCGCAGGGTGGTGGTCGTGGTGACGTAGGCGATGAGCCGGGGAATGTCGAAGATCATGTCCTTGGTGGACTCGTCCTGGCGCACGGTTCCGTTGTGGCGCAGGGTGATCCGGACGTCCGCGTCGTCGGTGGGGTTGCCGACGAAGGCGGCCGGGACGAGGAAGGGCCCGGTCGGCAGGAAGGTGTCGGCGTTCTTGGCGGTGAACCAGTCGGTGCCGATCGCCTTGAGGTCGGGCCGGTAGAGCCGGTCGCGGGTGGTGAGGTCGTTGCAGATGGTGTAGGCGGCGACGTACGACATCGCGTCCTCGGCGGGGATGTGCTTGCCCGTCCGGCCGATGACGAGGGCGAGTTCGAGTTCCCAGTCGTGCTGCTCGCCGAGCGTGGGCAGCACGATGTCGTCGTACGGGCCGCAGATCGCGCGGGGCGAGCCGAGGAAGACGTACGGGACTCCGCTGCGGATCCGCTCGTCCATCATCCGCTCGGCGTCCGCGCGGGCCTCCTCGGGCGTGGCGCCGTGCACGCTCTCCTTCTCGGCGGCGACCAGGTCCACCACGTGCTTGCGGTAGTTGGCGCCGCTCTGCAGGACCTGGCCGGGCTCGATGGGGGCGAGGACGCGCAGGTCGGCGAGGGCGTGCCAGGAGTCAGCAGCCTCCTGTGCCAGGTCGACCAGGCGCGGGAAGAGGGCGTCCCAGTCCTCGATGACCGCGCGCACGGACGGGGCCAGGTCGGACAGGTCACGTACCCGGGGCCCGACGACCAGGCCCGGGAAGACCTGGGAGCCGTCCCCGAAGGTGCCGAGGGCGAACGGCCCGGTGTGGGAGGGAATTCGGTCGGGCACAGGCTGTCTCCTCGTACGGCGGGTGGCTTGCCGTCGACGCTAGGCAGCGCGGGGGCGGGGCGGAAATGGCGATCCGCGATGCCTGCCATCAGGGGGCCGGAGGCCGTGTGATCAGCGGCCCATCGTCGTACGGGATGGATGACGTCCCCCTTGCCGATGCCTCGATCCGTTGACCCTGCAACGACCCTCCGAGCAGGCTCGGAGCACCGTCGGACCTGAGGAGCGAGTGTGATCGTCGAGCATGCCGAACTGACCGTGGAAGCCGGTCGTGAGCGGGTTTTCGAGGCCGTCTTCGACAAGGCCCGCGAGGTGCTCGCCGAGGCGGACGGGTTCCGCTGGACCGAGCTGCTGCGCTGCGAGGAGCGTCCGGACCGCTATCTGCTGCTGGTCGGCTGGACGTCCGTGGAGGCGCACACGGTCGGCTTCCGCAGCTCCGAGCGCTTCCAGCGGTGGCGCGCCCTGGTCGGGCCGTTCTTCGCCGCGCCGCCCGCCGTCGAGCACTACCGCACGCTCGGCGGCCGCTTCACCGCCTGACCGCACCCCACCGCACCCCTGTTCTTCTTCTACGTTCGCAAGGATCGCCCATGCCCGTACACAAGGTGCTCGTCGTCGGCGGCGGCATCACCGGTAGCGTGCTGTCGCTCGCGCTCGCCCAGCGCGGCGCCGAGGTCGAGCTCGCCGAGATATCGCCCCAGTGGTTCGGTGTGGGCCACGGCATCACCGTCCAGGGCAACGCGCTCAAGGCGCTGCGCTCGGTGGGCGTGCTCGACCGGGTGCTCGCCCGGGCCGTCCCGTTCGACGTGATGCGGCTGCGCCGGGCCGACGGCGGACTGCTCGCCGAGCTGCGCACCCCGCACACCGGCGGTGCCGAGCTGCCGTCGACGGCGGGCGCGCTGCGCTCGGACCTTCAGGACGCCCTGTGCGACGCCGTCTACGCGCAGGGGGTGCGCGTCCGGCTCGCGCTGAGCGTGGCGAAGCTCGACCAGTCCCCCGACCATGTGGACGTCACGTTCACCGACGGCACCAGCGGCCGCTACGACCTCGTGGTCGGCGCCGACGGCATCAACTCGCGGATGCGGCAGCTGATCGGCGTCACCACCAGGCCCCGCCCGGTGGGTATGTCGATCTTCCGGGTGGTCGCGGAACGGCCGCCCGAGATGGACTGCGCGGAGGTGTACTACGGCGGTCCGCGCTACAAGGCCGGCTACAGCCCGATCTCGCCCGACCAGTGCTACGCCTACCTGCTCGACGAGAACCTCGACGCCTCACTGATCGGTCCGCGCGCCCCGCTGTCGCTGCTGCGTGAGCGCGGCGCCGGGTACGGCGGCACCTGGGGCAGGATCCTCGCCTCGCTGCCTCAGGACACCCCGGTCGACTACCGGTGGATCGAGGCGATCCTCGTCGACGAGCCCTGGTACCGGGGCCGTACGGTGATCATCGGGGACGCCGCGCACGCCTGCCCGCCGCTGATCGCGCAGGGCGCCGCGATGTGCGCCGAGGACGCGGTCGTGCTCGCGGAACTCGTCACCGGCGGGGCGCCCCTGGAGAAGGCGCTCGACACGTTCATGGCGCGCCGGCTGCCCCGGGTGCGGGTGGTGCTGGAGAACTCGCTGCGGCTCGCCGACTGGGAGATCCACCCGGAGACGCCCGGCGCGGACCCCGGCCGGATCATGTCGGAGACCCTGGACTATCTGACGGCCGCCGCATGAACGTTCCCGTCGTGGACTTCCACGGGCACCTCGCCGTCCCCGCCGCCGACGCGCTGTGCGCGGGCACGCCCGGCCTGGCCGCCGAGCTGGCCGCCGAACAGCGGGCGCACTCCCCCACGTCACTGGCGGTCAACCGCGCCCAACTTCAGCGTCTCGCACCGAAGTTGACGGACATCACGACCAGGCTCGCCGACCTGGACACGATGGGTGTCGACCTCCAGGTGGTCGGCCCGATGCCGATGCACCACTACTGGGCGGACGCGGATCTCGCCGTACGCCTGGCGCGCACGGTCAACGAGGCCGTGGCCGCGCACTGCGCGGTGGCGCCGGAGCGGCTGTACGGCCTGGGCACGGTCCCGCTCCAGCATCCGGACCTCGCGGTCGCGCTCCTCGACAAGGCGGTCACGGAGTACGGCCTGTACGGGATCAGCGTGTCCACGACCGTGGACGGACGGGAGCTCGCGGACCCCGCGCACGACCCGGTGTGGCAGCGGGCCGAGGAGCTCGGCGCGGTCGTCTTCGTGCACCCCTGGGGCTGCTCGCTCGGGGAACGGCTGGCCACGCACTACCTCGGCAACACGGTCGGGCAGCCCCTCGAGACGACGGTCGCGCTCTCGCACCTCATCTTCACCGGTGTCCTGGACCGCTTCCCGCGCCTCAAGCTCGTCGCCGCGCACGGCGGGGGTTATCTGCCGACGTACATCGGCCGTTCCGACCACGCCTGGCACATGCGCGAGGACGCGCGCGGCTGCGCGCAGCCGCCGAGCGCTTATCTGCGGCGCATGTGGTTCGACGCGCTCGTCTACACCCCGGGCGGACTGCGCCATCTGGTCGAGGAGGTCGGCGCGGACCGGGTCGTCCTCGGCACCGATCACCCCTTCGACATGGGCGTCGAGGACCCGGTGGCCCGGCTGGACGCCGCCGGGCTGTCCCCGGCCGACCGTGTCGCCGTCGCCGGGGGCAACGCTCTCGACCTGCTGCAGAAAGGACGTACTCGATGAGCCTGGGTCCGATTGAGGAAGAGCTCGCCAAGGCCCGTACCGCCTACCGGAACTGGGGCCGTTGGGGTAAGGACGACGTGCTGGGCACGCTCAATTTCATCGACGACGCGATACGGGCGCACGCGGCGGGCCTGGTCCGGCGGGGCCGGTCGTTCTCGCTCTCCCAGGAGTTCAACGAGAGGGGCCCGCAGCGCGGTTTCCGTGGCCGGATCAACCCCGTCCACTACATGAAGGACACCGGTTCGGACGCGGCCGCCGGGACGCAGGACTTCCCGCACGGCTTCGGGGGCGCCGACGACCATGTCGTGATGCCGCTCCAGGCCTCCACCCAGTGGGACGGCCTCGGACACATCTACGACAACAAGCAGGCCTGGAACGGGCGTCCGTGCACCATCGTCAACGGCGACGGCGACTCGGTCACCGGCATCGAGCACATGAAGGACGCCTTCACCGGGCGCGGGGTCCTGCTCGACGTGGGCCGCGCGGTCGGCGACGAACACGGCGAACTCCCGGACGGTTTCGCGATCCTGGAGGAGCATCTGCGCGCCACGATCGAGGCGCAGGGCGCCACCTCCTCCGTACGGCGCGGCGATCTGGTCCTCATCAGGACCGGGCAGTTGGGGCGGGTACGGCGACTCGGCGCGTGGGGTGGGTACGCCGCCGGGGACGCCCCGGGCCTCTCCTTCACCACGCTCGGCTGGCTGCACCGTACGGAGATCGCCGCGATCGCCTCCGACACCTGGGGCCTCGAAGTACGCCCGTACGAGTTCGCCCAGCCCGCGATGTCCCCGCTGCACCAGATCGCGATCCCCAACATGGGCCTCCCGCTGGGTGAGATGTGGGACCTGGAGGAGCTGGCCGAGGACTGCGCCGCCGACGGTGTCCACGAGTTCCTGCTGATCGCGGCGCCGCTGCCGGTGACCGGCGCGGTGGGCGCCCCCGTCAATCCGATCGCGATCAAGTGAGTACGAGCGTGCACATCGACCGTTTCTCAGGCACCCTCCACTTCCCCGGCGACGAGGACTTCGAGGAGGCGTGTTTCGGCCGGGTCTTCAACGCCCGCCGCCCGTCGGACCGTACCCCCGCCGCCGTGCTGATGGCCGAGTCCGAACAGGACGTCGTCGACGGCGTACGACTCGCCCTGGAGCGGGGCTGGCAGGTCGCCGTCCGCTCCGGCGGGCACAGCTGGGCCGCCTGGTCGGTGCGCGAGGACGCGCTGCTGATCGACCTCGGAGGTCTGCGCGAGATGGCGTACGACCCGCGGACCGGGATCGTGACGGCGGCCCCCGGAATCAAGGGCGGCGACGAACTCAACCCGTATCTCGGAGAGTTCGGGCGCTTCTTCAACGGCGGGCACTGTCCCTCCGTCGGCATCGGCGGCTTTCTGCTCCAGGGCGGACAGGGCTGGAACGCGCGCGGCTGGGGCTGGGCGGCCGAGAACGTCGTCGCGATCGACGTCGTCACCGCCGAGGGCGAGCTGGTGCGTGCGGACGAGACGCACCACAGCGACCTGTTCTGGGCGGCGCGCGGGGCGGGTCCTGGCTTCTTCGGGGTCGTTACCCGCTTCCATCTGCGCACCCGCCCGCTGCCGAAGCATTTGGCGCACACCGTGCACGCGTACCCACTGGACCTCTTCGACGAGGTCATGACCTGGCTGCACGGCATGCACCACACCGTCTCCGACCTGGTCGAGATCGTCGCCCTGACACAGACCCCGCCCGCCGGGGACGGTCCGGTGCTGCTGGTCACGGGCGTGTCGATGACCGACACCGCCGAGCAGGCCGCCGAGGCGCTGGCCCCGCTGCACGCCAACCCGTACGCGGACCGGGCGCTGCTGCGGATCGAGGCGCGGCCGACCACCCTCGCCGAGCAGCTTCGGGGCCAGCGCCTCGCCAACCCCGAGGGGCACCGCTATCTCGTCGACAACGCCTGGCTGACCGGGTCAGCCGCCGAGGTCGTGCCGGCGATCCGGAAGGCGTTCACCGAGCAGCCGACCCGGCAGACCTTCACCATCTGGTTCTCGATGGCCCCGCTGCGTGAACTCCCGGACATGGCCTTCTCGTTGCAGTCCGAGATCTACTGCGCCACCTACGTCATCCACGACGATCCCGGGCGCGACGCCGAGCTGCGCGGCTGGCTCGACGAGGCGATGGCGGCGATGCGGCCGGTGACCGCGGGCCAGTATCTCGGGGACTGCGACTTCACCGTGCGGCAGCTGAGGTTCATGGGTGACGCGCAGTGGGAGCGGCTTCAGGAGATCCGGGCGGCTCGGGACCCGAAGGGCCTCTTCGTGGGCCATCTGAGCGCCGGAACCGTCACCAACACCAACGACTGGGAGCGATAGGGCATGCGGTTCACGACATACGCGTACGAGGGTGTGGAGCGCGCCGGGGTCGTACGGGACGGGATCATCCATCCGCTGCCGCCGGGCACGACCGTCCTGTCGCTCGTGGAGCAGGAGGCGCTGCATGCCGCCGGCGGCGAAGCGCTCTCCGTCGAGAGTGACTTGACGGTGGATCAGGTGCGCCTGCTGCCCCCGCTGAAGCCGCCGTCCATCCGGGACTTCGTCGGATTCGAGGCGCACATCGAGGGGGTCGCCAAGTCGCTGGACGGTCTGGAGCAGGTGCCCGAGGAGTGGTACCGGGCGCCGAACTTCTACTTCACCAACCCGCACGCGGCCTACGGCGCGCACGACGACGTTCCGGTACCTGCGGGCTGCTCGGTGCTCGACTTCGAGCTGGAGGTGGGCGCGGTCGTCGGCCGTGCGGGCCGGGACCTCACGCCCGAGCGGGCCCGCGAGCACATCGTCGGCTATCTCGTCTTCAACGACTGGTCGGCGCGCGATCTGCAGAAACCGGAGAAGAACCTCGGTCTCGGCTTCTCCAAGGGCAAGGACTTCGCGAACACCCTCGGCCCGTATCTGGTCACGGCCGACGAGGTGGCGGACCGGCGCGACCCGGACGGCTTCCTCGACCTGGAGATGACGGTCACCCTGAACGGCGAGCTGATCGGCCGCGACACCCTCGCCAACGTCTCCTGGACCTTCGAGGAGATGGTCGCCTACGCCGCCCGTGACGCCTGGGTGCGCCCCGGCGACATCCTCGGCTCGGGCACGTGCGGCTGGGGGGCGCTCGCGGAGTTCTGGGGACGTGTCGGGGAACGTACGCCGCCGCCCCTGAAGCCCGGCGACGAGGTGACGCTCACCGTGGAGCGCCTCGGCAGCGTCTCCAACCGGATCGTCCCCGGGCGCGCGGACGTGTATCTGCCGCGGGCCCGCAAGCGCGGCCGGACGCCCCGGCCGTAACCCTCCGTACCCCTTTCGACCTGCACACATCCAGGGATCCGATGGCAGCCATCGGATCCCTGTGAGTTGCCCCCGGACCCTTCCTCGGCGGGAACCCGGTCGTTACGCTCCCGTTTCACCGAGCTTCAACGACGCGGCCGGAAGGAGACACACATGGGTCTCGGAGCGATCGACCTGAATCTCCTGGTGGCGCTGGAAGCCCTCCTGGAGGAGAAGAACGTCACCCACGCCGGGGTGCGGCTGTCCACCAGCCAGTCCGCGATGAGCGGGTCGCTGGCCCGGCTGCGGCGGCACTTCAACGACGAGCTGCTGGTGCGGGTGGGCCGCGAGTACGAGCTGACGCCGCTCGCGGAGCGCCTGCTGCCGGTCGTCCAGGCCTCCCTGCACAAGGCCGAGGAGGCGCTCTCACTGACCCGGCACTTCGAGCCCGCACGCAGCCGGCAGCGCTTCTCGGTGGTGATGTCGGACTATGTGATGACGGTGTTCGTGGAGCCGCTGCTGCGGGCCATCGCGCAGGAGGCGCCGGGCGTCCGCATCGACTTCCACCCCATCGTGGACGGGCAGTTGGAGACGGAGACCCATCTGCGCTGTCACGACCTGATGATCGTGCCGCTCGGGTACCAGCTGCCGGGCGTCAGCGAGGCCGTGATGCACGACCGGTTCGTGTGTCTCGTCGACCCCGACAACCCGCGGCTGGTGGACGGGCGGCTCGCCCTGCGCGACCTGGCGGAGATGCCGCACGCCGCGTGTGGCATCGGCAAGCTCACACCGGCCGACCGCCAACTGGAGACCCTCGGCATCACGCCCAGGGTGCAGGTCAGTACGCCCGGCTTCAACGTGCTGCCGTTCCTGGTGAGCGGCACCGACCTGGTCGCCCTGGTGCCCGAGCGGCTCGCCCGGCGCTACGAGGGCTTCGCCCGCTGTGCCGTCGTACCGACGCCGTTCCCGGACGTGCCGCTCGTGGAGGCCATGTACTGGCACCACAACCGGCACGCGGATCCCGCGCACCGGTGGCTGCGGGAGACGGTCCGCAAGGTGGGCGCGTCGCTGGACGATCCCGGGCCGGCGGAGATCGTCGACGTGGATGCCAGCCATGGCGAACGCGCGTTTCCGGAGCTGGCCCCGGCTTCCTAGCGTGGGGAGCGAACCCCCGCCCCCTTGGAGGAAGCCGTGAGCCGCACGCGCCTGGCCGGTCGTACCGTCGTCGTCACCGGAGCCGCACAGGGTCAGGGAGCCGTGGAGGTGGCCGCGGCGGCCCACGAGGGGGCCTCGGTGGTCGCCACGGACGTCCTCGACGAGCCCGGCGAGAAGCTCGCCGCCGCCCTGCGCGCCGACGGCCTCGACGTGCGCTACCACCACCTGGACGTGTCGTCCCCGGACGACTGGGCGGCCCTGGCGAGCTCCCTGGAGGCCGTGCACGGGCTCGTCAACAACGCCGGGATCCCCATGCGGGCCCGCCTCGGCGGGGTCGAACTCGCCGACTGGAACCGGGCGTTCGCGGTGAACACCACCGGCCCGATGCTCGGCATCCAGGCCCTCGCACCGCTGATGCCCCCCGGGTCCTCGATCGTGAACGTCGGCTCGGTCGCCGGACTCACCGCCCATCACGCGGTCGCGTACACGGCGAGCAAGTGGGCGCTGCGGGGCCTGTCGAAGGTGGCCGCGCTGGAACTGGCGCCGCGCGGTATCCGTACGAACGTGATCCACCCCGGTTACATCGAGACGCCTCTGATGGCGACGGCCAACCCGGTCTTCACCCGGGCGCATCTCTCGATGACTCCGCAGGGCCGCCCGGGCAGCTGCGAGGAGGTCGCTCCGCTGGTCGTGTATCTGCTCTCCGACGAGTCGTCCTACGTGAACGGCGCCGAGATCACCGTGGACGGCGGCTACTCCGCGCACGGCGGCGTGAAGGCGATCACGAACGCGCTCGACTCGGTGTGACCACCCGGCCCGGACGGTCGCCGCGGACGGGTCCTACGCCGATCGGCACTGCGCGAGCCGCTTCTCCAGAAAGCGCCGCTCGGCGGCGTTCTCCACGAGCTCCAGCGCCCGGTCGTACGCCTCGGCCGCCTCCGCCGGGCGTCCCATGCGGCGCAGCAGATCCGCCCGGGTGGCGGGCAGCAGGTGGTAGCCGTCCAGCTCGCCCTCCCGCTCCAGCTCCGCGACGAGCGCCAGCCCCGCTTCCGGGCCCTCGGACATGCCCACCGCCACCGCACGGTTGAGCCGCACCACGGCGGAGGGCACGAAGCGCGCCAGTTCCCCGTACAGCGCGGCGATGTCGGCCCAGTCCGTGTCCTCGGCCGTCGCGGCGGTGGTGTGGCAGGCGGCGATGGCGGCCTGGATCTGGTAGGGCCCCGGGCGTCCGCGGCGCAGGGCGCTCTCCAGGAGGGCGGCGCCCTCGTCGACGGCGGCCTTGTCCCAGGCCGTACGGTCCTGGTCCTCCAGCGTCACCAGCTCGCCGGCCGCGTCCACCCGGGTGGCGCGCCGGGCGTCGTGCAGCAGCAGGAGAGCGAGCAGACCGAGGACCTCGGGTTCGTCGGGCATCAGACGGGCCAGGACCCGGGCGAGCCTGATGGCCTCCGCGCAGAGGTTCGTACGCACCAGGTCGGCGCCGGACGTGGCGGCGTACCCCTCGTTGAAGAGCAGGTAGACCACGCCGAGGACGCCGGTGGTGCGTTCGGGCAGCAGATGCGCGGGCGGTACGCGGTAGGGGATGCCGGCGTTGCGGATCTTCCGTTTGGCGCGCACCAGGCGCTGCGCCATGGTCGTCTCGGGCACCAGGAAGGCGCGGGCGATCTCGGGGGTGGTGAGCCCGGCGAGGGTGCGCAGGGTCAGTGCCACCCTGGCCTCGATGGGGAGCGCCGGGTGGCAGCAGGTGAAGATGAGGCGCAGCCGGTCGTCCCGGACGCCGCTGTCGTCGCCGTCGTACTCCGGGTCGCTGGGCCCGTCGTCCCGTGCCAGCACCGCCGCCTCCCGCAGTTTCTGAGCCCCCACCGCCTCGCGGCGCAGCACGTCCAGGGCCCGGTGGCGTGCGGTCGTGGTCAGCCAGGCGCCGGGGCGGCGCGGCACTCCGTCGCGCCGCCACCGGTCCAGGGCCTGGGCGAAGGCGTCCTGCGCGCACTCCTCGGCGAGGTCCCAGTCGCCGGTCACCCGGATCAGGGTGGCGACGACCTGGCCCCATTCCTCGCGGAAGGCGGCGGCGACCGCCGCCTCCACGTCACCGATGTCGTTCACTCCCAGACCGGCCGCACCTCGACCGAGCCGCCGCCCAGCGCCGCCGGATGCCGGGACGCGAGCGCGATGGCCTCGTCGAGGTCGGCGACCTCGATGAGGTCGAAGCCGGCCACGTACTCCTTGGACTCCACGAACGGCCCGTCGCTGAGCAGGACTTCGTCGCCCTGGACACGGACGGTGGTGGCGTCGGTGGACGGCCGCAGCCGTGCGCCGCCCTTGACGATGTCGCGGCTGCGGACCTCGTCGATGTACGAGGTGAAGCGGGGGTCGTCGGCGATCTGCGCGGGGCTCAGCTCCTCGCCGCCGACGGGGGTGCAGATGAACAGGACGTACTTCATGACAGGCCCTCCGTGACGCCGGTGTCGAACGGGACCGAGGTGTGCTGGTGGACGATCTGCCAGCGGTCGCCCGCGGCGCGGTAGCCGGTGGTCACCCGGGCGGTGGTGTCGAGCGGTTCACCGGTGGCGAGCGTGGCGCGGATCCGTACGAGCGCGTGGCTGAAGGCGACGCTCTCGTCGACCCGTACGCGGAAGTCGGACACCTCGCGGTGCACGGGCCCGCTCAGGGTGGAGAACCACAGCTCCTCCGCCTTGCGCAGGGCCTCGACGCCGCTCTGTTCCAGACCGCTCACGGGGTGGAACACCTCGACGTCGGGGGCGTAGCAGGCCATCGCCCGGTCGAAGTCCCGATCCCGGCCGGCGGCGGTGAGCTCCGCGTCGAGCCGGCGGATCTCGGTCTCGGCGTCCTCGTCGTCCCAGAAGGCGCGCACCTCCATGGCGCCGACGGTCGCCACGGGGTGCTGCGCGGCCACCTCGACGGCCTCCTCCAGGCTGTCGCAGTCGAGGATGTCGTATCCGGCGACGTACTCCTTCGTCTCGGCGAACGGCCCGTCGGTGCGCAGCACCTCGCCGTCGCGCACCCGCACGGTGACCGCCTCGGCGGGGAGCCGGAGCCGGTGGCCGTGCAGCCGGACACCGCTGCGGACGCCGTGCTCCTCGACCCAGGGCTCGACGGGGGCCATGCCCGAGGCGTCGGCGGTGTCGTCGCCGCAGACCAGCAGCATGTACTTCATGGTTCCTCCCGGTGCTCATGAACTTCCTACACCCCACCGACGAACGGAACCGCCCCGAATCGACACCCTGGGCACGCGAAGAGGCCGGGACCCGGGTCCCGGCCTCTTCGTGGAGCTCCGCGCTACGCGGTAGCCGTCCGCACCGACGGCTCACCGCCGGCGCCGACCGCCGCTCGGGCGGTGTTCTTGCGCACCAGCAGCAGGGTGACCAGCGCGCCGAGCAGGGAGGCGCAGCCGCAGATCACCACGCCGAGGGCCATGCCGTGGCCGAGCGCGGTCTGCGCGGCGGCCCTGGCGCTGTCGCTGCCCGCGTTGACCACGGCGAGCGGGCCCGCGGCGGCCTCCATGCCGGCGTCCGCACCGTTGAGCTTGCCCACCAGGGCGGAGGACGCGGCGCTCATCGCGATGGTGCTGATGACGGCCGGCCCGAGTCCCTGGCCGAACTCGCGGACCAGGCTGGTGGCGCCGCTGGCCATGCCGGTCATGTGGATCGGTACGGCGTTCACGGCGGCCGAGGTCAGTGAGGAGACGACGCAGATGAAGCCGATGCCGAGCAGCAGCACCGGGCCGATGAAGGCGGCGAGGGAGGTCGTGGTGATGGGCAGCGCGGCGATCCAGAACTGTCCCGCGGCCATCGGCAGCAGTCCGCCCATCAGGAGCCAGCGGGCGTCGACGCGGGTCAGCATCCTGCTGAGCACCGGTGCCAGGAGCAGCGGGATCAGCTGGAGGATCACGAACGGCATGCTGGCGCGCAGCGCGCTCAGATGCATCACGGCGCCGAGGCGGATGGAGACGCAGTACGCGGTGCCGATGAAGCCGAACATGCCGGCCAGGGCGACGACGGCCGCCGCGGCGAAGGACGGGATCCTCAGCAGGTCCAGGTTGAACATCGGCGAGGCGGCGCGGGTCTCGGCGACGACGAAGCCGACGAGGGCCACCGCCGCGAGGGCCAGCGAGCCGACGATCGCCGCGCTGCCCCAGCCGCGGTCGCCGCCCTCGATGATGCCCCAGAGCAGAGCGGTGAGGCCGACGGCGATGGTGATCTGGCCCGGCCAGTCCAGGGCGCGGCCTTCGGGGGCCTTGGAGTCGGTGACCAGTTTCCAGCAGGCGACCGCGACCGCCAGGCCGAGGACGACGGGTGGCACGAACGCCCAGCGGAAGTCGGCGACCGTGGCGAGCACCCCGGAGGACAGCGGTCCCACCGCGGAGGCGAGGGAGATGCTGAGCGCCCAGGTGGAGACCGCCTTGGCACGGTCCTTCCCGTCGGGGGTGGCGGCCGCGATGACCGCGAGGGAACTGGGGAAGAGTGCCGCGGCGCCGATACCGGCCAGCGCCTGTCCGGTCCACATCATGGTGATGTTCTGGGAGGTGGCGTTGAGGAGTTCACCGAGCGCCAGGACGAGGCCGCCGAGCACCAGCAGGCGCTTGCGGCCGAAGAGGTCTCCGACCACACCGAAATTCAGTTCAAGAATGGCGGTGGGGAGAATGAAGGCGGACGTGACCCAGGCGACCTGGGAACCGGACGCCCCGAAGGCGGCCTGGATTTCACCATTGATGGGGGACGGAACGGTAATGCACAGTTGCGCGGCGGCGACTGCGAGACAGCAGGCTATGAGTGTTCCGAGGTCCAGTTTCTTCAAAGAGGTCGTGGAGATCGAATCCGTCATCGTGCGTGCCCTCACTCTGCGTTTTTCTCTATGAGTTCGATGAGATTTCCCTCGGGGTCGGTGACCCAGGCCATGCGAATACCGGGTTCGGGGGAAGGACCCGGTTTCATGGCCTCGCCCGCTCCGTGCGCCACCAAGGCCGCGTAGACGGGGTCGAGTTCCGGGGTGGTGACCGCGAAGTGCCCGTATCCCTCGGTGAGGGCGGCGGTCAGCGGGTCCGGGGCCCGCAGCCCCGGCGCGGATCCGGGCCTGGCGAGGAGTTCGATCCGCCAGCCGTGCGGATGTTCCAGGACGACGGCGCTCAGACCGGGTCCTTCGAGGGTGAACTCGAAGACGGTCCTGAGTCCGAACGCCCCCTGGTACCAGATGGTTTGGGCGGGCAGATCGCGTACGTTGACGCCCACGTGGTCGAGTCGGACGGTCACCGGCGCTCAGCCGGCCATCGCGCTGTCGCCACCGTCGACCATCAGGTTGGCGCCGTTGACGAACGCCGCCTCGTCGGAGCAGAGGAAGGCGGCGGCGCGCGCGATGTCCTCGGGCTCGCCCACCCGGCCCACCGGGATCCGCGCCTCCAGCTGCGCCTTCGGTCCGTCGGGGTCGTCGAGGAAGGGCGCGGTCGCGGAGGTGCGGGTCATGCCGGGGGCGATGGTGTTGACCCGGATGTGGTGCGGAGCGCCGGCCGCGCACAGGTGCTTGCTCATCGCCAGCACCCCGCCCTTGGCGGCGCCGTGCGGGACCATCGGCATGAAGGGGGCGCCCCGGACGGCGGCCACCGAGGCGACGTTGAGGACGGCTCCGCCGCCGCGGGCGATCAGGTGCGGCCAGGCGGCCTGCGTACAGAAGTAGGGGATGTCGAGCTCGTTCTTGATGGTGAAGTACCAGTCCTCGGCCGGCATGGTCGCGAACGGCCCGTTCCGCAGTGCGGAGGCGTTGTTGTAGAGGATGTCGATCCCGCCGAGGGCTTCGATCCCCGCGTCGATCCACTCGCGGGCGCCCGCCTCGGTGGAGAGGTCCACCGGGGCGAGGGACCGCATGACACCGCCGGCCTTCTCGACGATTTCCACCGTTTCCGCGGCGGCGTCGGCATCGAGGTCACAGCCGAATACGGTGGCGCCTTCCGCGGCGAATACCTGGGCCGCGGCCCGCCCTATTCCGGCCCCCGTTCCGCTGATGAAAGCGATTTTTCCGGCCAGTCGACCCATGATTGCCATGTCCCTTGCCCAGTGCCGCCGGTGTGCGGTGCTGGCAGCGTAGGGACGGCCATTGCCCAGAACAAGAAAAGGGTCGGCGCAGGGGCATCGCGGTGTCGTATGGCTGGTATGCGGCGCGGTGTCGTACGGCGGTATGCGCGCGGTCAGCCGTGGGAGGTGCCCAGCCGTACCGGAAGTACCCGCACGCTGTTGCCGACGAAACTGGAGTGCCGGGAGAGTTCCGCCTCCGTCACGGCGAGGTCGAGGTCGGGGAAGCGGGTGAACAGCCGCTCCAGGGCGATGGTCGCCTCCATGCGTGCCAGCGGGGCACCGAGGCAGTAGTGGGCGCCGTGCCCGAGGGAGAGGTGGCGGGCGGCGCCGGACCTGCCGGGCCGGGTGACGTCGAAGCGGTCGGCGTCCGGGCCGTGTACGGACGGGTCGCGCCCCGCCGCCGAGTAACCGGCCAGCACGGGCGTCCCCTTGGGGATCACCGTGCCGTCGACGGTCAGGTCCCGCACCGGATAGCGGAAGGGGAAGTAGCTGACGGGCGCGTCCCAGCGCAGGGTCTCCTCGACCACGTCCGCCCAGCCCACCCCGCCCTCGCCCTTCATGACCAGCTCCAGCTGGTCCCGATGGCCGCAGAGCGCCCGTACGGCGTTGGTGAGGAGGTTGAGCGTGGTCTCGTGCCCCGCGATGATCATCAGTACCAGGGTGCCGATCAGCTCCTCCTGGCTGAGCCGGTCGCCCTCCTCGTCCCGGGCGGCGATCAGCGCGCTGGTGAGGTCGTCGCCCGGCCGCTCGCCCCGCGCGACGGCCACGGCGGCGAGCACGGCGACGAGTTCACGGTTGGCCGCCAGGGCCTTCTCGGGGCCGATGTCGGTGGCGACCACCTGGTTCGACAGGTGGTGCAGCCGGTCGCGGTGCTCCGCGTCCACCCCGAGCAGTTCCCCGATGACCCCCATGGGCAGCGGCATCGCGAAGTGCCGCCGCAGATCGGCGACTCCGCCGTCCCGCTCGGCCGCGGCCCGGAGGTCGTCGAGCAGTCCCGCCGTCAACTCCTCGATCCGGGGCCGTAGTTCCTCGACCCGGCGCGCGGTGAACGCCTTGCTCACGAGCGAGCGCAGCCGGCGGTGGTCCTCGCCGTCCGCGGTCGTCATCCCGCGTACGGTCGCGAAGGTCGCGAGCGGCCACCCCGGCGCTATCCGCCCCTCCCGCAGCTCGGTGAAGTGCTCGGCGCCCTTGGCGACTTCGGGATGCGCGAGGAACTCCTTCAACGCCTCATGCCCGAGCACCGCCATACCCTCCACCTCGCCGGGCAGCACCACCGCCGCGACGGCGCTCCGCTCGAGCAGCCGCGCGTTTCCGGCGTGCGGGCAGCCACCGGCCGGGTCCATACGGTGCGGCGTGACGGGAGAGGTGTCCACCGGAGGTCTCCTTATGGGCGTGGGGAGTCGGGCGCGGGCACTACGAGCCGTTACGACGAAGATTCTGCCCGCTCGACCCCGTGACCGACAGCGATGGCGTACGCGCCGATCCGCGGTTCTTCCCCCGGATGCGCCCGCGTCCACGGTTGGATGGTTCCATGACCGACGAGCACGAGCGGATGATGCGGGCCAACCAGGCCAACTGGGACGCGCGGACCCCCGTCCATCTCGCCAGCCGGTTCTACGGACTGGGCGAGAAGCTCGACCCGGCGCGCTGGTTCGCCGCCTTCGAGTGGGAGGACCTCGGGGACCTGGCCGGCCTCGACGTGCTGCATCTCCAGTGCCACCTCGGCACCGAGACGATCGCCTTCGCCGAGCGCGGCGCGCGGACCGTCGGCCTGGACATCTCCGAGGCGTCCGTGGCGGCCGCGGCCGACATCGCGGCACGGGCGGGCGCCGACGTGACGTACGTACGGGCCAATGTGTACGACGCCGTCGAAGCCCTGGACGGGCGGCGGTTCGACGTGATCTACACCGGCAAGGGCGCCCTGTGCTATCTGCCCGACCTGGACCGCTGGGCCACCGTCATCGCTCAACTGCTGCGCCCGGCAGGGAGGTTGTACATCGCCGAATTCCATCCGCTGCTCAACGCGCTGGGCCCCAAGCCCGCCGAGGGCGAGGGCACCGAACTGCTGCTGCGCCACGACTACCTGGGCGGCCGGGACGCCGTGCACCGGAACGCGACCTACACGTACACCGACGGACCGGCCGTCGAGAGCGCGACCGACAGTTACGAGTGGATGCACGGAATGGACGAGGTCATCAACGCGTTGACCACAGCGGGCCTCGGTATCCGCCGGCTTCGGGAGAGCGACGAGCTTCCCTGGCCGCGCTGGCCGCAGATGGTCCGTACGCCGTCGGGCTGGTGGCGCCTGCCGGAGGGGGAGCCGCGGATTCCGCTGCTGTACGGCCTCCTGGCGAGCCGTTGAGAGACAGATCACAGCCACTTCGCCACAGGCCATGGTAGTCTGCGGTCAGCACTTGTGTACGCCCCGTCTCGGGCGCCGGTGCCGAATCTCGTTCTTTCGCTGACACGCCCGTCGCTTTTCCGATCGGGCGACCAGCTTCTTCGCATCACCTTCCGAGCGCGGTCAGCCGTAGCTCCTTCAGGTGATCTTCCCCGCCGCACCGAGGCGTGAGCACGCCGCCTCCCCCCGGCACACCCCCTCCCTTCTTCATGACCTCATGAATCCGTCCTCGAAAGGACCACCTCTCATGACCACCACACTCGAACACCCTCCCGTACAGAAGCAGCTCCCGGCCCACGCCACCGGTGTCCTCGACATCGCGCACAACGGGCAGGGGTACCTACGCGCCGCCGAGAGCTGCCTGCCCACGCCGACCGACGTCCAGGTCTCCGCCGCGCTGATCCGCCGTCACGGCCTGCGCAAGGGCGACACCGTCGAAGGCGTACGCGGCGGACCCCGCGCCCTCGCCGAGGTCGAGCGGATCAACGGCCGCACCCCCGAAGAGCTGCGCCGCCGCCCGCACTTCCGCGACCTCACCCCGCTGCACCCGCGCGACCGGCTCCGCCTGGAGCACCCGGCGAGCGGCATGGCCGGACGCGTCGTCGACCTGGTCTCCCCCGTCGGCAAGGGCCAGCGCGGTCTGATCGTCGCCCCGCCCAAGACCGGCAAGACGGTCCTGCTCCAGCAGCTCGCCGCCGCCGTCGCGGGCAACCATCCCGAATGCCATCTGATCGTGCTGCTCCTCGACGAGCGGCCCGAAGAGGTCACCGACATGCGGCGCTCCGTCCGCGGCGAGGTCTACGCCTCGACCTTCGACAAGACGCCGAAGGAGCACATCGCCCTGGCCGAGCTCGTCGTCGAGCGCGCCAAGCGGCTCGTCGAACAGGGCGAGGACGTCGTCATCCTGATGGACTCGCTCACCCGACTGTGCCGCGCGCACAACAACGCGGCCGCCTCCGGTGGCCGCACCCTCAGCGGCGGCGTCGACGCCGCCGCGGTGCACGGTCCCAAGCGGTTCTTCGGCGCCGCGCGCCTCGCCGAGGAGGGCGGCTCGCTCACCATCCTCGCCACCGCCCTGGTGGAGACCGGCTCCCGCGCCGACGACTACTTCTTCGAGGAGCTCAAGAGCACCGGCAACATGGAGCTCCGCCTCGACCGGACCCTCGCCTCACGGCGTGTGTTCCCGGCCGTGGACATCATCCCTTCCGGCACCCGCCGCGAGGAACTGCTCCTGCCCGGGGCCGAGTTGACAGCCGTACGCGGCCTGCGACGCGCCCTGCAGACCCGGGACGCCCAGGCCGCCCTGGAAACCCTGCTGGAGCGGCTGCGCGCCACGCCGGACAACGCGACCTTCCTGCGTCAGGTCCAGCCGACCCTGCCCACCGCCTGACCCCACCGCGAATCCGCCGCGCTGGACCTCCCGGACCTCTCCCGCGTGTGGCATCCGGGTACTGCATCCCCTCGCTCGGGCCTGGCGCCCCGGCGCACGGCGACTCCGTTCCTACGTTGACGGTATGACAATCGGATTCCCATCCCGGATGGTCGTCTCGTTGACCGCCTTCTCCTGCTCCGCCCTCTGTGTGGCCGGAGCACTGGCCCTCGCGCCGAGTCCGGCCCTCGCCCGCCTCGGTACGGGCCAGCCGAGACCCATGGCCGCCCAGACGCCCTACCTCCAGCGGGCCGGGACGCAGGTACGCACACGGTCCGACGCCCCCGCGCTGCCGGACATCTCGGCGCTGTCGTGGGTGGTGGCCGACTCCGGCACCGGCGAGGTGCTCGCCGCGCACGACGCGCACCTCAAACTGCCGCCCGCCAGCACCCTCAAGACCCTCTTCGCGCTCACCGTGCTCCCGGCGCTGCCCGCCGGCATCCAGCACACCGTCAAGGAGGAGGAACTGGAGGGCATCGGCGACGGCAGCAGCCTGGTGGGCGTGGCCGCGGGGCACACCTACCGCGTGTCCGACCTGTGGCGCGGCGTCTTCCTCAACTCCGGCAACGACGCCGTGCACGTACTGGCCGCGATGAACGGCGGCTGGCACCGGACGGCGGTCCGGATGCAGGCCAAGGCCCGCTCGCTGGGCGCCCTCGACACCCATGTCGAGTCGCCCGACGGCTACGACACCCCCGGCCAGGTCTCGTCGGCGTACGACCTCGCGGTCTTCGGACGGGCCGGCCTGCGCAACCCGGAGTTCGCGCGCTACTGCTCCACCGCCGAGGCCTCCTTCCCCGGCGACGGCTACCCGTACCAGATCCAGAACACCAACCGGCTGCTGACCGGCGCCGACGGGGTGGCGCCCTACCCGGGCCTGATCGGCGTCAAGAACGGCTACACCACCAACGCGGGCAACACGCTCGTCGCCGCCGCGCACCGGGGCGGACGCACCCTGGTCGTCACGGTGATGAACCCTCAGGCGGGCGGCGGCACCACGGTGTACGAGGAGGCCCGCTCGCTGCTCGACTGGGGCTTCGCGGCCGCCGGGCACGTCGAACCCGTCGGATCGCTCCCCGACAGCCGGTCCGTCCCGGCGGCGGGCGCCTCGCCCGTACAGGCGAGGACCGGGTCCGCGGACGGCCCCGACGGCGGCTGGCCGGAGGCGGCCGGAATCCTGGGCGCCGCGGGTCTGGGCGCGGGCGGAGTGGCCCTCGCTCTGCGTCTCAAGGGCGTGCGGGCCACCCGCGACTGACCCGCCGGCAGCCACAGCAGCAGCCCCAGTGTGATCCACGTGTACGTGTTGCTGCCGAGGAATCCGTCGAGGCCGGAGGAGTCGTCGAACCAGAGCCACACCACGCTGCTGCACAGCACCGCGTACAGGGCCGCCGCGACCCGCGTACGGTGCCGGTGCAGCAGTACGGCGAAGGACGGCAGCAGCCAGACGAGGTGGTGCACCCAGGTGATCGGGCTGAGGAGGCAGGCGGCGAGCCCGGTGAGGGCGAACGCGGCCGTCCAGTCCTCGTCGGCCAGCGCCCACGAGGTCCGCCACGCCCACACGCACAGGAACAGCAGGGCGGTCGCCGCCCACACGGCCCGACTCGGTTCGCCCGGTGCGGCGAGCCGGGCCAGGACGCCCTGCAGCGACTGGTTGGAGACATAGGCGAGACGTCCGATACGATTGGTGTCCCACAGTGCATCGGACCAGTAGAAACGCGAGGCGTCCGGCGCCGCCCAGGCCGCGAGACCGGTGGCCGCCGCGGCGACGGCCGTCGCGACCCCGGCGGCGCGCCAGCGGCGGCCGAGCAGCAACAGACCGATGAAGAGCGCGGGGGTGAGCTTGATCGCGGCGGCCAGCCCGATGCCGACGCCCGCCCGGCGTCCCCGGCCGGTCGACAGCAGCCAGGCGTCGCTCAGGACGAGGGCCAGCAGCAGGAGGTTGACCTGCCCGAAGCTGAAGGTGTCGCGGACCGGTTCGAGCAGGGTCAGCAGACAGGCCGCGAGGGCGTAGCCGTACCAGCCGTAGCGGCGCAGCGCGGGCCCGACCAGGATCCACACCACGACCGCCAGCGCCGCGAGATTGAGCACCACGGAGACGGCGATCGCCGTGCGCAGCCCGATCAGCGACATCGGCAGCATGGTCACGGCCGCGAACGGCGGATAGGTGAATCCGTACGTGGTTCCCGGCACCCAGTAGTCGTAGATCCGGCCGCCGTGATGGACCCAGGCGTCGACGGTGCCGTAGTAGACGCGCAGATCGAACCAGTCGCGCAGCAGCGGCACGGTCGCGGTGAACACGCCCACCGCGACGGCGAGAGAGAGCAGGCCGAGCAGCCGTCGGCCGTCGGTGTCCAGATGTCTCATGCCGTCCGCCCCAGCACCGGCGGCTGCGCCGACTCCTCGGCCCGGGCGGCCTGACGGGCCTGCCAGAGCACGACGAGGGCGAGCGCGCCGCCGGAGACGGCCAGCACCACCTGATCCACGTCCGGCGGTCCGCCGCTGGGCAGTACGGCGAGCGCGAGTACCGCACTGGCCGCCGCGACCCGGTGGCGCACCGAGCCGTTGGGCGCCGCGGCGGCGATGAGGAACAGGCCCCACAGGGCGTACCAGGGCCGGATCGCGGGACCGAACACGGCGACCGCGCCCAGGCTCAGGCCCAGCGCATAGATGGGGCCCGGCCGCAGGCGCAGCCATATGAACAGGACGACCAGGACGGTCACCACCAGCCCGGTCGCGTGCCAGACGGGCATCGCCAGCGGGGCGAGACCGCTGCCGAGATCCTTCAGCAGGGCTCCGGTGGCGCGGCCGAGGACGCTGGTGGGCGACCAGTTGTGCGGGGAGACGGGGGTCTTCAGGGCCGCTATCCAGCCGTACCCCGTGCCGGCCACAGCGGTCACCGCGGCCGTGGTGGCGAGCGCGACCCCGGTCGTGGTCAGGACCGTGCGCACTGCTCCGCGACGCCCGCGCAGCGCCACCACCGCCAGCAGGCCGAGCACGGCCGGCGCCTTGACCAGTGCGGCGAGGGTGATGAGGACGACGCCCAGCAGGTGCCATCGGCCGCGTGCGGCGACCAGGCCGACGCCGAGCAGTCCCAGCATGATGGCGTCGTTGTGCGCACCGGCCACCAGGTGCAGCAGCACGAGCGGGTTGAGCGCGCCGAGCCACAGCGCGGCGGCCGGATCGGCACCGCTGTGCCGGGCGAGGCGGGGCAGCGCCGCCGCCATCAGGCCCACGCCGAGCAGCGCGACCAGCCGCATGCCGAGCAGCCCGGCCGGTATCTCCCCGCGGGTGAGGCCGGACAGCGCGGAGGCGACGGCGAGGAAGACCGGGCCGTACGGCGTCGCGGTCTGCTGCCACACCGGTGCCACCTCGTCGGCGAGCGGCCCGCCGAGCTGCGCGGGCCCGTTGGCGTACACGTCGATGTGTGCGTCGACCATGGCGCCCTGCGCGAGATAGCTGTACACGTCCCTGCTGAACAGCGGCGGCGCGAGAAGCAGCGGCGCCGCCCAGGCGACGAGCACCAGGAGCAGTGCGCGCGGCGTCGGCGGCTCCGGGCCGCGTACGACCTTGCCGAGCAGCACCCACGCGGCGATCAGCAGGACGACGCCGAAGTAGACCCCGACCACGCCGAGTACGGCACGCGCGGAGCCGGGGTCGAGGAAGTCCCGCGTGGGCAGGGCGCCGGCCGTCTCACCGCCGAGCGCGAGGAAGGCGGTACCGGTCAGGCCCAGGGCCTGACAGCGGTGGAGATCGAGGCGAGCCTTGGCCAACACTTGGCAAGCGTGTCAAGGGCGGGTGGCCGGAAAGCGACGGGGTGCCCTCCGGGCGGGGGATGCGGCGTTACCTCCGGGTGGCTTGTCGGGTGCGGGTCCGGATGTGGCTGGTCGCGCCCACGCGGCGGAGCCGCATATTGTCACAGCCCCGCGCCCCTTGACCGGCGCCCTGCTGGGCCGGAGTCGGCAAGTCCCGCCCGTACTGGCTCAGAAGACCGACACGCCCGTCAGTGTCGTGAAGCGGTCCAGGGCCGCCACGCCTGCCACCGAGTTGCCCCGCTCGTCCAGACCGGGGCTCCAGACGCACAGGGTGCAGCGGCCGGGGACCACCGCGATGATGCCGCCGCCGACGCCGCTCTTGCCGGGGAGGCCGACGCGGTAGGCGAATTCGCCCGCCGCGTCGTAAGTGCCGCAGGTCAGCATGACCGCGTTGACCTGCTTGGCCTGGCTCTGGGTGAGCAGTCGGGAGCCGTCGGCGCGCAGGCCGTGCCGGGCCAGGAAGCTCGTGGCGAGGGCGAGGTCGGCGCAGGACGCCTCGATCGAGCACTGGCGGAAGTACTGCTCGAGGAGGACCGGTACCGGGTTGTCGATGTTGCCGTACGAGGCCATGAAGTGGGCGAGGGCCGCGTTGCGGTCGCCGTGGGTGGCCTCGGAGGCGGCCACCTCCTTGTTGAAGGTGAGTTCGGCGTTGCCGCTCTCCGTACGGAGGAAGGCCAGCAGGGTGCCGGCCGCGTCGCCGGTACGGGTCTGGAGCCGGTCGGTGACGACCAGGGCGCCCGCGTTGATGAACGGATTGCGCGGGATGCCGTTCTCGTACTCCAGCTGCACCAGCGAGTTGAAGGGGTTGCCGGAGGGCTCGCGGCCGACGTGTTCCCACAGTTCGTCGCCCTCACGGGCCAGGTCGAGGGCGAGGGTGAAGACCTTGGTGATGGACTGCGTGGAGAACGGCTGCCGCCAGTCCCCCACGCCGTACACCGTGCCGTCGAGCTCGGCCACGGCCATGCCGAAGCGCCGGGGGTCGCAGGCGGCCAGCGCGGGGATGTAGTCGGCGGGCCGGCCGCGGCCGGGTGTCTGCCCGATCTCGGTGGCGATGCGCTCCAGGACCGGCTGGAAGGTCGGGGACGACGGAGACGGCGGATACGACGAAGACACAGCCATGATCACCATTGTGCCGCCGGACCGGTCCTGGTGCGCATCGGGTCACACCGCCTGTGGGGTGCCGCTGCCCGCGATCACCTCGGGCCGCAGCAGCGCCGCCAGCCGCTCTGCGGGCAACAGGCCCTTCTCCAGGACGAGTTCGGCGACGCCGCGCCCGGTGGCGAGGGCCTCCTTGGCGATGTCGGTGGCGGCCGTGTACCCGATGTGCGGGTTCAGGGCGGTCACCAGGCCGATGGAGTTCTCGACCGCGGCGCGCAGGACCTCCGTGTTGGCGGTGATCCCGGTGACGCAGCGCTCGGCGAGGGTCAGGCAGGCGGTGCGCAGGTGGGTGATGCTCTCGGACAGGGAGTGCAGGATGATCGGCTCGAAGGCGTTGAGCTGGAGCTGCCCCGCTTCCGCGGCCATGGTGATGGTGACGTCGTTGCCGATGACCTCGAAGGCGACCTGGTTGACGACCTCGGGGATCACCGGGTTGACCTTGCCGGGCATGATGCTCGAACCGGCCTGCACCGGCGGCAGGTTGATCTCGTTGAGGCCCGCGCGCGGCCCGGAGGACAGCAGCCGCAGGTCGTTGCAGCTCTTCGACAGCTTCACCGCGATCCGCTTGAGCACGCCGGACATCTGGACGAAGGCGCCGCAGTCCTGCGTGGCCTCGACCAGGTTGGCGGCGGTGACCAGGGGCAGCCCGGTGATCGCGGCGAGGTGGCGGCGGGCGGATTCCGCGTATCCGGCGGGGGCGTTGAGGCCGGTGCCGATGGCCGTGGCGCCGAGGTTGATCTCGTGGATCAGCTCGACGGCCTCGGCGAGACGGCTGCGGTCCTCGTCGAGCATCACCGCGTACGCCGAGAACTCCTGCCCGAGGGTCATCGGCACCGCGTCCTGGAGCTGGGTACGCCCCATCTTCAGCACGTCACGGAACTCGAAGGCCTTGGCGGCGAACGCGTCCTGGAGCACGGCCATCGCCTTGAGCAGCTCGCGCACCGCGAAGACGGTGGCGACCTTGACGGCGGTGGGGTAGACGTCGTTGGTCGACTGGCCGAGGTTGACGTCCTCGTTGGGGTGCAGGTACTGGTATTCGCCCTTGGCGCGGCCGAGGAGCTCCAACGCCCGGTTGGCGACGACCTCGTTGGCGTTCATGTTCGTCGAGGTGCCGGCGCCGCCCTGGATGACGTCGACGACGAACTGGTCGTGCAGCTTGCCGGCGCGGATCTCCCGGCAGGCCGCGACGATGGCCATGGCCTTCTCCGGTTCCAGCAGGCCGAGTTCCTCGTTGGCACGGGCGGCGGCCTCCTTGACGGCGGCCAGGGCCTCGATCAGATGCGGGTAGGCGGAGATCGACGTTCCCGTGATGGGGAAGTTCTCGGTGGCGCGCAGGGAGTGGATGCCCCAGTACGCCTCGGCCGGGACATCACGGTCCCCGAGCAGATCGTGTTCACTGCGGTGCGCTACGGCGACGGTCATGACTGAGCGGTCCTCTTTCGGAGGAGTGAGGGTGGAATGGGTGAGGCATAGGGGCGGGTCGGTCGGGGGCGAGCTGCTGATCCGGCCCTGAGGCGCACGGACGCCAGGGGCGCGGGGCTGTGACAACATGCGGCTCCGCCGCGTGGGCGCGACCAGCCACGACGGCCCCGCACCCGCTGCAAGAGGCCGGCCCCCACGAACCCAAGGGGCGCGAGGAACTGCGCGACCAGCAACGACGAACCCGCACCCGACGACGCACCCCCATGACCTGGTCGCACGCCGCTCAGCCCGAGAGCGGATCAAGCGCCCGGGCCGGGCGAAGCCCGCCCACAACGGCACCGCCCCCGAGCAACGGCACGGAGCCGAACTCCGCAAGCAACGCCGGGGCGACCCCCGCGCGCGCGAGCGCCGCCGCGGCCACCGGCCCACGCGCCCGGTCCGCACCGTCGGCGATCTTCACGGCGACGGCCCGGCCGTCCGGCAGCGCGGCCATCTGGACGCCCTCGAAGCCGTCCTTCGTGAGCAGCCCCGGCACGGCCCGCATCAGCGCCGCGACATCGCGGCCGGAGCCGGACGCCATCTCGGCGTGCTCGCGCATCGCGTCGGCGACCCGCGCCTCGGGGGTGCCGGCCGGTGCGGTGGTGATCCGGGCGGCGGCGCGGGCGAGCCCGTGCAGCGAGACGGAGAAGAGGGGCGCGCCGCAACCGTCGACGGTGACCTGGGCGATCGCCTGCCCGGTGAGGTCCTCGACGATCTCCGCGATGGCCTGCTGGAGGGGGTGGCCCGGGTCGAGGTAGTCGTCGAGGGACCAGCCGTTGAGCCGGGCGGTCATCAGCATGGCGGCGTGTTTGCCGGAGCAGTTCTGCGCGAGCCGGGACGGCAGCCGCCCCTCGCGGATCCAGGCGTCCCGCACGACCGGGTCGTACGGCACATCGGGCACGTTGCGCAGGTCGTCCTCGGTGACTCCGGCCAGTTCCAGGATCCGCCGGGTCCCGGCCAGGTGCCGTTCCTCGCCGGAGTGACTGGCCGCGGCCAGCGAGAGCAGCTCGCCGTCCAGCGGCAGTCCCGCCCGCAGCATCGCCACCGCCTGGACGGGCTTGAGCGCCGAGCGCGGGTGGAACGCGGCCTCGATGTCCCCGATCTGGAGGTCGATGCTGCCGTCGGCGGCCAGTACGACCACCGAGCCGTAGTGGATGCCTTCGACGACTCCACCGCGGACGAGCTGGGCGACGGGGGCGTGCAGGGGTTCGCGGATCACCGGGGCGGCGATCGAAGCGGCGTACGTCGTGCTCGTGCTCACGCGTCCACTCCGTCACGGATGCCGGAGACCCGGCGGCGCACCCCGTACCACCCGGCGACGAGCGCCACGGCGATCAGCGGCAGACACAGCACCGTGGTGCGCCCCGCTCCCCCGTCGGCGTACATCAGGACGAGGACGGCGACAAGGAAGCCGATCGTCACGATCTCGGTCCACGGCGAGCCGGGCAGGCGGTAGCTCGGCCTGGTCAGCTCGCCGCGCTGGGTCTTCCGCCAGAACAGCACATGACAGAGCATGATCATGCCCCAGGTGGCGAGGATGCCGATGGCGGCGAAGTTCAGGACGATCTCGAAGGCGTCGGCGGGGACCACGAAGTTGAGGCCGACACCGAGGACGCAGATCCCGCTGGTGAGCAGGATGCCGCCGTAAGGGACCTGGCTGCGGCTCATCACGCCGGTGAACCTGGGAGCGGAGCCCGACATCGCCATGGAGCGCAGGATGCGGCCGGTGGAGTAGAGGCCGGAGTTGAGGGACGACATGGCCGCGGTGAGCACGACCAGGTTCATCACGCCGCCCGCCGCCGGGATGCCGATGTTCGACAGGACGGTCACGAAGGGGCTCTGGCCCGCGCTGTACTTGTTCCAGGGCAGCAGCATCGAGAGCAGGACGACCGAGCCGACGTAGAACAGGCCGACACGCCACATGATCGAGTTGATCGCCTTCGGCATGATCTTCTCGGGGTTCTCCGTCTCGCCCGCCGCGACACCGACCAGCTCGACGGAGGCGTAGGCGAAGACGACGCCCTGGATGATCAGCAGCATCGGCAGCAGGCCGTTGGGGAAGATTCCGCCGTTGTCGGTGATCAGGGACGGGCCGGGGGTGCTGCCGTCGACGGGGTGCTGGGTGACCAGCAGGAAGATGCCGATGAGCATGAAGACGACGAGCGCGCTCACCTTGATGATCGCGAACCAGAACTCCAGTTCGCCGAACATGCGTACGGATATCAGGTTCACCGTGAGGACGACGGCGAGCGCGACGAGCGCGATCACCCACTGCGGGATGTCGGAGAACATGCCCCAGTAGTGGGTGTAGACGGCCACGGCGGTGATGTCGGCGATACCGGTGGTGGCCCAGTTCAGGAAGTACATCCAGCCGGCGACGTACGCGCCCTTCTCCCCCAGGAACTCCCGGGCGTACGACACGAAGGCGCCGGAGGACGGCCGGTACAGGACGAGTTCGCCGAGCGCGCGCACGACGAGGAAGGCGAAGACGCCGCACACCGCGTACGCGACGAAGAGGGAGGGGCCGGCGTCGGCGAGCCGGCCGCCCGCGCCGAGGAAGAGGCCGGTGCCGATGGCACCGCCGATGGCGATCATGTTGACGTGCCGGGACTTCAGCGACTTGCTGTAACCCGCGTCTCCGGCGTCGACGTGCGCGGCCGGTTTGCCCGCCGATGTGGCCTCGTCTTTGAGGGACTGCTCGCTCACGCCTCGGGTCCGCCTTCCGTGGGGATGTCCGTACGCGCGGGGCGCACGATGTCGGTGAGGGTGGTCTCCACGCGGTCGAGGTGATGGGACATCGCCTCCACCGCGTCGTGTTCACTGCCGTCGATCAGCGCTTCGACGATCGCCCGGTGCTCGCGGTTGGACTGTTCACGCCGCCCGCCGAGCTCGTTGAGGAAGGCGGACTGGCGGGCCAGCGCGTCCCGGATCTCTTCGATCACCCTGCGGAAGACCGGGTTCTGCGAGGCCTCGGCGACCGCGATGTGGAAGATCGTGTCCATCGCGACCCACGCCGTGGTGTCGGTCTCCCGCTCCATCCGGTCCAGCAGATGGGCCAGGTGGTCGAGGTTCTCCGGGGTGCGGCGCACCGCCGCGTAACCGGCGACCGGGATCTCGACGTGGCGGCGCACCTCGAGCAGGTCGCTCGCCGCGTAGTCGCCGAAGGTGGGGTCCTCGACCGTGTTGGCGACCACGAAGGTGCCCTTGCCCGTACGGGACACGGTCAGGCCCATCACCTGCAGGGCCCGCAGCGACTCGCGGAGCACCGGCCGGCTGACCTCCAGGCGGCGGCACAGCTCGGCCTCGGAGGGGAGTTTGTCACCGATGGCGTATTCGCCGCGCTCGATGGCGCTGCGAAGGTGGGTGAGCACCGCTTCCATGGCACTGACGCGCCGCGGTACCGATCCACCTGTCTGGCTGTCTGACAGGTTCACGGAGGTGATCCTGCGGGTGACAAGAGGGGGCTGTCAAGGGGAGTGAAAAGAAACATTCAGGGGGTGCGAAGCCTGTAAACCGGCTTCGCACCCCCTGTGAGCTGCTGTTTCCGCGATCAGCTGGCGAGGGTCCCGCTCGCCAGCAGTCCGAACAGTGCCAGACCGATCACGATCCGGTAGATCACGAAGGCGTTGAAGGAGTGCTTGGCGACGAACTTCAGCAGCCAGGCGATCGACCCGTAGGCGACGACGAAGGAGACGATCGTGCCGACCGCGAGCGGGGCGGCGCCCACCCCCGTGCCCAGGGCGTCCTTCAGCTCGTACAGACCGGCGCCGGTGAGGGCGGGGATGCCGAGGAAGAAGGAGAGCCGGGTGGCGGCGACCCGGTCCAGGTCCAGGATCAGCGCGGTCGACATCGTGGCGCCGGAGCGCGAGAAGCCCGGGAAGAGCAGCGCGAGGATCTGCGAACAACCGACCAGCATCGCGTCCTTGAACGACGTGTCGTCCTCACCGCGCTTGTGGCGCCCCATCTGGTCCGCCGCCCACATCACACCACTGCCCACGATCAGCGAGCCCGCGACCACCCACAGGGAGCCGAGCGCCCCGTCGATGAGCGGCTTGGCGGCGAGGCCCACGATCACGATCGGGATGGTGGCGTAGATGACCCACCAGGCGAACTTGTAGTCGTGGTGCTGCCGCTCCTCGCGGTTGCGCAGCCCTCGGCCCCATGCGGAGACGATCCGCACGATGTCCTTGAAGAAGTACACCAGTACGGCGGCGATCGCGCCGACCTGGATGACCGCTGAGAACCCGACGACGGCCTTGTCGTCGACCGGGATGTTCATCAGCCCCTCGGTGATCTTGAGGTGGCCGGTGGAGGAGACGGGGAGGAACTCGGTCACTCCCTCGACGACTCCGAGGACGACGGCCTGACCGACGTTGATGACGCTCATAGGATCCAGTTCTAGGTCTGAGGGGTTGATGGTGAGGAAGGTTGGTCGACAGTGCTGTAGACAGTCTTACTATGCGCGAGTGACGTCCGGTGCCTAGGCCCACAACGCCTGGGCGAACGAGACACCCGCGAACGCCGCGCCGAGCCCGGCCGTCACGCTCACGAGCACGTTGGCCGCAGCGTAGAACCCCGCGCCGGTCTCGGTCAGCCGTAGTGTCTCGTACGAGAACGTCGAGTATGTGGTCAGCGCCCCGCACAGGCCGGTCCCGAGGAACAGCTGAAGGTGGGAACCCGCGGTCCCCGCGGCGACCGCGCCGGTCAGCAGGCCGAGAACCAGACAGCCGACGACGTTGACCGCGAAGGTGCCCCAGGGGAAGACGGTGTCATGCCTGGTCTGCACCGCACGGTCGGTCAGATAGCGCAGGGGCGCGCCCACCATTCCGCCGACGATCACCAGCAGCCAGTTCACAACGACCTCTTACCTTTCTTGCCCGTTCTGCCCGATTCGGCGTCACGTCCCGCATACCGGATGACCTCGCAGTCGTCGAGGATCACCAGCCCCTCGCCGACGAGTTCGTCGAGCTGGGGCAGGAAGGCACGGACGCGGTCCGCGGTGTCCACGATGACGATCGCCACCGGCAGGTCCTCGCTCAGCGACAACAGCCGTGAGGTGTGGATCAGTGAGGAGGCGCCGAAGCCCTCGATACCGCGGAAGACGCTCGCGCCGGCCAGGCCCGCCGCGTGGGCGCGGTGCACGATCTCCGTGTACAGCGGCTTGTGGTGCCAGATGTCGTTCTCGCCGATGAAGATCGTCACCCGTAGGGCACTGCCCGTCAGCCGTGTCATCGCCGCCTCCGTACCAGGGCGCGGCGGGTCGCGGTCACCGCGAGCCACACCGCCGTGAGCGCCGCGCACAGGGTCGCGGCGAGATAGGCGAGGCCGGTTCCGGAGTGGCCCGAGTCGACCAGTTTCTGGATGTCCACGGCGTACGTCGAAAAGGTGGTGAACCCTCCCAGCACACCGGTGCCGAAGAAGGGCCGCACAAGTCGGTGGGCCGCCCACACGTCCGTGATGACGACCATGAAGACGCCGATCACCGCACAGCCGATGACGTTGACCCAGAACGTGGTCCAGGGGAAACCGCCCGTCTCCACGGGCCACAGCCGCGCGGCCCCGTATCGGGCGGTGGCGCCGATGGCTCCGCCGAGCGAGACCATCGCCACGACCGGGGCCTGGCCGTGCCAGGGGGACGCGGGGCGCGGGGTCGGCCGAGCGGGGGCACCCGGTTCGTCGACGCGCTCGGGATGCGGGACTGTCATGAGGCACTTCTCCTACTCGCCGGGCCCGGGCCCCCGGGCACACCTCATCGCAAGTAGGGACCGTTGGCGGCATCAGCGCCGCGGTTCGGGTACGGCGGGCCCCACCGCCGCGCCGCGACACATGATCGCGGCCGCTGAACAGGGTAACGCCGACGCTGACGCCCTCGCACACTCGACCGGCGCACGCGGCACCCCCGCCACCCCTCCCCTTTTCTCCCCTTCTCTCCTCTACGCTCCTCCCCCGCTTCCCTCCCCGCCCTACCAGCCCTTCTCGAACAGGGAGCGGACCTCGGCGATGCGGTACTCGTCGCGGCAGTAGAGCGTGCGCCGCCCGATCCTTCTCGCGCGCAGGAGCCCTATCCCGACGAGGAGGTCGAGGTGGGTGCGGGCGACGGCGTGGCTCACGCCGAGCTTGGCGGCGAGGGCGGCCGCCTCGACGCCGTCGACGAGAGAGCCGTGGCACTCGGGCGGGAAGTGAGCGGCGGGGTCCCGCAGCCACTCCAGGATGTCCAGCCGTTGCCCGCCGACAGGAACCCTCAGCATCTCGTCCCCCTGCCCTTCGTGATGGTGGCGCTGTGTGACCACTGTCCCGCAGCCCGGGGCGGCTCGCACGGGACTTCCACGCCTTCGCGCGGCCCGGAATCCCTGGGACACCACAAGGGCCCGGCCGCCTTGGCAGCCGGGCCCTCATGTCATCGACGGTGACTGATCGGGTGACTGATCAGCGGTGGCCGAACTGCGACATGGCGGGCAGCGCCTTGTCGTCGAAGCCGAACAGCGCCTGGTTCTCCCAGCCGTTGCCGGACGTGGCGTCGGCCGGGTCCCAGCCGTTGCCCGTGACGGCGGTCCAGGTGGCCTCCCAGTAGAAGACACCGAGGCCGCGGCCGTTCGGGACGGCCTCCACGACGTTCATCACGTCCCGCAGCCACGCGGACTGCCCGGCGGTGGTGGCCGGGTAGCCGGAGACCAGCTCACCGGTCGTGTCGATCTGGTTGACGAGCGAGTCGTCGCTGTCGAGACGGAAGGGGTAGGCCGTCTCGGCCAGGAACACCGGCTTGCCGTAGCGCGCGGCCGCGTCGTCCAGGGTCGTCTGGAAGTCGGAGAGCGGGCCGTGCCAGTAGCCGTAGTAGGACAGGCCGATGGCGTCGAACTTCACGCCGTTGGAGACCGCGTTGTCGAACCACCAGCGGGTGCCGGACAGGTCGCCGCCCTTGGCGAGGTGCAGCGCGACGGTCGTCGACGAGCTGACGGCCTTGACCGCGTCGTACCCGGAGTTGAGGAGCCCGGCGAGCTGCGACCAGTTGTCGGTGGAACCCTCGGACCACAGCATGCCGCCGTTGATCTCGTTGCCGACCTGGACCATGTCGGCGGTGGTGCCCTGTGCCTTCAGCGCGTTGAGGACGTCGTACGTGTGGTTGTAGACGTCCGTCTTCAGCTGGCTGTAGGAGTGGCCCGCCCAGGCGGCCGGCTTGGTCTGGGCGCCGGGGTCGGCCCAGGTGTCCGAGTAGTGGAAGTCGACCAGGAGCTTCATGCCCTGCGCCTTGATGCGCTTGGCCATCGCCAGGACGCGCGTCTTGTTGTTGTAGCCGTCGGCGGGGTTCACCCAGACCTTCAGGCGCGCGTAGTTCATACCGGCGGACTTGAGGATGGCGAGCGCGTCACCGGTGGTGCCGGAGCTGGTCTTGTAGACGCCGCCGAGGGCCTCGCTCTTGGCGAGGGAGGAGATGTCGGAGCCCTTGACGGACAGCCCGGTGGCGCTGCCGGAGGTGAACGTCAGGTCGTCGACGTTGATCCAGTTGCCCGCGTTGGCATCGGAGTTGATGCTGATCGTGCACTGGTTGCCGGTCACCGTGACGGGGACGACGAGGTGTATCCATCCGCTGCTGGAGACCGGCAGGTCGGTGCGCTGCTCGGTGCCGCCGCAGTTCTTCAGCGCGAGGTAGGCGGAGTTCTGGCCGCCGCCCGAGCGCACCCAGGCGGTGAGCCGGTAGTTCCCGTTGGTCAGTCCAGAGAGGTACTGGTACGTCTCCACCTTGTAGGCGGCGGAGGAGTACTGCGTGAGGCGGTAACCACCGCTGTGGCCCCCGGCCTCCACGTAGGAGGCGCCGGTGTCGCCGTACTCCGACCAGCCGGCGGGCGTGGCCGTGCCGGCGCCGTCGGCCTCGAATCCGGCGTTGGTGAGGGTGCTCGCCGCCTGTGCCGTCTGCGCGGGCAGGGCGGTGAGGGCCAGCCCGGCCGCGAGCGGCAGCAGCAGGGTCCTGAGTGTGCGTCTGGGATGGAACATCTTCGTCCGTCGTCCCTTCGACGTGATGGGAATGGGGTGCCCCCGGAGTGGCTCTGGGGGGCGACCCCTCCGCCCGCGGCTCTCGTGGCACTCACGGGCGGAGGGGAGTTCGGCTCGGCCGCGGGGTCCTGCGACCCGGCGGCGGTCGGGTGAGGCGTGGAGTCCTACGACGAGGACGGCGGTCGGCTCAGCCGTCCTCGTCGTACGGCCAGGAGAGCGGTCGGCTCAGCCGTCGAGCCGTACGACCCGGACGGCCCCCGCGGGCAGCACGAGGCGGCCCGCGGCACGTTCGCCCGTCAGCAGCTCGGTGCCGGCCGCGTCCAGCGGCACCTTGGCGTCCGACGAGGTGTGGTTGATCGCGAACAGGAAGGTGCCCGACTCACCGCTGCGGCGCACCACTTCGACATCGCGGGGCAGGTCGGCGCGCGGCGCGATCCGCGCGTCGTCGGACGCCCAGCCGATGAGGGCGTCCAGGCCCTGCGCGCCGAGGCGGGTGGAGACGTACCAGGCGGAGCCCTCGCCGAGGCGGTGGCGGGTGACGGCCGGGTGGCCCGCGGTGAGTCCGTCGGCGTACGTCCACACGGTCTCGGCGCCGCGCGGCACCACGAACTCGGTCCAGACGTCGCCGGTGAGCTCGGAGCCGTCGGGGCCGGTGATCCGGACCCGGTCGTCCTTCAGGAGCGGTGAGAACTCCTCGACGGTCAGGCCGAGCACGTCCCGCAGCGCGCCGGGGTAGGCGCCCTCGTGCACGGCGTCGTGCTCGTCGACGATCCCGGAGAAGTACGAGACGACGAGGGTGCCGCCGTTCTCGACGTACTCCCCGAGGTTGTTCCCGGCGGCCTCGGTCATCAGGTAGAGGGCGGGGACGACGACAAGGGGATAGGCCGACAAATCGGCTTCCGGATGGGCGAAGTCGACCGTGAGGTGACGGTCGTAGAGCGCCTCGTAGAACGCGTCGGCGCGCTCGCGCGGGTCGTGGTCCTCGCTGGGGCGCCAGTCGAGGGTCTGCGCCCACCAGGAGTGCCAGTCCCACAGCACGGCGGCGTCGGCGACGGTGCGACTGCCCTTGACCGAGGTCAGCGACTCGATGGACGCGCCGAGTTCGACGACCTCGCGCCAGACCCGGGAGTCGGTGCCGGCGTGCGGCAGCATCGCCGAGTGGAACTTCTCGGCGCCACGCCGGGACTGCCGCCACTGGAAGAACATGGCGCCCTCGGAGCCGCGCGCCACGTGCGCGAGGGAGTTGCGGGCCATCTGGCCCAGGGACTTCGCCGGGTTGCGGGGCTGCCAGTTGACGCCGGACGTGGAGTGTTCGAGCAGCAGCCAGGGGGCGCCGCCCGCGACGGAGCGGGTGAGGTCCGCGGCCATCGCGAGGTTGACGTGGGTGCGGCGGCCGTCGGTGATCAGGTAGTGGTCGTTGGTGACGAGGTCGACCTCGCGGCCCCAGGCCCAGTAGTCGACGGAGTCGCACTGGCTGAGGGCGGTCATGAAGTTCGTGGTGACCGGGATGCCGGGGGCGAGGCGGTGCAGGATGTCCCGCTCGGCGACGAAGTTCTCGCGCATGGTCTCGTCGGCGAAGCGCTTGTAGTCCAGGGCCTGGGCCGGGTTGCCGACCGTGGGGGTCACGCGCGGCGGGTTGATCTGCTCGAAGTCCGCGTAGCGCTGGCCCCAGAAGGCGGTGCCCCAGGCCTCGTTGACCACGTCCACGGTCTTGTACGTGCGGGCCAGCCAGCGGCGGAAGTGGGCGGCACAGGACGCGCAGTAGCAGGCCGAGACGGGGACTCCGTACTCGTTGTGGACGTGCCACAGGGCGAGCGCGGGATGGTCGGCGTACCGGGTGGCGAGTGCGGTGGTGATGCTCGCCGCGGCGGCGCGGTAGTCGCTGTTGCTGTGGCAGATGGCGCCGCGCGAGCCGAACTCGTAGCGGGTGCCGTCGGCGGCCACCGGCAGCGCCTCGGGGTGCTCGCGGTAGAACCAGGCGGGCGGCGCGACGGTCGGGGTGCCGAGGTCGGCGCGGATGCCGTTCTCGTGCAGCAGGTCGAGCAGTCGGTCCAGCCAGCCGAAGTCGTGAGTCCCCCGGGCGGGTTCGAGCAGCGCCCAGGAGAAGATCCCGACGCTCACCATCGTGACACCCGCCTCGCGCATCAGCCGGACGTCCTCGTGCCAGACGTTTTCCGGCCACTGCTCGGGGTTGTAGTCCCCACCGAAGGCGAGCCTGGTGAGGCCCTTGGGTGTGGTCTCCGGCATGGATCTTCTCCCGTTTAATCGATCATTTGGGAACGTGCACACACTCGATCAGCGGCGCGATCCCAACATAACCGCACAGCAACAACCATTGACAAGTGTCCGGGATGTTTCTCTACTGTGAACGCTCACAGAAGCATGGCACGGTCGCCGCAGCAGGCGGGGACCCAGGTCAGGGGAGAAAGATCCATGCCAAACACGAAGCTGCGTCGCCTCGTGGCCACCTCCATCGCCGTCACACTCGGCGGCACCGCACTCGCCGCCTGCGGCTCGTCGGACGACAAGAGCTCGTCCGAATCGGGACCGGCGTCCCTGACGTACTGGTCCTGGACTCCGGGCATGGACAAGGTGGTCGACCTCTGGAACAAGGGGCCGGGCAAGCAGCAGAAGATCACGGTCACGGTGAAGAAGCAGGCGTCGGGCGACACGCTGGTCACCAAGATCCTCACCGCGCACAAGGCGAAGAAGGCCCCGGACCTGGTCCAGGCCGAGTACCAGGCGCTGCCGACCCTGGTCAGCAATGACGCGCTCGCCGACATAGCGGGTGAGTCGAAGGACGCGAAGAGCAAGTTCGCCGACGGTGTCTGGCAGCAGACGACCCTGGGCTCGGACGCGGTGTACGCGATCCCGCAGGACATCGGCCCGATGATGTTCTACTACCGCCAGGACCTCTTCAAGAAGTACGGCCTGACGGTTCCCACGACCTGGGAGCAGTTCGCCGAGACCGCCCGCGCGCTGAAGAAGAAGGCCCCGGACAAGGACCTGACCACCTTCTCCGCCAACGACTCCGGCCTCTTCGCGGGTCTCGCCCAGCAGGCGGGCGCCAAGTGGTGGACCGCCTCGGGCGACAAGTGGAAGGTCGGCATCGACGACGCGGCGACGCAGAAGGTCGCCGACTTCTGGGGCGGCCTCGTCAAGGAGGGCGCGATCGACAACCAGCCGATGTACACGCCCTCCTGGAACAAGGCGCTGAACACCGGCAAGCAGATCGCCTGGGTCAGCGCGGTGTGGGCGCCGGGCACCCTCACCACCGCGGCCCCCGACACCAAGGGCAAGTGGGCGATGGCCCCGCTGCCGCAGTGGGACGGCAGCACGGACGTCACCGGCAGCTGGGGCGGCTCCTCGACGGCCGTCACCACGGACTCGCAGCACAAGGCGGCCGCCGCGAAGTTCGCCACCTGGCTGAACACGGACCCGCAGGCGGTGGCCGCGCTGGCGAAGGAGGGCGGCATCTACCCGGCCGCCACCACCGCGCAGACCAGTGACGCCTTCTCCCAGCCGCCGGCGTTCTTCTCCAACCAGGCGGACTTCTACTCGAAGGCCGCGGAGATCGCCAAGACCACCGCGCCCTCCGCCTGGGGCCCGAACGTGAACGTCGCCTACACGACCTTCAACGACGCCTTCGGCGCCGCCGCCAAGGACAAGTCGGACTTCGGCGCCGCCCTGAAGAAGATGCAGGACGACACGGTGGCCGACCTCAAGAAGCAGGGCTTCGGGGTCGCTCAGTGACGACGGCACGTCGGAAGTCGTACGGGGTCAAGGGGGCCCCGTACGCTTTCCTCCTCCCCGCGACGATCCTCTTCGCCCTCTTCTTCGCGCTGCCCATCGGCTACGCGCTCTGGCTGAGCCTGCACAAGGTGCAGGTCAAGGGCCTGGGCCTGGGCTCGGGTGCGCGGAACGAAGTCTGGGCGGGGCTGGAGAACTACAAGGACGCCCTCTCCGACTCCGAGCTGCTGAGCGGCGCGGTGCGCGTGGTGGGCTACGGCGCCATCGTGATCCCGGTGATGCTGGGCCTCGCGCTGCTGTTCGCGCTGATGCTCGACACGGACAAGGTGCGCCTGGCCCCCTTCACCCGGCTCGCGATCTTCCTGCCGTACGCCATTCCCGGCGTCGTCGCCGCGCTGCTGTGGGGCTTCCTGTACCTCCCCGACGTCAGCCCCTTCTATTTCGTCCTCGACAAGCTGGGGATGCCGCAGCCGAACCTGCTGGACGGCGGCCCGCTGTATCTCGCGCTGTCCAACATCGCGGTCTGGGGCGGCACCGGCTTCAACATGATCGTCATCTACACCTCGCTGCAGGCCATCCCGGCCGAGGTGTACGAGGCGGCGAAGCTGGACGGCGCCACGCCCCTGCAGATCGCGCTGAAGATCAAGATCCCGATGGTGGCGCCCTCACTGGTGCTCACCTTCTTCTTCTCGATCATCGCGACGCTCCAGGTGTTCAGCGAGCCGACCACCCTCAAACCCCTCACCAACTCCGTCTCCACGACCTGGAGTCCGCTGATGAAGGTGTACCAGGACGCCTTCCGCAAGGGCGACATCTACTCGGCCGCCGCTGAGGCGGCGATCATCGCCGTCGTCACCCTCGTCCTGTCCTTCGGCTTCCTGCGGGCCGCGAACTCCCGTAACAAGCAGGAGGAAGCACGATGAGTTCTCTTGCCGTACGCAAGGCCGCACCGGCCGCGGGTACCACCCCCGGCACCGCCCAGGGCCCGCCCCTGCGCCGCCGTATCGCCTTCGTGCCCACCCTGACGCTGCTGCTCGGCGCGCTCTACTGCCTGCTGCCCGTCGCGTGGGTGCTGATCGCGGCCACCAAGTCGGGCCGTGAGCTGTTCTCGACCTTCACGTTCCTGCCGGGCTCCGGCTTCACACAGAACGTCAAGGACCTCAACGCCTACCGCGACGGGATCTACTGGAAGTGGATGGGCAACTCCGCCCTCTACGCGGGCCTCGGCGCCCTCCTGTCGACGGCCGTCTCGGCGCTCAGCGGCTACGCCCTCGCGATCTACCGCTTCCGGGGCCGCGAGACCGTCTTCGGCGTCCTGATGGCGGGCGTGCTCATGCCGCCGGTGATCCTGGCGATCCCGCAGTACCTGCTGCTGGCCAAGGCGGACCTCACGGACTCGTACGCGTCCGTGCTGCTCCCCCTCATCCTCTCCCCGTACGGCGTCTACCTCGCCCGGATCTACTCCTCCGCGGCCGTGCCCGGTGACGTGGTCGAGGCCGGGCGGATGGACGGGGCGAGCGAGTGGCGGATCTTCACCCGGATCGCGCTGCCGATGATGGTGCCCGGACTGGTGACGGTGTTCCTCTTCCAGTTCGTCGCCGTGTGGAACAACTTCCTGCTGCCGTACATCATGCTCAGCGACGACGAGAAGTTCCCGATCACGCTGGGTCTGTTCACGCTGCTCGAACAGGGCTCCAACACCCCGGCGCTGTACACGCTGGTGATCACCGGCGCGCTGCTCGCGATCATTCCGCTCATCGCTCTCTTCCTGGTCATCCAGCGATTCTGGAGCCTCGATCTGCTCTCGGGAGCCGTAAAGTCGTGACCATGACCAACGCGGGGGGCAGGCGCAGACCGCCGACGATCCATGACGTCGCGCGCGAGGCCGGCGTGTCCCGGGGCACGGTGTCGCGGGTGCTCAACGGCGGGCACTACGTGAGCCCGGCGGCACAGGAGGCGGTCAACGCCGCCATCCGCAGAACGGGCTACGTCGTGAACCGGCACGCCCGCTCGCTGATCACCGGCCGCTCCGACTCGATCGGCTTCCTGCTCACCGAACCGCAGGAGAGGTTCTTCGAGGACCCGAACTTCAACGTCCTGCTGCGCGGCTGCACCCAGGCGCTGGCAGGGCACGACATTCCGCTCCTGCTGATGCTCGCGGGCACCGAGGACGAACGGCGGCGCATAACGCGGTACATCACCGCGGGCCACGTCGACGGAGTGCTGCTGGTCTCCAGCCACTCGGGCGACCCGGTCGCCGAGCAGCTGCGTGAGGCGGGCGTGCCGCTGGTCGCCTGCGGCAAGCCCATCGGGCTCGGCTCCAAGGTGAGCTACGTCGCCGCCGACGACCGCGACGGTGCCCGGGACATGGTCAAGCACCTGGTCTCCCTGGGCCGTCGCCGCATCGGGATGGTCACGGGTCCGCTCGACACCCCGGGCGGTGTCGAGCGGCTCGCGGGCTACCGGGAGGTGCTCGCCGAGGCGGGCATCGAGGCCGACGACCGTCTCGTGGCTTCCGGCGACTACAGCCGGGCCAGCGGTGAGGCGGGCGCCGAGCAGCTCCTCGACCGCGCTCCGGACATGGACGCGGTGTTCGTCGCCTCGGACCTGATGGCCCAGGGCGTGCTGGCCGCGCTGCACAAGGCCGGCCGCCGGGTCCCGGAGGACGTCGCCGTCGGCGGCTTCGACGACTCCCCCGCCGCCACCGCGGTCACCCCCGCCCTCACCACCATCCGCCAGCCCTGGGACCGCATCAGCAACGAGATGGTGCGGGTGCTGCTCGCACAGATAGGGGGCGACGACCCGGCGGCGGTGATCCTGCCGACGGAACTGGTACGCCGCGACTCGACCTGAGCCGCACCCTCGACGCCTGGGGCCTGTCCGGCGGATCAGGTCGGAGGAAAGTAACGGCGCCTCATCAGCGCAGGTGAGCGGGGTCTGGTGCGTCCAGCTGCAAGGCGGAGGAGGGCGTCGACGCGATGGGGGTCCCCCTGCTCGAGCGAAGCCGAGAGCTCGGGGGAGTCGGCAACCGACGACAACGCCGCGGGGGCACCCCCTGCTCGAAGAGCTCGGGGGAGGGCGTGCCAGACCCCGCGTCTGCGGCATGATCCGCCGGACAGGCCCCAGGAGCCGGGACCGGTCAGGATTCGAGAAGCCTCACGGTCCTCCCCCGCCCTACCGTGAAAGCACCGGAACACACCACGGAGGAGTCACCATGACCGCAGGGCTGAAGACCATCATCTACCCCGTCAAGGACCTCACACGGGCGAAGGCCCTGTTCGGCGCGTTGCTCGGCACGGAGCCCTACGCGGACACCGCGTACTACGTCGGATTCAAGGACTCCGGGCAGGACGTCGGCCTCGACCCCAACGGTCACGCCAAGGGGATGACCGGACCGGTCCCGTACTGGCACGTCGACGACATCCGGGCGACGCTGGCGGCCCTGCTGGAAGCCGGGGCCGAGACGCTCCAGGACGTCCAGGACGTGGGCGGCGGCAGGCTGATCGCCTCGGTCAAGGACACGGACGGGAACCTCGTCGGGCTCCTCCAGGACGGCTCCGGCGCGTAGCCCCGCCCGGATGGTTGCAACCGCACTAGTTGCACGCTCAATAAAACCCTGGACCTCTGTTACCGTGCACATATGGCAACGAACGTGGCGGGCGAGGCCCGGCTCGAGGACCGGTGGCGGGACATCCTGTCGGTGCACGCGCGCACGATGTGCGAGATCGACCGCGCGCTGCACCCGCACGGTCTCGGCGCCAGCGACTTCGAGGTGCTGGACATCCTCGTCTCGAGCGAGCTCGCGCACGAGGGCGAGCACTGCCGGGTGCAGAACATCGCCGACCGTGTCCATCTGAGCCAGAGCGCCCTGTCCCGCCTGATCGGGCGGCTGGAGAAGGACGGCCTGGTGGAACGCACCGTCTGTCTGGAGGACCGGCGCGGTGTGTGGGTCGCGCTCACCCGCAAGGGACGCGACCTGCACACCGAGGTATGCCCCCTGCAACGCGCCGTGCTGGCCCGCATGCTGAACGCCTAGCGTCCCCCGCCACACCTCGCCCCTCCACACACGAACACGTCACACCACGAACTCCGCCCCGTCCGGCAGCACCTCGACCCCCGCCGCGCTCACCCGCGCGCGGGCGTCCGAGTCCGGGTCGAGCAGCGGGTTCGTGTTGTTGAGGTGCGTGTAGATCCGTCGGGGGCCGGAATGGCGGGCGAGGGCCGCGAGGCTGCCGCGCGCGCCCGCCACCGGAAGGTGCCCCATCGCGGCCTGCCGCCCGCCCCGCGAGCGCACGGCCGTGCCCATCTCGTCGGGCGCGTAGAACGTGCCGTCGAGCAGTGCGCAGTCCGCCGAGGCGAGCAGGTCGTCCAGCTCCGGGGTCCAGGCGCCCAGGCAGGGCGCGTACAGGAGCACTCCGCCGCCCGCCAGGTCCTCGATCCGGTACGCGGTCACCCAGCGGTCGTCCGGGTCGGGGCCGGCGACGTACTTCGGGGCCTTGGGACCGACGGGGTGCGCGGTGACGACCAGACCGCCGGACAGTACGAACCCGCCCTCGGTCAGGCTGTCCGCCCACTCCCAGGGGGCGTAGCGGTCGAGCAGGTCACGCAGGGGGGCCAGGGTGGCGAGGACGGGCGGTGCGGCGTAGACCTTGAGCCCGGCGCCGCCGCGCAGGACGGTCAGTCCGGCGACGTGGTCGGCCTCCGCGTCGGTCAGGAGCACGCCCCGTACGGGTGTGTCCCGTGGCCCCGGTCCGGGCGCGAGCGCGGGGGTGGTGATCAGCTGCGTACGGATGTCGGGCGAGGCGTTGAGCAGCCACCAGTCGCGGGAGTTGCCGCTCAGGGCGACGGACTCCTGGGTCCGCGCGTGCAGTTTTCCGTCGCGGGCTGCCGCGCAGAGCGCGCACGCGCAGTTCCACTGTGGGAAGCCGCCACCGGCGGCCGTGCCCAGCAGGACGACTTTCAAGGGGACTCCCATCCCTGCGCAGCGAACCGTACCCGGGGGATCTTCCCCACTCGGCGGCCAGAACTACGCGGCGGCCGGGGGCAGTTCGGGACGATCTTCGCCGGGGCGCCGGTCCGCGGGGCGCGCGGGCGGGATCGGTGTCGAGGGGAAGTCCCGCGGCCCGGTCCAGAGCGCCGGGACCGCGTCGCCGCGGCGGCACAACTCGAAGGCGATCGTCTCGTAGTTGACCCGCCAGCCGTGGAAGTGCGGCCACGCCTGTTCGGCCGTCCGCTCGGCGGGGAAACCGGCCGCCTCCAGCATCGCGACGGCCGCGTCGAACTCCAGGTAGGTGAGCTGGATCGGGGTCTCGGGCGCGGGGTCGGTGTCGTAGGGGAAACGCAGGGAGCGGGCGATGTCGCGCAGTGCGGTGAATCCGGCGCGCAGCGTCAGGCGGGCCTCGGGCGGGGCGCTGCTCGGGGTGAGGGCGAGTTGCATGGCGGCCGCGTCCATGACGGCGACGAGGGCGACGATCCAGCTGCGATAGGGCCGCGGTGAGCGGAACGCGAGCAGGACGGGGTACGTGGAGTGGCTCTCGCCGATGTCGGAGGCGAGCCGTTCCCAGGCGCGGTAGAGCTCGGGCAGCGCGGTCTCGGTGTCGACCAGCCACTGCCGGGCGAGGATCTCCGGTCCCCAGGCGGGTTCGCCCGCGCGCGACTGGAGCAGGGTCACCTCCAGCTCGCGGCGGTTGTAGGCGGCGTACAGGGTGGGCAGGTAGGCGATCTGGAGGGCGATCACGACCGGTCCGGTGACGGCCGCGATGAAGTCCACCACGGACAGGTGCAGTCGGTCGCCGCTGGCGAAGCCGAGCGTGAACAGGCTGGAGCCCGCCTCCCGGACCGATTGGGTCCAGGTCAGCGAGGAGATGGCGTGCAGCAGCAGTCCGAAGCCGACCAGGGCGCCGCCGAGCCAGCTCACGAGCGTGCCCATCAGCATGAGCGGGGCGAGCCAGGTCTGTGCGCGGTCGATGGCGCGGTAGCTGCCGCCGGGGGCGGCGAGGCGCAGCAGGAAGCGCAGGGAGCGCCACCAGCGGATCACCATCGAGGAGTACAGCCCGCGGGGCACGACGAGGGTGCGCAGGATGCTGGCGAACACCACCAGCAGGAGCAGGCCGCCGGCCACGCCCGAGATCCATTTCATGCGGTCATTCTCACGCCCGGCACGGACGTCTTCAGCGCAACAGATCCCGTACGGCGTCGAAGGCGGCGGTGACGGTCGCCGGGTCGGCGCCGGGGCGGGCCAGCGCGCTCATGGGGATGGGGGTGACCGGGGGCAGCCGGTCGTACGGGGCGAGCCCGTCAGGGGCGGGTCCGACGGCGGCGAGCAGGGCCACGCCCTGGCCGGTGCGGGCGATGTCGAGGACGCCCGCCAGATAGCCGGCGTCGCCGACGACGGTGGCCGCGACGCCGTGCGCGGCGAGGGTGGCGATGGCCCGGCGGCGGATCGCGCACGGGTCCTCGATGGCCACCAGCGGGACGGGCGCGGGCGCGGCGGGCGGTGCCCAGCCGGGCGTCGCGTGCCAGGTGAGCGGCAGCCCGCCGACGGGGGTGCCCTCGGTGGCGGCGGCCTCGGTGACGTACACCGCGACGTCGACGCTGCCGCGCTCCACGGCCTCGACGAGGCGGGCCGAGCGGTCGATGCGGAAGCGGACCCGGCAGCCGGGGCGTACCTCCTGGACCGCGGCGGTGAGCCGGGGCAGGAACTGATCGGCCGCGTGCTCGGTGGAGCCGATGGTGACGGTGTCGCCGTCCACGTCGAGCAGGGCGCGTACGGCCTCGTCGTGGACGGCGAGGATGCGTCGGGCCTGTTCCACGAGGAGCCGCCCCTCGGGGGTGAACCGCGTGCCGCGGCCCTCGCGTTCGACGACGGGGCGGCCGAGGGTCTTCTCCAGCCTGCGCACGTGCTGGCTGACGGCGGACTGGCTCAGGGTGAGGGAGCGGGCCGCGCGGTGGAAGCCGCCGCAGTCGGCTATCGCGGTCAGGCTGCGCAGGGCCACGATGTCGAGGACAGGTTGGGGCATACGGCGACCGTAGCCCGTTCCCGGCACCGATCGCGATCGCTGATCGATTTCGATGCGGAATCGTCGTTGGACGTGGTCGGGCACCGCCGGTCATGATGAGGCCATGCTTCACACGACCGCTTCCGCTGCCTTTCTGACGCAGCGCCGAGTCATCGACTTCGGCGTGGCGAGCAGCGCGCGTTGTCGTTGATCTCCTGAAGCACGCACCGGTCTCCTGACCCACGCACCGCCGAACGGCCGTCTTCGGCGTTCGGTGCGCCCACTCCCCTCTTGTCACCCGCTGCGCGTCTCGTTTCCCCCTGACACGTGACAACGGGTCCTGAGCCACGCGCTCCTCCTCTCCCACGCCCCTCATCCAGGGAGTTGTCCCCGCATGCCCACATCCCCCTCGTCGTGGAACGAACCCGAAGGCCTCGCCCCGCGCGGCACGCTCGTCGTGCTGGCCGGCCGCGGTGAGCACGGCGGTGTGTACGAACGGTTCGGCCGCCGGCTCGCCTTCGACGCCTACCGTGTGCGGTCCCTGGGTGATCCGGCCGCCGACCCGTCCCTCCTCGACCTGGCCGCCAAGCTGCTCGCCGACGAGTCGCTGCCCGGGCCCAAGGTGCTCGTCGGTTCGGACACGGGTGCCCGGTACGCCGCTCATCTCGCCGCCGAAGGGACGGCGGGCGTCGACGCGCTGATCCTCGCCGGTCTGCCCACCGGTCCCTGGACGTCGGGGGGTTGGAAGGCCGAGGTCGAGGCGCGCACGGCCTGCCCCACCCACCGGGCCAGGCTCACCGACGACCCGGGCTTCCGCCGCGGCGCGCTCGACGAAGCCGTGGACCTGCCGGAGCTCCGCCTCGACCTCGTGGGCGTCCCGGTACTGGCCCTGCACGGCGCGGACGACCCGGTCAGCCCGCTGGACCGGGCGCTGAGCGCGTACGGGGGTCACTCCGGGGTACGGACGGTGACCTTCAACGGCGGCCGTCACGACGTACTGAACGACGCCTCGCACCGCACGGCCGCCGCCGCTGTCGTCCTCTTCCTGGAGCGACTGCGCCTGTCCGCCGAACTCCCCGTGATCGCCGAGGGGCTCTCATGACCGGCGCCCGGGTGACGACGACCGTCGCCGAGCTCGCCGGTCTGCTGCGCTCCGCCGAGCCGCCCGTGGTGCTCGACGTCCGCTGGGCGCTGGGCGATCCGCACGGCCGCGACGACTACACGGCCGGGCACGTTCCGGGGGCGGTGTACGTGGACCTGGACAACGAGCTGGCCGCGCCGCCGAGCGCGGAGGGCGGGCGCCATCCGCTGCCGGAACTCGCGAACCTCCAGGAATCCGCTCGGAAGTGGGGCGTACGGGCGGGTCGGCCGGTCGTGGTGTACGACGACCTGGGGAACACGGCGGCGGCCCGGGCCTGGTGGCTGCTGCGGTACGCCGGAGTGGCCGAAGTGACGCTCCTGGACGGAGCGTTGGGCGCGTGGCGGGCAGCCGGGCTGCCGCTGGAGACCGGTGCGCCCGGTGCTCCGCCGGAGGGGGATGTCGTGCTGCGTGCGGGCGGGTTGCCCGTCACGGACGCGGACGGAGCCGCCGAACTGGCCACCACAGGGCTGCTGTTGGACGCCCGGGCGGCCGAGCGGTACCGCGGTGAGGTGGAGCCGGTGGATCCGCGCGCCGGACACATTCCGGGCGCGGTGTCCGCCCCGACCGGGGAGAACCTCGCGGCGGACGGGACCTTCCTGCCGCCGGAGGTGCTCCGCGAGCGCTTCGGCGGCAAGGGGGCAGCGGAAAGCGCCCGTATCGGCGTCTACTGCGGCTCCGGAGTCACCGCCGCCCATCAGATCGCCGCTCTGGCCCTCGCCGGGTACGACGCGGCGCTCTTCCCCGGGTCCTGGTCCGCCTGGTCCACCGATCCCGCGCGCCCGGCAGCGAAGGGAGACCGGCCATGACGACGAAACCGCTGGACGCGGCGGTGCTGCCACAGCAGGCGGTGCCTGCAGACAAGCCCGCACAGGACACCCGCGTCACCCTCCGCGGCACCGCGAAGACCACTCGGCGTCTCACCGTCCCCCGTTCAGTGCGCCGGGCCGCCGGACCCGTCGGCCTCGTGCTGCTCTGGTTCCTCACCTCGGCCACCGGGGTGCTCCCCGAATCCGTGCTGGCGTCCCCCGTCGACGTCGTACGGCAGGCGGTGGACCTGACGAGGAGCGGTGAACTGCCCAGCGCCGTCGCCGCGTCGGGGCGCCGGGCCGGCATCGGGTTCCTCATCGGGGCGACGGTCGCCCTCTCCCTGGCGCTGCTGGCCGGACTGTTCCGGCTCGGCGAGGACGTCATCGACTCCTCGATGGGCATGTTCCGGGCGATCCCCTGGGTGGGGCTGATCCCGCTGTTCATCGTCTGGTTCGGCATCGAGGAGACCCCGAAGATCGCCCTGGTCGCGCTCGGTGTGACGTATCCGCTGTACTTCAACATCTACGGCGGCATCCGCTCGACCGATGCCGGGCTCGTCGAGGCCGCACGGATGATGGGGCTCGGCCGGCTCGGTCTGATCCGGTACGTCATCCTGCCGAGCGCGCTCCCGGGGGCGCTCGTGGGTCTGCGGTACGCGCTCTCCACCGCCTGGCTCGCGCTCGTGTTCGCGGAGCAGATCAACGCCGACGCGGGGCTCGGCTATCTGATGAGCAACGCCCAGCAGTACTTCCGCACGGACATCATCGTGCTCTGTCTCGCGGTGTACGCGCTGCTCGGCCTCGCCTGCGACTTCGCCGTACGGATCCTGTCGCGCCGCCTGCTGACCTGGCGGGCCAACTTCGAGGGTGACGCCTGATGCCCAACAGCGTGGAAATTCGGGGGCTTTCGCGGGCCTTCGACGGCAACACCGTCCTGCACGACCTCGATCTCGACATCCGCGAGGGCGAGTTCGTGGCCCTGCTGGGCCACAGCGGCTGCGGCAAGTCGACACTGTTGCGGATTCTCGCCGGGCTCGATGACGAGATCGGCGGCGAGGTGACCGTGCCCGCGCGGCGCAGCGCCGCGTTCCAGTCGCCGCGGCTGCTGCCCTGGCTGAAGGTGTGGCGCAATGTCGTCCTCGGACTGCCCGGCCGGCCGGACAGGGCGCTCGCTCTCAAGGCACTCGACGAGGTCGGCATCGCGGACCGCGCGACCGTCTGGCCCAAGACACTGTCCGGAGGTCAGGCCCAGCGGGTGTCGCTCGCCCGTGCCCTGGTCCGCGAGCCCGAACTGCTGCTGCTGGACGAGCCGTTCGGCGCCCTGGACGCACTGACCCGGGGCAAGGTGCAGCAGTTGGTCGCCGAGCTGTGGCGGCTGCACGGGTGCGCGATCCTCCTGGTCACCCATGACGTGGAGGAGGCGCTGCTGCTCGCCGACCGGGTCCTGGTGATGGACGAGGGCCGTATCGCCCACGACCTCACCGTCGAGCTGCCCCGCCCCCGCGATCTGACCGCCCCCGAGTTCGTCACCCTGCGCGCCCGCCTCCTGGGCTGGCTCGGCGTCACGCCCAACCACTCCGAGGCCGACGCCAAAACCCTGGAAAGGACCCCCTCGTGATCCGCAGACTCGCCGCCGCCACCCTGAGCATGACCGCCCTGCTGGCGCTGACCGCCTGCGGCGCCGACTCCTCGGCGGACACCTCCGCCGGCGGGCAGGTCACCCTCACCATCGGCGACCAGGCCAAGACACTCCAGACGATCATCGCCGCCTCGGACGCGCTCAAGGGCGCCAAGTACAAGGTGAAGTGGGCCGAGTTCGAGGGTGCGGCCCCGCTCTACCAGGCCGTGCAGGCAAGCGCCGCCGACACCGGGTTCTCCGCCGACCTGCCCGCGCTCCAGGCGCTCAGCGGTGGCGTCAAGGTCAAGAACGTCGCCGCCCTCAAGAACGACGGCACGCACGTCGGACTCGTCGTCCGCAAGGACTCCGGCATCGACAGTGTGAAAGACCTCAAGGGCCAGAAGGTCGTGGTGTCCTCGGCGAAGGGCAGCATCTCGGAGTATCTGCTGGCCAACGTCCTCAAGCAGAACGGGCTCAGCTACAAGGACGTCAAGGTGCAGTACCTGCTGCCGACCGACGCGCAGGCCGCCTTCGCCTCCGGGAAGATCAAGATCTGGGCCACCTTCGGCGTCTACCAGGCTGTCGGCCTGGAGCAGGGTGGCCGCCTCCTCGTCGACGGCGGGGACGGCCGGGTCAGCGGCATCGGTTTCGTCAACGCCTCCGACAAGGCTCTCGCGAACTCTGCGAAGAAGACCGCCCTGAGCGACTTCCTCCAGCGCCTGAGCACGGCGTTGAAGTGGACCAGCACCCATCAGGACGCGTATGCGAAGGCCATCGAGGAGCGCAACGGCGCCGACGCCACAGTGGCGAAGACGCTCGCCTCGGCCGCCTACAGCCAGGTACTGCCGATCACGTCGGACGTCAACACGACCGTCCAGCAGGTGGCCGACCTCATGAACAGCATCGGGGTCCTCGACCCGAACGTGGACGTGGCCAAGTCCACCGACACCTCCCTGCTCAAGTGACCTTCATGTCTTAGGAGTTGCTCATGCCTGTCGAGTTCATCAGCGCCGTCCACACCGACTCCGGGGCCTCCGGACCCGCCGCGAGCAGCCGGACCGGCTTCGACCCCGGCTATCTGCGCAGGTACGCCCGCGCCCTGGACGACGGCGGCTTCGACCACACGCTGGTCGCCTACCACTCCGCCTCCCCGGACGCCCTCCAGGTGGCCCAGTTCGTGGCCACCCACACCGAGCGCGTCCGCCCGATCCTGGCGCACCGGCCCGGTGTCGTCTTCCCCACCCACGCGGCCCGCGCCCTGGCCACCTTGGACCGGATCAGCAACGGGCGGCTGTCGCTGCACATCATCTCCGGCGGCAGTGACGAGGAGCAGCACAGGGAAGGCGACTACCTGGGCAAGAGCGAGCGGTACGAGCGTTCGGACGAGTACATCCAGATCCTGCGGAAGGTGTGGCAGGCCGACGGACCCGTCTCGCACGAGGGCAAGTACTTCAGGTTCGAGGGCTACCACTCCGATGTGAAGCCGGTGAACGGGCTGATCCCGGTGTCCGTGGGCGGCTCCTCGCAGGACGCCTACCGGGTGGGCGGGCAGCAGGGCGACATCTTCGGGCTGTGGGGCGAGCCGCTGAAGGAGACCGCCGAGCAGATCGCCGCCGTCAACACGGTCGCGGACGCTGCCGGGCGCCCCCGTCCCCGTATCTGGGTGTCGTTCCGCCCCATTATCGCGCCCACCGACGAACTGGCCTGGGAGAAGGCGCACCGGACGCTCGGCGTGCTGAAGGACGCGGCGAAGAACACCGAGTCGCTGCGCCACTACCGCACGACGGGGCGCCCGGCCAACGTCGGTTCGCAGCGGCTCCTCGACATCGCCGAGCGCGGCGAGGTCCACGACCGTTGCCTGTGGACGGCCCCGGCCGTCGCCACGAACGCCGCGGGCGCCTCGACCGCGCTGGTCGGCTCCCCCGAGACCGTCGCCCGAGCCCTGCTCGACTACGTCGACATCGGCTGCGAGCTGCTGTCGATCCGCGGCTACGACCCGCTCAACGACGCCATCGACTACGCCCGTCACATCCTGCCGCTGGTCCGGCAGGAGCTCGCCCACCGCGCGGCGACCGCTCAGGCCGCCTGATCCCCCTCCCACGTCCCATGGAGATTCCGTGTTGCGTCACACCCTGCGTGCGTCCGCCGCCGCCCTCGCCCTGCTCCTGCCGTTCGCAGCGGCCTGCGGGGGCAGCGCGACGGCCGAGTCCTCGTCCGACGTCTCCTCCGTCACCCTGCGGGTCGGCGACACCGGCTGGAAGGTCGGTGAGGCCGTCCTGGAGTACGCCCATCTCGACGACACCCCGTACAAGGTCAAGTGGAGCCTGTTCCAGGGCGGCGACCAGCAGCTCCAGGCGATCCGCGCCGGAGCGCTCGACCTGGCCTCCTCCAGTGAGATCCCGCCCCTCTTCGCGGCCGCCGACGGCAAGCCCAACTTCAAGGTCGTCGCCGTCCAACGCGGCTCCACCCTCAACCAGGAGGTCGTCGTCCCCAAGGGCTCGAAGGTGACCGACATCGCCGGTCTGAAGGGCAAGAAGGTGGGCTACGTCCAGAACACCACCGCCCACTACTTCCTCTACGAGCTGCTGAAGCAGGCCGGCCTCAAGTGGTCGGACATCGACGCCAAGCCGCTGCTGCCCAACGACGGTCTCGCGGCCCTGAACGGCGGCGGCATCGACGCCTTCGCCTCGTACGGCACGTCGATCATCACCGCGCACCAGCAGGGCGCCCGCACGGTCGGCTCCGGCGCGGACATCCTGTCCGGCAACTTCCTCTGGTCGGCCCGCGACAGCGTCCTCAAGAGCCCTGCTCAGCGGGCCGCCACGGCCGATCTGATCGCCTGGATCACCAAGGCGTACGCCTACGTCCGCGACGGCCACGAGGACGGCTTCGCGAAGGTCACCGCCGAGGCCACCCACCAGCCCGTCGCCCGGGCCAAGTCGGACCTCGTCGCCGCGCAGAACCAGCGGCCGACCCAGTCCAGGACGGTCGGCGACGACACGATCGCCTCCCAGCAGAAGGTGGCCGACGCCTTCACCGAACTCGGCGCGCTCAAGGAGCACTTGGACGTGAAGTCGTTCTGGACCACGGAGCTCAACACCGACCTGAAGAAGGCCCTGTGACCGCGCGCATCGCCGAACTGGCCGCCGGCTACGACCGTTCGGGCGTGTTCCCCGCCGAGTCCCTCCGGATCGCCCATGGCGCCGGACTGCTCACCGCGACCATCGGTGAACGGTACGGCGGTAGGGGTGCCCGGGTCGAGGAGAGTGCCCGCATCCTCCACACGCTCGGCCGGGGCGACCCGTCCGTCGCCCTGATCGCGGCGATGACCTTGAACACGCATGCGCGGCAGGCCGTACAGCCGCACTGGCCGGACGAGCTGTACGCGCGTGTGGTCAAGGAGTCCTTCGAACGGCCGGTGCTCATCAACCACGCGCGCGTGGAGCCCGAGTTGGGCTCCCCCGCGCGGGGCGGCCTCCCGGCGACCCTCGCTCGGCACACCCCCGACGGCTGGTCGCTGAACGGCACCAAGCGCTTCGTGACCGGCGCGGAGGGCCTGGACTGGTTCCTGGTGTGGGCCACCACCGACGAGCCGGACCCGCGCGTCGGCACCTTCCTCGTCCCGGGCGGCTCCCCCGGCATCGAGATCACCGGCCGGTGGGACCACCTGGGGCTGCGCGCCAGCGGCAGCCACGACGTGACCTTCCGCGAGGTGGCGATCCCGTACGAGAACGTCGTGGGCCTCGGCCCGTACGGTCCCGCGGCCGAGCAGGACAACCGGGCGGGCGCCTCGCTCCATCTCCCGCTGGCCGCACTCTACTTGGGCGTGGCACGGGCGGCGCAGACCTTCTTCCACACCTTCGCCCAGGCGCGTGTACCCGTCAACCTCGGTCATCCGGTGGCCCGCACGGAACGCTTCCGGCGGACGGCCGGGGAGATCGAGGTGCTGCTCGACGCCGCCGAGCAGCTGGTGTTCGACGGTGCCGCCCGGGTCGACGCCGACGACTCCTCGTACTCCCCTGAACAGGCCCTCGGCGCCCGGGTGCTGGCCGACCGGCACGGGGTGCGGGCCGTGGAGCTGGCCGTGCGGCTCCTCGGCAACCCGGGCCTGACCCGCGGCAATCCCCTGGAGCGGCACTTCCGCGACATCCAGTGCGCTCCCGTGCACGCGCCCCAGGAGGACATCGCCCTGCTGGCGATCGGAACGAAGGCACTCACCCCATGACCGCCGCTCCCCCCACCACCGCGTCAGCCCGGCTCCTCGGGCTGCTCGCCCGCGACCTGCCGCCCGACCGGCTGACCACGGATCCCGCCGCACTCGCCGGGTACGCCACCGACCGCTCCGGCACCCGGCCCGACGGGCTCCCCCTGGCGGTGGTGCACGCCCGGCGGACCGAGGACGTGACCGTCACCCTCCGGCACGCGTACGCGCTGCGCGTGCCGGTGGTCCCGCGCGGCGCGGGAACCGGTCTGTCCGGCGGGGCGACGGCGGGCGAGGGCGCCCTCGTCCTCGACCTGGCCCGGATGAACCGCGTCCTCGAACTCTCCCCGGACGACCAGCTCGCCGTCGTCGAACCCGGCGTGATCACCGCCGAGCTGGACCGGGCCGCGGCCGGGCACGGGCTGCGCTACGCGCCCGATCCGGCGAGCGCGGCCCTGTCCACGATCGGCGGGAACATCGCGACCAACGCGGGCGGGCTGCGCTGCGCGAAGTACGGCGTGACCCGGGACAGCGTGCTGGGCCTGGAGGCGGTGCTCGCGGACGGCACGGTCGTGCGCACCGGCCGCCGTACCGTCAAGGGCGTCACCGGCTACGACCTCACGGCCCTGCTCACCGGCTCCGAGGGCACCTTGGCGGTGATCACGTCGGCGACGCTGCGGCTGCGGCCCGTCCCCGTGGCGACGGCCACCCTCGCCGCGTACTTCGCCTCCTTCGAAGCGGCCGCCGAAGCGTCGTACGCCCTCACCCAGGCCGGGGTCGAACCGGCGCTCGCGGAGCTGGTGGACGGACCGGTGCTGGGCGCCGTCGACCCGGCGCTGCGGGAGCGCGGCGCGGCCCTGCTGCTGGTGCAGTGCGACGGCGCGGGCGCGGCGATCGAGGCGGAGGCCGTCTCCCGGCTGCTCGCCCCACTGGCCACGACGGTCGAGACGACGGCGGATCCGGCGGAGGCGGAAGCCCTGCTCGCCGCCCGCCGTCTCGCGCTGCCCGCGCTGGAGCGCCTCGGCCGTCCGCTGATCGAGGACATCGCGGTGCCCCGCTCCCGGCTGGCGGAGGCGGCGCGGGAGATCCGTGCCGTCTCCGCGCGCCATGACGTGCCCGTCTTCACCCTCGCGCACGCGGCGGACGGGAACCTCCACCCGATCATCGTCGTGGACCCGTCGCTGCCCCGCCTCCCCGACGCGGCCTGGGAGGCGGCGGGTGAGATCTTCGCGCTGGCCCTGCGGCTGGGCGGCACGCTGACCGGTGAGCACGGTGTGGGCGTACTCAAGCGGCAGTGGGTGGCGGACGAACTGGGGCCCGCGGCCCACACGTTGCAGCGCCGGATCAAGGAGGCGTTCGACCCGCGGGGCATCCTCAATCCGGGCAAGTGCCTCTAGGACCGGACGGCGGTCAGGCCGGCGGCCGGACCAACAGGGTACGAACGCCCTCGGAGGTGAGGGTCAGGCCGTTCGGTGAACTCGGGTCGATGGTGAGCGACAGATCGCCGGTCGGCCATTGGGAGGCGAGCGCACCCAGCGGAACCAGACGGTAGCGGGAGACGAACGGCAGCAGTTCGGCCATCGCCGGCTCCGAGGTGAACACCGGCACCACCTGCTCCCCGCCCGGCTGCTCCAGCACGGGCAGCGCCACGGCGCCGGGGTCGCGCACGTCCTCCTCGCTCGCGTCGTCCGGCACGGGGACCAGCACCTCGCTGCCGGCCAGGGTGTCCAGCGCCAGCGGGTTCTCGGTGTTCTCCGCGAGTGCGTTCAGTGCCTCCTGGGCCGGTGTCGTGGCCGTCGGCAGGTAGTGGTGGTTGTTCGAGGGTGTGTCCATTGGCAGATCCCAGGTAGTGACGGACAGGCCGCCCGGGGCGGGACTCGCCCCGGGCGCGGCTCCTGTCGCGCGTACCCACTCGCGGCCGGGGCATTCCCCGCCCCGCCCGCCGGTGCTCACGAGATCGAGAGATCAGGCGGTCAGGCGGTCAGGAGATCAGCGGGATGTCGTCCGACGGCAGGCCGAGGCGGTCGCGGCCGACACGGCGGGCCAGCGGTTCGGCCATCGTGGGGCCGAGGTGCGACCAGATCGTGGCGGCGTCCCGGAAGTAGCGCTGCATCCGTGCGCCGTCGCGGGCGTGCCGGGAGCCCGCCGTGCGGAAGAGGATGCCCTGGAGCGCGTCCCAGGCCAGGCGCCCGGCGGTGACGAAGACGAGCGCGAGCCGGTTGTCGACGGCGGTCGTGAAGGGAGCCCGGCCCGACACGTTGTCGCAGCAGGCCTCCATCCAGTCGTCGGCGGTTGCCCGCAGCGCCGCGTCCGCCGTACGGATCGCGGCCAGCGCCTCCCCCAGGTGGCGCTGGTAGTCGTGGAGGTCGGCGCGGGTGCGGCCGGGGTCCAGGACGAGCGGCCGTTCGGCGATGATCCGGGCGTACTCGTCGGCGGCCGCGTACGCGGTGCCGATCATGAGGGCGGCCAGCTCGCCGTGGAAGAAGCTCGCCGCGCGCCCCGCGTACATGGGATGGCCGTGCAGCTCCGAGCCGAGGGAGCCGCCCTCGACGGGCAGGTCGAGCAGACTCGCCTCCCGGGTGAAGTGCGCGGGGATGCGGGCCTCGTCGAAGCGGATGCTGTGGGAACCGCTGCCGCGCAGGCCGAGGACGCCCTGCCAGTCGTCGAGCAGGGTCCAGGCGGAGCGTGGCGCCACGAACAGCACGAGCGGCCCCGGCGGGTCCTCCGGCTTGTCGGGGGCGCGCAGGGTCTGACCGACGTAGTGGGTGGAGTACGGGGAGCCGGAGGAATAGGACCAGGTGCCGTCCAGGACCACATGACCGTCGCCGTCGGGCCGCGCCACCCCGACGGGGGTCGCGGTGGAGGCGGCACGGAAGTCGCCCTCGTCGCCGAAGAGTTCGTCCTGTGTCTTCTCCTCGAAGACCGAGGCGACCTGGAGGACATGGGCGGCGGTGAGAGACAGGGCCCAGCCGGTGGAGGGGCAACCGCGCGCCACCTCGGTCACGACGCGGTAGAAGGTCGGCAGGCCGAAGGCGTAGCCGCCGTACCTGCGCGGCTGCAGCATCCGGTAGAAACCGGCGCGCAGGAACTCCTCGTGGGTGTCCTTGGGGTAGATCGTCAGCCGCTCGGTCTCCGGCTGCCGTTCGAGCAGCGCGGGCCGCATCGCCACGGCCCGCTCGATCACTTCGCGTTCGGTGAGTTCCGGTTCGGGAACGGCGATCACGGGGCCTCCTGACAGGCGGGACTGTCCGTACGTGCGGCGATACCAGTGATTGAACACGCAGATCCGCCACGGTGTACCGCCGGATAACGCCAAGTACGAGGATCCGTACGCCGGTTGAAGCGTCGGCCCGCCCGCCCGGGAGTGCGAGGGGAGCGCCTTTCCCACCCGTCGGCCAGGGCTTCGAGGCGATGGCCATGGTGAAAACGAACCAGTGATGGTGACCGGCGCCCACGCGCCCCGCGGGCCCCGCCGCCTACCGTGGGCGCATGCCGATGCAACCCTGGTTTCCCGACGCCAAGCTGGGCGTCTTCATCCACTACGGTGTCTACGCCGTGGGCGGAGCGGCCGAGTCCTGGTCGTTCTACACGGGCGAGATGACCCACGAGCAGTACATGAAACAGCTCGAAGGCTTCACCGCGTCGAAGTACGATCCGGACGCCTGGGCCGAGCTGTTCGCCCGCATCGGCGCCCGGTACGCGGTCCTCACCACCAAGCACCACGACGGCGTCGCCCTCTGGGACACCGGCCACCGCAATCTCGACGTCGTCCGGGACACACCGGCCGGCCGGGACCTGGTCACGGGCTTCGTCGACGCGCTGCGCGAGCGGGGGCTGAAGGTCGGGCTCTACTACTCGCACTCCGACTGGAACCACCCCGACTACCCCAGCATCCGGCACGTCAGGCCGGGCGAAACGCCGAGCCCCTACTCGCACGCCGAGCCGGGCAAGGAGGACCCGGCGGCCTGGGAGCGCTACCTCGCCTACCGCGACGGCCAGGTCGGCGAGCTGATGGACCGCTTCCGCCCCGACCTGCTCTGGTTCGACGGCGAGTGGGAGCGCACCGAGGAGCAGTGGCGGATGGACGAGCTCGCCGAGCTGATCCTCGCGGGCAACCCCGACGCCGTCCTCAACGCGCGGATGCTCAGCCACGGCGACTACGCCACCCCTGAGCAGGGCACCCCGCTGCAGGCCCCGGAGGGTCCGTGGGAGCTGTGCCTGACGATCAACGACTCGTGGAGCCACCGGCCGCAGGACCGCGACTTCAAGTCGGTGCGCCAGCTGGTGCGCTACTTCACCGAGACGATCGGCATGGGCGGCAATCTGCTGCTCGGCGCCGGGCCCCGCGAGGACGGGACGATCCCCGAGGAGCAGATCGAACGCCTGGAGGGGCTCGGCGCCTGGATCGGACGACACACGGACGCGGTGTACGGAACGGTCGCCGGGCTGCCCGCCGGGCACCACTACGGTCCCAGCACCCTCTCCGCCGACCGGCGCACGCTGTACCTGGTCTGCTTCGACGCCCCCCGTGACAACGTCTCGTTGCGCGGCCTGCGCAACGAGGTCAAGCGCGTCACGGTCCTGGGCACCGGCACCGAACTGGGCCACCACGTCACCGGCGGCCTCGACGCCGTCCCGGGCGTGACCTGGATCGACGCGCCCGCCGCGGCCGACCTCGACGAGTACGCCACCGTCCTCGCCGTCGAGCTGGAGGGCGAGCTGGACCTCTACCGGGGCACCGGCCGCGACTGACGGGGGGACCGCGTCAAGGGAGTGCGGCGGCAGAACGGGGCGAGCAGCGGTAGAGGCGTGACGTCGGGAGCGGTACGCGTGCGCAATGGGCGCGCACCCATTCGGCGTTGGTCCGGCCCGGGACGGTCACCGCGCCGCCGAGGACGACGTAGCGCAGCCGGCCGGTGGCGACGAGGTGACGGAACTGGGCGCCGGTGGGCGTGGGCGCGGCCCCGGTGAATCCGCCCATGGGAAGCACCTTGGCGCCCGCGTAGAGGATGTACGCGGCGGCGGACCGCCAACTGGTCGTCGCGAAGAGGTAGGTGGCTCCGTCCTGGTGGGCCCGGGTGTAGGCCAGGAGCCGCTGCTGGTCCTCGTCGAGTCCGTCGGTGGACTCAGGGGCCTTACCGCCCGCGTTCCGGGCGGCGGGCGGTGCGGAGAAGGTCCGCTGCCGCGCGTTGTGGTGGTGCCACGTGGACACCGGCCCGGCGGAGCCCATGCCGGAGTGCCCGTACGCGGGGTCCAGGACCGAGGCGGCCCAGGCCGCGGAGGGCCCCAGCATCGCCGCGACGGCCAGGCCGAGGCCCAGCACCGCGATGCGCCGTCGCGCCCCTTCGGCGCCATCGGTACGGGACAGTGCCAGCAGCGCCAGCGCACCCGCTGCGAGGATGATCGCGGCCGGTGCCAGCCACGGCAGGAACGTCGGGTACTGCCCCGCGACCACCGCCGACCAGGCCACCGTGGTCACCACGGCGACGGGCAGCGCCCACGTCCGCGCCCCGCTCCCCTTGCGCCAGGCACGCCAGAACTGCACCGTCCCGGCGCCGAAGAGCGCCGCCAGCGGTACGGCCACGACACCCATGTAGTACGTATGGCCACCGACCGCTCCGGCGCTGAACACCAGGAAGTACGTGGCCAGCCAGACCGCCCAGAGCAGGAAGCCCGCCCGCAGCGGGTCCGTACGCGGCCTGCCGCGCAGCCACACCAGACCGCACACCGCGGCGAGCGCGGCCGCCGGGTACAGCCAGCCGACCTGCGAGGCCAGCGACGGGCCGACCATCTTGGCCCACTGCGTGGCGGCGTGTCCGTGCCCGGGCTCCGTGGGGGCGGTGCCCGCCATGGTCTGTGCCGCCACGCTTCCGGTGTCCTTGGCGTCGATGCCGAGGCTGGAGAAACGGGTGAGGAAGTTGTATCCGACGACCTGGCTGATGGCCGAGTTGTTCGTCGTACCGTCCACGTACGGACGGTCCTTGGCCGGGGTCAGCGTCACCAGCAGCACCCACGAGGCCGAGACCGCCAGACACACCGCGCCGGCGGCGGCCAGGTGGGCCAGGCGGCGGCGCAGCACCGTCGGTGCCGAGACCACGTACAGCAGACCGAGCGCCGGGAGGACCGCCCAGGCCTCCAGCATCTTGGCCTGGAAACCGAGGCCGACCCATATCCCCGCCGCGAGCAGCGGGCGCAGCCGGGCCTCGCGGGCCGCGCGCAGCGTGGCGTCGGCGGCCAGCAGGACGAGCAGGGTGAACGCGGGATCCTCGGCCTGCGTGCGGAAGAGCCCCGCGACCGCCGGGGTGAGCGCGAACGCGCCCGCCGCGAGCAGGCCCGCGCTCTCCCCCGCCCAGCGACGCACCGCGCGGTACAGGACGGCGACGCTGAGCACGCCCTCGATGACCTGGGGCAGGGTGAGCGCCCACGGATGGAATCCGAAGATCCGCGCGGACAGCGCCTGAGGCCACAGGAAGCCGGGCAGTTTGTCGATCGTGATCGAGTTGCCGGGGTCGAAGGAGCCGAACAGGAAGCCCTTCCAGCTCTCGGACATGCTGCGCGCGGTCTGCGCGTAGAACGCGTGGTAGCCACTGTGCTGGATGTCCCAGGTGAACAGCAGGGCCGCCACCGCGAGGATCGCCAGCAGCGCGGGTCTGGCGTGGGCCGGTCCTCCCACCGGACTGCGGCCGGACGTCCCGGGACGGGCGAGCAGCCGCCCGCCCGTCCGCTGGGCCGACGCGATGATCGCTGCGGTGGTGCTGACCATGGACGTACCTTCCCGGTGTGCTCGCCGTTCGCTCAGAAAGAGGGCGGAACGGCCCACCGGGATGCCTGGGGGCGGTGACTGTTCAGGTGACGTTCAGGTCGTGGGACGGACGCCGCGGCTCGCACCATGGGTCGCGGCCGGTGCGCTGCCGGAGTCAGCTCGTCTCCGCCGCGCGGCAGGCTCCGCAGGTGATGTGGCGGGCCGGCTTCTCGTGGGTGGCCCGGCCGGTTCCGGTGATGTCCTGGGTCGGCGGGTGGCTTTCGTGCACATGCGTGCGACAGAGCGCCGCGCCGCAGCGGATGCATACGGCGACCGCGGGACCGGGGGTGCCGGGGCAGTCGTAACAGTTCATGTCCTCACCTCGTTCTTTGGTGAGCACGGCCCTGTTGGGGGCTCTGCGATCCATCCTCCATCATCCTTGCGAACATCGCCTGGCAAGAGAACCCGGCCACGAGCCGTGCGCTCGGACGGGCCGGAAACGGTCACCGTGTCGCACCGGACGAGGGGGCGGAGTAGACATGGGACATGAGTGACAGTGATGCGCCGGCCGAAAGAGGCGGCCGGGGCATCGGCATCGACTACGCGGAGGTCTTCCGGGCCCTGCCCAGTCCCGCGCTGCTGCTCACGCCCGACATGGTGGCGGTCGACGCCAATCGGGCCTACGAAAGGGTCTCCGGACGGAGCCTCGCGGAGTTGCTCGGTCGGTGCGTCTTCGACGTGTTTCCCGACAACCCCTCCGACGTCCGGGCCGGTGGTCCCCAGGCGCTGCGCGCCTCGCTGGAGCGGGTGCTGGCCACCGGCGAGCCGGACAGCATGGCCGTGCAGAAGTACTCCGTGAAGGTGCCCGACCGGTCCGGCGTGTTCGAGGAGCGTTACTGGAGCACCGTCAACATCCCTCTCCTCGACGCCGACGGCCGGGTGTCACTCATCGTCCACCGCGTCGAGGAGGTCACCGCGCTGATACGCGCACGGCGGGCGCTCGGCGCCGCACCGGAACTGCCCCTCACCGCCGAGGACGCGATGACCGCCGATCTGCTGAACCGCTCCCTGGAACTGCAGGAACTCAACGAGGAGTTGCGCAAGGCCCACGCCCGCGCGCACGAGGTCGCCGTCACCCTTCAGCGCGCCATGCTGCCGAGTACGTCGCTGCCGGACCGGCCCGGGGTGGCCGTGCGCTACCGGCCCGCGACCAGCTTCCTCAACGTGTGCGGCGACTGGTACGACCTGATCGACCTCGACGCGCGACGGCTGGCCGTGGCGGTCGGTGACGTGGTGGGGCACGGCCTGGAAGCGGCCGGGACCATGGGCCAGCTGCGCAGTGCCCTGAGCGCGGCGATCCGCGCCACCGGGCGGCCCGCCACCGCCCTCACCACCCTCGCGGCGCACGCCCACACCGTCGACGGCGCGCTCGCGGCGACCGCCGTCCAGGCCGTCATCGACCACACCGCCCTCACCGTCACCTACAGCCGCGCCGGCCATCCGCCGCCTCTGCTGGCCCACGGTGACGGCTCCGTCGAGGTGCTGGACTCGGCCACCGACCCGCCCCTGGGAGCGGGCGACGACTCCCTTCCCCGCTGCGAGTCGACGGTGGGCTACGGTCCCGGCAGCACTCTCGTCCTCTACACCGACGGTCTGATCGAGCGCCGGGGCGAGGACATCTACGCCGGTCTGGACCGCCTCGCCCACAGCGTCGAACGCCATCACCGGCTCGGCCCCGAACTCCTCGCCGACGCCGTGCTCGCCGATCTCCTCCCCGCACCTCGGCGCGGCCCCGACGACGACACCGCGCTCGTCGTCATCCGACTGTGAGCCGTCCGGTCCCCGGTGCGCCCGCGCTCAGTTCGCGGGGTCGAACCACGTGGACGCGTCCGACAGGGCCTGCTTGATCCGGAACATCCCGAACTCGTTCAGCTCGGGCAACGCGTCGACCGCGAACCATCCGACGTCCAGCGACTCGTCGTCGTTGACCCTCGCCTCGCCGCCGACGGCCCGGCACCGGAACGTGGTGTCCATGAACTGGCAGGTGTCGCCGTTCTCGTAGGTGACCGGTGACAGAGCCTGGACCAGCACCACGCGCTCGACGACACAGCGCACGTTGGTCTCCTCGAACACCTCCCGCACGGCGCAGGCCGCGGGCTGCTCGCCCGGGTCCGGAATGCCGCCGATGATCGACCACTTCCGGGTGTCGGTGCGCCGGCCCAGCAGCACTCTGCCCTCGTCGTCGAAGACGACAGCGCTGACTCCGGGAAGCCAGAGCAACTGGTGGCCTGCGGAGGCCCGGATGGTGCGGATGAAGTCAGGGGTAGCCATGGACCGACCCTAACGGCCGGATTCCGTGACCCGGCCGAGGTCAGGCAAGATCGCCCGGAACGGCGCCGTTCCGGCGCCCCCGGACCACTGTCGTACCCGCCCAACCGAGACCGCCCACCGCGACCGCCACCAGCAGCATCTCCGGCAGGATGCCGAGCCGCGTGGCGGGGGTCTCGGAGGAGCGCAGCGGCACCTTCTGGACCAGCGAGTCCGCCACGAACATCCCGGTCCGCTGGGTGATCCTCCCGTCCGGCATGATCACGGCGCTGACTCCGCTGGTCACCGGCACCGTGACGGTCCGGCTGTGCTCGACGGCGCGGACGCGGGACATGGCGAGCTGCTGATAGGTCATCTCGCTGCGGTCGAAGGTCGCGTTGTTGCTCGGCACCGAGATCAGCTGCGCGCCGTCGGTCACGGTGCCGCGCACGGCCCAGTCGAAGGCGGCCTCGTAGCAGGTGACCAGTCCGACCCTGGAGCCGTCCATGGTGAACACGCCCGGCTTGTGGCCCCGGCTGAAGTCCTGGCGGACCATCGAGGTCCAGTTCTTGTTGATCGCGCCGAGCAGTGAACGCAGCGGAAGGTACTCGCCGAAGGGCTGGACCTGTCGCTTGTCGTACGTGTCGAGGGGACCCTTGACCGGGTCCCACAGGATCTGCTCGTTGTAGAGCTTGCCGTCGCGCTCGACGACGCCACCGACCGAGATGGGCGCGCCGATGGCCTTGGCGGCGTTGTCGATCACGAGGCGGGCGTCGGCGTTGGTGAAGGGGTCGACGTCGGAGGAGTTCTCCGGCCACAGCACGAAGTCGGGCCGAGCGACCTTGCCCGCCTTGACCTCGGCGGCCAGCCGCTCGGTCTCCCGTGCGTGGTAGTCGAGCACGGCGCGCCGCTGGGAGTTGAAGTCGAGCCCCGCGCGCGGCACATTGCCCTGGATGACGGCGACGGTCGCCGTGCCGTTCTCGGCCTTGTCGCTCACCAGCGACCGCGCGGCGAGCGCCCCGACGACGGGGACGGCCACGCTGAGCAGCGCCGCCGCGGCGGCCCCTCGGCGTACGACACCGGTGCGCCGGCCCTCGACGACCTGGCGTACGACCTCGTACAGCCCGAAGCCGCAGAGCACGACCGCGAAACCGAGCACCGGGGTGCCGCCCACCGCGGCCAGCGGAAGGAAGATGCCGTCCGCCTGGCCGAAGGCGATCTTGCCCCAGGGGAAGCCGCCGAACGGCGCACGCGCGCGTGCCGCCTCGCCCGCGATCCAGACCGCCGCCGCCCACAGCGGCCAGCCGGGCAGCCGGGAGACGAGGGTGATGCCCGCGCCGACGAGCGCCACGTACACCGCTTCCACGGCGACGAGTGCCAGCCACGGGCCGGGGCCGACCTCGACACCGGTCCACACGAGCAGCGGGAGCAGGAAGCCGAGGCCGAACAGATAGCCGAGCCCGAGGCCCGCCTTCCAGGAGCGACCGCGCAGAAGCCAACCGAAGACCGCGAAGGCCGGCAGGGCCAGCCACGAGACGGTGCGCGGCGGGAAACTGACGTAGAGCAGTACTCCGGAGAGCGCCGCGGCGGCGGCCGGAGCGTATCGCCGAGCCAGTCTGGCCCCGCGCGATGCGGGCGCGGCCTGGGGTTCGAGCTGATCCGGCTCGTCTACGGAAGTTGCGGTGGCGGTCACTCGGGGAGTGTACGGCGCGTGACCTGGGCGCCGACAGCACGGTCCGCACCATGAACCTCCCGGCGCCCGGGGGTGGTCCGTCCGCTGCCCAGACCGTCGCATGCCCGCCTGATGCACCGTTCCTGCGCAACTCATCCACAAACCGGCGCATCAGCCGTTACGGTGTGCCCGAGCCTCTGACGTGCGGCCGGATGCGGCCGTGGCGGTCGGGGCCCGGCACAGGTCGGGGGGCGACGGGGTGGGGTCCACGGGGATGAGGTCCGCGGCCGGTTCGGCGGCCGAAGGCGAGAGACGAAACGTTTCGGACGCCATGGGTGTGATCGTGCTCGGGGCCTGCGCGGTGTGGGCACTGATCACGGCGACCGCGCACGACGGGCGGCCCGAGGGCGTGCTCCTGGCCGTGCTCGCCGTGGCCGCCGGGTACGCCTCGGGCCGGATCCTCGGCGCTCTCCTGCCGGTCGCGGCGCCGGCTGCCGGAGCCCTCGCCGGACTGGGCCTCGCGCTCACCGCCGCGCACACCACCCCGGGCCCGCAGTTCACGACGCCACTCGGGCACGGCGGCGCCACGGCCGCGCTGCTCGCCCTGTCCACCGGTGCGGCGTGCTGCGCGGCCTGGGCGGCACGCAGGCCGGCGCAGCGGCTCGCGCTGAGTCTGCTCGCCGTCGGGATCGTGGTGAGCGCGGCGGTGCTCGGCTCGACCACGGGATGCGCCGCCGGCGCCGGAGTGCTGCTGTGCTCGCTCGCCGCCGACCGCATGCGCCGCCGCGCCCTCGGACTCGGGGGTCTCGCGCTCGCCGCGGCGCTGGTGACGGGCGCGACCTGGGCGGTCGCGGAGAACGTGCTTCCGGACGGGCTGACCGCTTCCCTGGAGGGGCAGCTCACCGAGCACCGGGTCCTGCTCTGGCGCGACGCGCTCCACCTGGCCGGACACCATCCCGCCCTCGGTGTGGGGCCCGGACGGTACGGGGAACTCAGTCCGACGGTCACGCAGTCGCTGCTGCCCGACGGCAAGCCCCACTCGGCACCGTGGCAGCAGGCGGCCGAGCAGGGTCTGGTCGGCGTCGCGCTGCTCGCCACGGTCTTCTGCTGGATCCTCTATTCGCTGTGGCGTTCGCCGCGGTCCACGACGATCGCGCTGACGGCGGGCGCGGCCCTCACGGCGCTGGCCGTGATCGCCTCGCTGGGCAACGCGCTGAGCTTCACCACGGTGACGGCGGGTGCGGGGCTGCTCGCGGGGCTCGCGACGGCACGGCCCCTGGCCGACGAGGACCTGGAGAGCGTCTTGAACGCGAGAGACCAAACCCCGAGGAACCGGCTGGAACCGTGAACTCCGCGACGGTCAGATGACCGCGCCGGGCGTGGCCGGCCGCAGCCGGTCCCGGATGATCCGGACCATCGCCTCCGCGTTGTCCACCGTGATGGTGAACGTGTGTCCGTCACCGAGCCGGAGCACCACGCCCTCGCCGCGCCGGACGATGACCGCGGTGCCCTTGTCGGGACGCCAGCGGTAGCCCCAGCCGCCCCACTGCCGCGGGGTGACCCGGGGCGCGAAGTCGGCGCCGACGACGCTCGAGAGCGGAATACGCCGGCGCGGCAGACCGATGTGGCCGCAGCGCACTTCGAGGCAGTCCTTGTCGACCTTCACGGCGACATGCACGAAGGCGAGCGTGCCGAACATGATGAGCAGTCCCGCCGCGATGCACCCGACGACGGACATGGCCAGTGCCGCGACACCCGACGTCCACGTCGAGTCGACGGCCAGTTCGACACCCAGCGCGATACAGGCGGCCCCGCCTATGGCGGGCAGCCACTGGACGCGATTGGTCGCACTCCCGGTCCAGACATCGGGGTGCGAGAAGTTTTCGCGGCGGAGGTGGTCCCTCATGTTTAAGAGACTACTCAGGTTCCGCACCGCGGGCACCGGGTCGCGGAGGGGCACTGCTCCGGGTGGGCGCGCGGCGCACGCAGGGCGTTCGGGCGGTGACGGACGGTCGTCGTTCGGAGACCTCCGCCCGGCGACAGAGTCAGCGGGCGGGGCTGACCGCCTGAAGAAGGCGGCCTTCCTCGTACGCCAGCGCGGTCGCCGACAGGCCGCCCTCGCTGCCGCTGAGGAGCACGGTGAGGGAGCCCTCGGCGGGGGCCGCCGGGTCCGGGAGCTCGCCGATCCTGCGCAGTGCCTGCGCGGCGACCGCCCCGGCGGAGCCATGCAGCGCGAGCGGCGGGAAGCCGGGCTGCTGCACGGCCGTGCGGATGCGTTCGGCGACCAGCTCGTAATGGGTGCAGCCCAGGACGACGGCCCTCACATCGCCGGGGGTGCGCTCGGCCGCCGCGGCGATCGCGGCGTCGATGCCCTCCTGGTCGCCGTGCTCCACGGCGTCGGCGAGCCCGGGGCAGGCCACTTCGGTCACGGGCACTCCCTCGGCGAACGCGCCGATGAGCCCGCGCTGATAGGGGCTGCCGGTGGTGGCGGGCGTGGCCCAGATGGCGACGGGTCCCCCACCGGCGGCGGCCGGCTTGATCGCCGGGACGGTGCCGATGACGGGCACCTCCGGCTCCAGACGGGCGCGCAGCGCCGGAAGGGCGCGGACGGAGGCGGTGTTGCAGGCGACGATCAGGGCGTCGGGACGGTGCTGGGCGGCGGCCTCGGCGACGGCGAGCGCGCGGGCGGTCACGTCCTCGGGCGTACGCGGTCCCCAGGGCATGCTGCCGGGGTCCGACGAGAGCACGAGATCGGCGTCGGGCCGCAGTCGACGTACCGCGGCGGCAGCAGCGAGCAGTCCGATTCCGGAGTCCATGAGCGCGATCTTCACCCGGTCACCATAGACGATCCGCCCCGGCGGACCCCCGGGGTGGGGCAGACTGCGGCGGGTGAGTGCCGTCGCGTGGACCGCCGTGGGATCACTGGCCGCCTGGCTGTGGCTGCTGCTCGGGCAGGGCTTCTTCTGGCGTACGGATCTGCGGCTGCCGCCGCGTCGGGAACCGGACGACTGGCCGTCCGTCTGCGTCGTCGTACCGGCGCGCGACGAGGCCGCCGTACTGCCCGAGAGCCTGTCCTCGCTGCTCGCCCAGGACTATCCGGGGCGCGTCGAGATCTTCCTCGTCGACGACGGCAGCTCGGACGGCACCGGGGAGCTGGCCCGTGAGCTCGCCCGCACGCACGGCGGGCTGCCGCTCACCGTCGCCTCGCCCGGGGAGCCGCCCGCGGGCTGGACCGGCAAGCTCTGGGCCGTGCGTCACGGCATCGGCCTGGCACGCGCGCGTGGCCCCGAGTACCTGCTGCTGACGGACGCGGACATCGCGCACGCGCCGGACAGCCTGCGGACGCTGGTCGCCGCGGCGCGCACCGGCGGCTTCGACCTGGTCTCGCAGATGGCGCGGCTGCGGGTGGAGAGCGTGTGGGAGCGGCTCGTCGTCCCCGCCTTCGTCTACTTCTTCGCACAGCTCTATCCCTTCCGGTGGATCGCGGTGAAGGACTCACGGACGGCGGCAGCGGCGGGCGGCTGCGTACTGCTGCGCGCGGACGCCGCCGAGCGGGCGCGGATTCCGGACGCCATCCGGCACGCCGTCATCGACGACGTGGCGCTCGCGAGGGCGGTCAAGGGGAGCGGGGGCCACATCTGGCTGGGGCTGGCCGAGCGGGTCGACAGCGTGCGTCCCTATCCCCGGCTGCACGACCTGTGGCGCATGGTCTCGCGCAGCGCGTACGCCCAGCTGCGGCACAACCCGCTGCTGCTCCTCGGTACGGTCCTCGGCCTCGCCGTGGTGTACCTGGTGCCGCCGGTCGCCCTCTTCACGGGTCTCTTCTCCGGGCATACGGGGATCGCGGCGGCCGGCGGGCTCGCGTGGCTGCTGATGACGGCGACGTATCTGCCGATGCTGCGCTACTACCGGCAGCCCGTATGGCTCGCCGCGTCGCTGCCGGTGACCGCGTTCCTGTACCTCCTCATGACGGTCGATTCCGCGGTGCAGCACTACAGGGGGCGCGGCGCGGCCTGGAAGGGCCGCACCTACGCGCGCCCGGACACCGCGCTCGACGAGCGCTGACCGGTCACTTCCCGCGAGTCATTTCCTGTGGGTCACTTCCTGTGGGTCACTTCCTGCCGGGGGTCCAGTTCATGCCCCACCCGTAGACGCGGTCCACCGTGCGCTGCGGGCTCACCCCGCGCTCGGGGACGAGGTAGCGGGCTTCACGCTGGACGATCAGGTCGCCGCCGTTGTTGGTGATGAGGGCGAGGGCGCAGACCGTCGAGGGCACCGTGCACTCGTCGAGCGAGAAGTCGACGGGGGCGCCGTTCAACGGTTGCAGGGTGACCGTGGCATGCAGGTCGGCGAACGAACGCGCCCCTTCGTAGATGGTGACGAAGATGAGGATGCGCCGGAAACTCTGCTTGTGGTCGAGGTTGACGGTGAGGTTCTCGCCGCTCGCCACGGCACCGGTGCGGTCGTCGCCGTCGAGGTGGATGTACGGCGGCTGGTGCAGCGCCCCGAAGGCGTTGCCGAGCGCCTGGACGACTCCTTTGCGGCCGTCGGACAGCTCGTACAGCGCGCAGAGGTCGAGGTCGAGGTCCCTGTGCGCCGCGACGGCCCGGCCCCGCTTACTGCCCCACCCCGAGAACTGCTTGCGCACCTGCCAGTTGAGGTTGACGCGCATGGCGCCGGACGTGCCGCCCTGCTTGGTCAGCGAGACCGAGGGCGCCTCCTTGGTGAGCGTGACCTTGGAGAGGCGGACCGGGGCCCCGGGCCGGGCGGGCGGCGGAGTCATGGCGGGGGGCGAGACGGTGACCGGCGGTGCGGTGACGGGCGGTGCGACGGGCGGGGGCATGTTCACCGGCGGCCCGACCGGCGGCGGACCGGCCACACGTGTGCCGGGCGCGGGCGGCATGGCGGCGGGGGGTGTGGGGCCGGGCGGTGCGGGGGCAGGCGGTACGGGGGCGATCGGCACGGCGGCGGTCGGCGTGGGGGGAGGCGGGGGCGGTGCCGCGTGCTGCGGCTCGTCCACCGTGATTCCGTAGTCCTTCGCCAGCCCTTCCAGTCCGCTGCTGTAGCCCTGTCCGACCGCGCGGAACTTCCAGGCACCCTGGCGCCGGTAGAACTCGCCGAGCACGAAGGCGGTCTCGACGGTCGCGTCCTTGCTGTCGAAGCGCGCGATCTCCGTGCCCTGCCCCGCGTCGAGCACGCGAATGTACAGACCGGGCATCTGCCCGAAGGTGCCGCCGTCCGCGGAGGCGGCCAGCACCACCGTCTCGATCGCGCCCTCCACGCGCGCGAGGTCGACGAGCAGTGTGTCGGTCACCTGACCGCCGTCGCCCCGCTTGCCCTCGTGCCGCACGGCGCCGGAGGGGTGTGCCGGCTGGTTGTAGAACACGAAGTCGCCGTCGGAGCGGACCTTTCCGGAGACCAGCAACAGCGCGGAAGCATCCGCGTCGGGGACCCCGGGCCCCGAACGCCACCCCATTTCGACGCGCAACGCACGCGTCGGCACAGGAACATTCGAACCTTTAGGCATTGTCATGTCCGCCCCCATCACGTGTCACCGCGCCAGGCCGCGCCTCGGGCCGTCCCTCGGGCCCTTTCCCGACCAACCTATTCCCCCAAGGCGGAGAACTCCTGTGAGGTGCCGCGGAAGATCGCACGAGGGGCTTCGAAGACTGCTGGCCAACCACCGGTAACCCCCTCGGAACTCGGCCTTTACACGATCTGAACCCGGTTTGCCGCCCTTTTTTGCCGAGTTCGCTCGCATTGGGGATCCCGCGTCACTGCCGACACGGAAAACAACCCTCTTATCGGTCTCCCCAACCAGCACATCGTGGGCTTAACTTATGTGCCATGACCTCCCCCCGCTCCACCTATGGCGGCGGTTACTACTCCGCGCCGTCCTTCCCGGACACCCCGATCTACGACTCCCTGGTCGCCGAGCGGGGCACTCCCCAGATCGCCCCGATCCGGGTTCCCGCCGCCTACGACACGGGCAGCAGCTACCTTCCCGCGCTCCCCTCCGCACTTCCGGCCCTGCCCGCCGGACCCTCGCAGCAGGCCCCCATGTACGGCGGCTACCCGCAGGCCCAACAGCCCGCACCGCTGCAGCAGGCCCCGGCGCCGTACATCCCGCAGCAGGCCGGCGCCCCGCGTGGCTACCCGGGACCCCAGCAGCAGCCGCAGCGCCCGATGGCGGCCGGCACCGGCTACGAGGCGATGCGCCCCGCGGCTCCCCGCCCCGCCCCGGCTCCGTACCAGGACCCGTACAACAACCAGCAGTACCGCGGGTACTGACAGGCTGAGGTACGCGGGCACCGCGGCATTCGGACCAGAATGTCGGTGCCCGCTGGCACGATGGAGTCATGGGGAACGCGGAGCTGCACTCGATCCATGTCCATCCGGTCAAGGCCTTCCGGGCTCTCTCGCCCCGGGAGGCCGTCGTGGAGCCCTGGGGGCTGGCCGGAGACCGACGCTGGGTACTGATCGACGACGGGGGAAAGGTCGTCACCCAGCGTCAGCAACCACGGCTGGCACTGGCCGCCGCCGAGCTGTTGCCGGGCGGCGGCATACGCCTGTCCGCGCCCGGCCGTGAGCCACTGACCGTCCTCGTGCCCCAGCCGGCCGGCACGACGCCGCTGGACCTCTTCGGCGACAAGCTGGAGGCGGTCCTCGCCGACGCGGACGCGCACGCCTGGTGCAGTGACTATCTGGGGACCGAGGTCCGTCTCCTCCACATGGACGACCCCGCCACGCGCAGGCCGGTGGACCCGGACTACGCGCGTCCGGGCGAGACCGTCAGCTTCGCCGACGGCTATCCCCTGCTGGTCACCACGCTCGCCTCGCTGGACGCGCTCAACTCCTTGATCGCGCAGGGCGACCGCGCCGACGAGGGGCCCCTCCCGATGAACCGCTTCCGGCCGAACGTGGTGGTGGCGGGCACGACGCCATGGGCCGAGGACGGCTGGCGGCGGATCGCCATCGGCGAGGTCAGCTTTCGGGTGGCCAAGATGTGCGGCCGCTGCGTCGTGACCACCACCGACCAGGACACCGCCCAGCGCGGCAAGGAGCCGCTGCGCACGCTCGGACGCCACCGCCGCTTCGGCTCCCAGCTCGTCTTCGGACAGAACCTGGTGCCGGAGTCCCGCGGCACGGTGCGGATCGGCGATCCGGTCACGGTCCTCGAATGACCCGCCCGCGGGAACCCGGGCCCCGGGCAGGCTCGTTGAGCGTGTGAGAAGTTCATGAAAGACCCGTGGGAAGGGTGATTTCGCTCTCTCTTTCCCGGGGCTCGCATATGAACGGCTTCGCCGGGGGTTATCACGGAGGCGAAAGGGGGTGCGGGACGGTGCGAGCTATCGGCGGACTCTGGCGTTGGCGGCACAATCCGCTGCGCCGCACGACCGATCTGGTCGAGGCGTGGCTGGCCCTGCTGGCCGTCCTGCTGATCCTCACCCTCGCGCCCCTGCTCGGCGCGCTCACCGGAGCGACGGCGGAGGACGCCCTCCAACAGGCCGTTCGGGACCAGCACCTGGCCCGGCACGAAGTGACGGCCACCGTGGTCGGCAAGGCGGCCCGGGCCCCGCTGGACCCCGATCCCGAGGCCTCGTCGGCGCAGGATCCACACAGCCGTGTGCTCGCCGACTGGACCGCTCCGGACGGCACGGCGCATCACGGCAAGGTGATAGCCGCCCTCAAGTCACCGCACAAGGGCGACCACTTCACGCTCTGGACCGACGCGCACGGTGGCCTGGTGGCCCGCCCGCTGGATTCGGCCACCGCGACGACGCACGCCGTACTGGCGGGCATCGGCGCGGCCCTGCTCACCGCCGGGCTCCTCGACAGCGGCAGACGTCTGATCGTGTGGCGCATGACCCTTCGCCGGTACGCCCGTTGGGATCAGGCATGGGACAGGGCGGGTCCGGACTGGGGCAGGACGGGCACCGGCAGCTGACCGCCTTCCGGCTCCGGTCAACCCACCGTGCCCGCGCACGCTACGGTGGACCGACCGAATCGTTCGGCGCCGTCGTGAGAAGCTGTTCTTGATCGCGACGGGGTTTCAGCACGGCCTCGCAGGACCCGCGTACGACGAGGTGGGGGCACAACAGCGCCATGGCACAGGGCACGGTCCAGGTGACGCACACCGGCACCTCGCGGTGGCGGCGCCGCACAGGAGAGTACGCATCGCTGGCCGCCGCCCTGGAGGCCGCGGCCGACGGGGACGTGCTCACCGTCGCACCCGGCACCTACCGGGAGAATCTCGTGGTCCAGCGCGCGGTGACGCTGCGCGGCCCGGAGGGCTCCCCCGGCTCCGTGCGCATCGCGCCGGTGGACGGCGTGCCGCTGACCGTGCGCGCCTCGGCCGTGGTCCAGGACCTGCACGTGGAGGGCCAGGACTCGGCGGCGCCCGCGCTGCTCGTCGAGGAAGGCACCCCGGAGCTCCTCGACGTGCGGATCGTCACGCGCTCCGCGGCCGGCATCGAGGTGCGCGGCGGCGCCCGTCCGACCGTGCGGCGCTGCACGGTCGACAATCCGGCCGGCATCGGCATCGCCGTACTCGACGGCGGCGGTGGCGTGTTCGAGGAGTGCGAGGTCGTCGCGGCCGGACAGTCCGGCATCGCGGTCCGGGGCGGCGCGCATCCCCGTCTGGAGCGCTGCCGGGTGCACCACGCCTCCGGCGCGGGCCTGTCGGTGACCGGCGAGAACTCCTCGCTGGAGGCGGTCGGTTGCGAGGTGTACGAGGTCAAGGGCTCCGGTGTGCAGATCACCGCGCGCGCCGCGGCCCATCTCACCGACTGCGATGTGCACCGCACGACGTCGGACGGCGTCACCTTGGACACGGACGCCGTGCTCACCCTCGCCGACTGCCGCATCCACGACATCCCGGAGAACGCGGTGGACCTGCGTTCCCGCTCGGTCCTCACCCTGACCCGCACCACCGTCCGGCAGTTCGGGCGCAACGGCCTGTCGGTCTGGGACCCGGGCACGCGCGTGGACGCCAACCAGTGCGAGATCTTCGACAGCACCGGCGACTATCCCGCGGTGTGGGTCAGCGACGGCGCGACCGCGGTGCTCGAGTCCTGCCGGGTGCACGACGTGCCCGACGCCCTGTTCGTCCTCGACCGCGGTTCACGCGTGGACGTCGTCGACAGCGACCTCTCCCAAGTGCGCAACACCGCCGTCTCGGTGAGCGACGGCGCGACGGCGCAGCTCGACGACTGCCGTATCCGCGACGCCGCGACGGGCGCCTGGTTCCGTGACCACGGAAGCGGCGGCACCCTGTCCGGCTGCACCGTGGACGGCACCCAGACGGGCGTGATCGTCACCAAGGGCGCCGACCCCACCATCGAGCGCTGCACGGTCGAGTCCCCCGCGGAGGCCGGTTTCTACGTGTCGGCGGGCGGCCGCGGCACCTTCCACAACTGCCGGGTGACGGGCAGCGGGGGCTACGGCTTCCATGTCATCGACGGCTGCCGGGCGACGCTGAAGAAGTGCCGTACGGAGCGCTGCGCACGCGGGGGTTACGAGTTCGCCGACGGCGGCAACGCACCGGGCGGCGGCCCGGTCGTCGAGGACTGCACGAGCGACGAGAGCGCCGGAGTGCGCCCCCCGGCGCACGAGGCGGCCGTACAGACGTCCAACCCTTCCACGAGCCTGCTCGGCGCGATCCCGGGCCAGCGCACCACCGAGCAGGAACCGCTCGTCACCGCCTCGGAGCCGGAGCCGGCGCAGCCGGCCCGTACCTCGAAGGTCGTCCTCGGCGAACTCGACGGGCTGGTGGGCCTGGACAGCGTCAAGCGCGAGGTGCGCGCCCTCACCGACATGATCGAGGTGGGCCGCCGCAGACAGCAGGCGGGCCTCAAGGCGGCCTCCGCCCGCCGCCACCTGGTCTTCACCGGCTCTCCCGGCACCGGCAAGACGACGGTCGCCCGGCTGTACGGCGAGATCCTGGCCTCGCTCGGTGTCCTGGAGAAGGGGCACCTGGTCGAGGTGTCCCGCGTCGACCTGGTGGGCGAGCACATCGGCTCCACGGCGATCCGCACCCAGGAGGCGTTCGACCGGGCGCGCGGCGGTGTCCTGTTCATCGACGAGGCGTACGCGCTGTCGCCGGAGGACTCGGGCCGCGACTTCGGCCGCGAGGCCATCGACACGCTCGTGAAGCTGATGGAGGACCACCGGGACGCGGTCGTCGTGATCGTCGCGGGGTACACGGCCGAGATGGAGCGCTTCCTCTCCGTCAACCCCGGTGTGGCGTCACGTTTCTCACGGACCATCACCTTCAGCGACTACGTCCCCGAGGAGCTGCTGCGGATCGTGGAGCAGCAGGCCGAGGAGCACGAGTACAGCCTGGCGTCCGGCGCGCCCGAGGCGCTGCTGAAGTACTTCACGGCCATCCCCAAGGGCCCGGCTTTCGGCAACGGCCGTACCGCGCGGCAGACCTTCGAGGCGATGGTCGAGCGGCACGCGGGGCGGGTCGCCCAGCTCGACGAGCCGAGCACGGACGACCTCACGCTGCTCTACCCCGAGGACCTGCCGGAGCTGCCCTGAGCCTCGCCCCGTGGACGGGCGGTCGCCCTCAGGTCGTGGCGTCGCCGTCGGGACGGGGGCTCGGTACCGCCTCCGACCGCAGCCGCGACAGCAGCCGTTCGCGTTCCTCGGCGAAGGCCGGGTCCGCCTGGTAGTCCCCGTGTCCGAGGATCGGCGCGGGCAGCGGATGCTCCTGGGTGCGTCCGTAGGCGAGCGGGTCCTTCAGGGGCGCGCGGTCGACCTGGGGGCCGCAGTCGCCGGGCAGCCGAACGGGGCCGCCGATGGGGTCGGTGAGGCGGTACAGGTTGCGCCAGCAGTCGACCTCCCGGTGCAGGGAGGTGAGGGCGGCCGGGCCGAAGTGGGCCGGGAACCAGCGCCCGTAGAGCCGTTCCAGGGGTGAGCCGTAGGTGAGCAGCGCGACCCGCCTGCGTACGGAGGGCTTCAGCTGCCAGGCCGCGGCGGCGGCCAGCACACTGCCCTGGGAGTGCCCGGAGAGCACCAGGCGCCCGCCGGTGGCCCGGGTCCAGGTGACCATGCGCCACGTCAGGTCGGGCACGGCACGCTCGGCGTAGCAGGGCGGAGCGAAGGGGTGGGCGGCGCGCGGCCAGAAGGTGCCGACGTCCCAGAGGATGCCGATGGTGCGGCGGGCCGCCGGGTCCTTGTAGGCGCGCCGCCCCGAGGTGACGAGAAGGACGAAGCCGAGGCCGATCAGCCAGGACCCGAGCGCCTGTGCGGTTTCGGCGGCGCCTCGGACGAAGGCGTACGACCCTCGGGCGGCCTGCGCCGGGGCGTCACCGGTGGTCAGGACGCCCACCAGGGCTCCGGCGCCGAGGAGCAGGGTCACGAACGAGATCACGCCGACCATGAGGGGCGCCCGGTCGGTGAGGGCGGCCATCGCGCGTGTGCTCGCGATACGGCCGGTACGGGTGGTGTCCTTGGCCTCGCCGCGGTAGTCGAGTTCCACCGCGCGCATCTCGAGGACGCGCAGCCGCCAGGTGCGCAGGGCCAGCCTGCCGCACAGGCCGAGGAGCACGAGGAGCGTCGGGGGGATCACGGACGCCTGCCAGGTCAGCAGGACGGGCGGGCCGGGCAGCGAGCCGCGCGTGCCGTCCAGCCAGTCGGCGACGCGCTGCGCGACTCCGCCGGACATCACGCCGCCCAGGGCGCAGGCCAGCATCGCGACGGCGGGTCCGGCCAGACCACGCAGGGCGGTGCGCGGGTCGGGCCTGGTGCGGTACAGAACGCGGGCCACCACGCCGAGCGTGATGACGAGCAGCCCCTGGGCGAGGGCGAGGCCTCCGAAGGTCGCGTCGCCCGGCAGCCGCCCCGTCGAGTGCCAGCCGGGCCGTGACCATCCGGCGTACAGCAGGGTCAGGGCGAACAGGACGATCGAGCCCAGGGGCAGCCCGCGCACGAGCGTGGCGTCCAGTTCCTGGTCCAGCCGGTGTTCGCTGCGCCCGCGCCGGCAGACCACCCACAGCACCACGACCGCGCCCACGACGAGCGCCGCGTACAGCAGCAGGCCGAGGATCCCGAGCACGGCGGGTCCACCGGTCTCCCGGTCGAAGCGGGCCGCGGGGCCACCGACCGCGGCGGTGACGGTGAGAAGTCCCGCCGCGGTGTGCGCGGCGCGCAGCCGGGCCACCAGACGGCGCCCGTACCAGAAGCCGGGCCTGCCGAGCCCGGTGCGGCCGGTCTCCTCGGCGGGCTCGGGCCTGCGGGACACGGGCTGCTGGGACTCGTACGCGCTCCAGGTGCGGTGCGAGAGGTACCAGAGCAGGCAGGTGAGACCCGCGGGCACCAGGGCGGCCAGGGCGAGGCGGCGGCCGGGTCGGCTCCACCAGCCGTTGTCGGACAGGTCCGGGGAGAGGAAGCCAAGCCAGGAGTGCGCCTCGGCGCACGCGCGTGTGCCCGCGCACTGCCAGGCGGTCAGGTCGAGGGCGACCTCGCAGGCCGCGGCGACCAGCAGCACGGTGAGGGTGAGCCCGGCCAGCCGGACGAGCAGGCCGTACAGGCGGACCGTCCGGGTGCGGCCGCGGGTGGCGGGACGCATCCAGTGCGCGAGGTTGACGACCATGAAGGGCAGCAGCAACAGCCACAGGGCCCGGGTGCCGTTGCCAGAGGTGAGGTTGCACCACACATAGGCCTCGGGGACCGGCTTGCCCCGGTAGTCGTCGGGGCGCCGCTCCGCGTCGGCGTCGTCGACGCGCCGGTAGACGGCCGCGGTGTCGTCGCCGCTGATCCGGACCGTGCGCGGATCGTCCAGCATCTCCTCGGGTGTGGTGCCGCCGACTCCGTGGACCAGGAGTTCGAGGGCGGTATCGGCCGCTTCGGGCCGCTGTGCGGGGCCGCTGAGCTCTCCCGCCGAGGCGTGTTCCCGTGCACGTTCCACTTTTCTGCACTTCCCCCGTGCGCGCGTCTGGCATGTGTCATGTGCAGGCACAAGGATCTCCGCTCAGGGGTGCGCGCGCACCTGTGGTCACGGAATCTCCCCGATACGTGTGACAGTGACGCGACGGGCGGGACGGGGTGTCCTTGCGGGGAGTGGCGCACGTGTCGGTGGCCCGTGCGAGGATGGGTCGTCCTCCAGGCCTAGGACAAGGAGAATGTCCACGTGGGAGTGGGTTCGGACAGAGTGTCGGGCAGCTTGTGGCGCAAGGATCGGAGCGGACGTGAGTGAGAATCAGAACCTTCTCGCGGAGCAGCGTCGGGCCCTGATTCTCGACGAGGTACGGCGCCGGGGCGGCGTCCGCGTGAACGAGCTGACCCGCAAGCTGGGCGTCTCCGACATGACGGTCCGTCGTGACCTCGACGCGCTCGCCCGCCAGGGCGTGGTGGAGAAGGTGCACGGCGGCGCGGTGCCGCTGGTCGAAGCGAGTACGCACGAGCCGGGTTTCGAGGCCAAGTCGGGCCTGGAGCTGACCGCCAAGGAGGACATCGCGCGGGTCGCCGCCGAGCTGGTCGCGCCGGGCACGGCGATCGCGCTCTCGGGCGGTACGACGACGTACGCGCTGGCGCATCAGCTCCTTGACGTGCCGGACCTGACCGTGGTCACCAACTCGGTACGGGTCGCCGATGTCTTCCACTCGGCGCAGCGCCTCTCCGGCCAGCGCCAGGGCGCGGCCACGGTCGTGCTGACGGGCGGGGTGCGCACCCCGTCCGACTCGCTGGTCGGCCCCGTGGCCGACCAGGCCATCGCGGCGCTCCACTTCGACGTGCTGTTCCTCGGGGTGCACGGGATATCGGTCGAGGCGGGCCTGTCGACGCCGAACCTTGCGGAGGCCGAGACCAACCGGCGGCTGGTGCAGTCCGCACGGCGGGTCGTCGTGGTCGCCGACCACACCAAGTGGGGCACGGTGGGTCTGAGTTCGTTCGCCGCGCTGGACCAGGTCGACACGCTGGTCACCGACGCCGGGCTGCCGGCGGAGGCGCGGGCGGAGGTCTCCGAACACCTGCGGCGCCTGGTGGTGGCCGGAGAGCCCGAGGACGGTACAGACATCTGACGGTCCGCCAGCTAAGGTGACGCTGCCCGCGGCTCCGTACGCGGGACCGGAGGCTCCGTTCCCAGGTGGGGGTTTCGTCCATGGCACGCCGTCTTCGCCCGGTGGGGCTCGACTTCGCCGAGACCGCTCCTCTGCGTCTGGTGTTCGCCCGCGAGGTGGCGGCCCCTCCCGAGGTGGTCTTCCGCGCGCTGGCCGAGGACGTGCCCGGCTGGAGCGAGTGGTTCTCGGCGGTGACACTCGCCCGGCCGACCGGGGACGGCGCCGGGCGGGAGATCCGGCTCCGGGGCGGTACGCGCTTCCAGGAAACGGTCCTCGTGGCCGAGGCCCCCGAGGTGTACACGTACCGGGTGGACGTCTCGAACGCGCCCGGCCCCCGGGCCCTGGTCGAGGAGTGGCGGCTGACTCCGGCCGGGAAGGGCACCCGGGTCCAGTGGACCTTCGCCGCCGACGGCGCGGCCCCGTTCCGGCTGGCCCTGAGGCTGGGCCGGGCGGGCCTGGGCCGCGCGTTCCGCCAGGCGGTGACGGCGCTGGACCGACGACTGGCGTCGACACCCGCGTGACGACGAGGTCCGTCTGAGGACGCGCCCCGACGGTCAGTCCGGCCAGACGCCCGTCTGGAGCAGGGCCGCGATCGCCGCGGTGTAGGGCGCGATGTCCAGCCCCTGTTCGGCCAGCCACGCGTCCGAGTAGTACTTGTCGAGATAGCGGTCCCCGGGGTCGCAGAGCAGCGTCACGACGCTGCCCTTGCGCCCCTCGGTCACCATCTCGGCGACGATCTTCAGCGCGCTCCACAGCCCGGTGCCGGTCGAGCCGCCCGCCTTGCGGCCGATGGCCTGTTCCAGTGCCCGTACGGCCGCCACGCTCGCGGCGTCCGGCACCTTCATCATCCGGTCGATCGCGCCCGGCACGAAGCTCGGCTCCATACGGGGCCTGCCGATGCCCTCGATACGCGAGCCGCAGTCGCAGGTGACGTCCGGATCGCCGGTGGTCCAGCCCTCGAAGAAACACGAGTTCTCCGGGTCGGCGACGCAGATACGGGTGTCGGCCTGCATGTAGTGCACGTAGCGCGCGAGGGTCGCCGAGGTGCCGCCGGTACCGGCCGTGGCGACGATCCACGCGGGCTCCGGGAAACGCTCCAACTCCAGCTGGCGGAAGATGGATTCGGCGATGTTGTTGTTGCCGCGCCAGTCCGTGGCCCGTTCCGCGTAGGTGAACTGGTCCATGTAGTGGCCGCCGGTCTCGACCGCGAGGGCGGCGGACTCCTCATACATCCTGCGGGAGTCGTCCACGAAGTGGCACTGCCCGCCGTGGAACTCGATCAGACGGCACTTCTCGGCGCTCGTGGTGCGCGGCATGACCGCGATGAAAGGCACGCCGATCAGCTTCGCGAAGTACGCCTCGGAGACCGCGGTCGAGCCGCTGGACGCCTCGATCACCGGGCGGCCCGGCCGGATCCAGCCATTGCAGAGCCCGTACAGGAAGAGTGAGCGGGCGAGGCGGTGCTTGAGGCTGCCGGTGGGGTGGGTCGACTCGTCCTTCAGGTAGAGGTCGATACCCCACGCCTCGGGCAGCGGGAAGCGCAGCAGGTGGGTGTCCGCCGAGCGGTTCGCGTCGGCCTGGACTTTGCGGACGGCTTCTTTGAGCCAGGTCCGGTACCGCGCGTCGCTGTGGTCGACGTCGAGGGTTTCGCCGGTCCGGATCTGCTGAGGGGTGCTCACGGCGGGGCTCCTTACGCATCGCGCCGACGCCGGTTCAGATGGTCGGACGCCTCGATCATAAACACCTTGCGCACGCTTCTCACCTGCATAAACACACCTTTGAGCACCTCAAAGGCACCCCTGGAGCAGGGGTGTCCGAAGCGACGGGGGCGCACCCGGGCGAGTGCTCCCGTCCCCGCCGTCACCTCGTCATGCGCACTGGTGCTCGCCGCTGCCTGCGGGCAGACTGCACCGCAGGGGACGCGGCCCGCGTCCGACCGCGCCGCGCGGGATGACACTCCCGGAGCGGTCGCGCACACCGGAGCACGACCCGCGCGAAATCCGGGCCCGGGACGCGGGACAGAGCGACGCGGGACAGAGCACAGCCGACGCGCACAAGGGGGCGGAGCATCATGGCGGAGCCGGAGTTCACGGCCACGGGCGTGCGGATCGGGAAGAGGCTGCGGTCGCTCACCCGGGCCGGACAGGTCCGGATCAGCGACGGCAGGCTGGAGTTGCTGACGAGTTACGGCAGCGAGATCGACAGTGCGCCGGTGCAGGCGGTGCGGGCGTCGAAGCCGTGGTTCGCGCCCGAGGACCGGGCGTTGGCCGACGTCAACGGCACCCGCTATTCGCTCACGCTCGGCGAGCACGATCCCGCGCCGGGCAAGCCGGGGCCGCCTTCGGCGCGCCGGTTCATAGAGGCGGTTCGCAGGGCGGCGGGGCGCAACGGCTGAGTCGGCCGCGCGGCAACCGACACGGGAGCCTTCGGTTCGCCACCGGCAAGGGCCGACACAGGCACCCACGACTCGCGACCGGCGACGCCCTGCGCGCAGGCCTTCGTCCTCCGGCCGACGGCCGCCTACCGGGCACCCCCGAGCGCGCTGCCAACGACGCTCGCGACCCGCGGCGGTCGGCACGCGGGCCCCGGGCCCGCAACCGGCGACGGCGACCGGGCGAGCCTCGGACGTCCCACCGTCGACGTCCGGCACGAACGCCCTCACCACAGCCGACCACAGCCGACCGGCACGGCCCGGGCTCGCGCCCGACGATCCCCGGACCGGGAGCCCCGCGACCGCCGAGTCCCGGTGCCGGACCCCTCGCTCGACGAGAGCCGAAGGCACACCCCGAACGCGCGCCCGGCGAAACCCGACGCGGGACGCGGCGCGACAGCCGCCCACGCACGACCACCAACGGCCCACGGGACGGCCGTCGGCCCACAACCGCCGACGGCCCACAACAAGGCCCTGGGCCCACAGCCGGCGCTGCCCGGCGCGCAAGCCCTGGGCCCACAACCACCCACGCCCGATCCAGAACCCTCCGGCCCACGCCCGGCGAAACCCGATGCGAGAACCACCCGCGCGTAACCGGCGACCGCCGACGGGGCAGCCCTGGGCTCGCGGTCGGCGGCGGCCATCGACAAACCCCTGGACTCACCGCCGGCGAAGCCCTGCTACGGATCCTCCAGCCCCCGCCCGGCGAAACCCGGGGTGGGGGCCACCCGCCGACGGGCGGCTACGGCCGACCGAAAAGCCTCAGGCTCCCCACCGGCCCACCCCGGACCATGAGCCTCCGGCCCACGCCAGGCAAAACCCGAAGTGGGAGCCCCCCACCCGCGGGCAGGCGGCTTCGGGGCGCGTGCGGCGAGGGGTGGCGTCCGGGGCCTCGGTCCGTGTCCGAGGGGAACGCGGTCCGGGATCAGCACCCTCGGCTCGGCGGCCCCCGTTCGCGGTGGGTGACGTTCGGTGCGTGAGCGATCCACCCGCTCCCCGCGGCGGTGAACGATGAACCCCGGCCCGCCGGACGCCGCCGCTCAGGCGAGACCCCCGCCCCGCGACGGCTCGGGCCGGAGCGGACCGCACCGCGAGTTGCAGGACCGCACCCCCTGAGTCACGCTGTTCTCACATCATCACTCTGGGTTCACCGGCGATAACGCTACGAATCAGTCCGCCGGTCACTACAGCAGGCGGCCGTTCCACTCAGCCACTCTGCTGGATCCGATCTCCGTCTTCTTCCGGACCTCAATTCGGGGAGTCGCAGCCGTGATCAGCCAGCCAAGCAGGCATTGCACGGTGGAGCTCCAAGCCCTGCCGTCGCGGATCGGCCAGGTCCGCAGAATCCTTTCTGCGCAGTTGCGCTACTGGCATCAGGACCCCTTGATAGACCGGGCCGCGCTCGGAGTGACCGAGCTGCTGACCAACGTTCACCGGCACGCCCAGCCGGACAAGGTGTGCACCGTGGAGATCGAGCTGCTGCTCGACCGGCTCACGGTCTCGGTGCACGACCACGACCCCCGCCTGCCCGAGGTGCAGGACGTCGACCCCACGGCCACCTGCGGACGCGGTCTCGCGATGATCGCCGCGGTGAGCGAGAGCTGGGGCGTGCGTCCGGACGGCGAGTCGGGCAAGGTCGTGTGGTTCACCCTGCCGGCGACCTCGCCCGCGGTGGCGGAGCCCGTGCTTCCGCCGTACGAACAGACTCGCGAGACCACGCGCCGACACGCCGTCGCCCCGCTCGACCCCCTCGACGAACGCCGGCCCGAACACGCTCCCGCCCGGTCCGCCGTTGCCGGCTGACCGGGCGGTGACCCCCGTCTCGTACGTCACTCGGTGGCGATGGCGCGCAGCACGTCCAGGCGTGCTGCCCGCCGGGCCGGGCGCAGCCCCGCGAGGGCTCCCGCCGCGACGCCCACGAGCGCCACCACGACGAGCCGCACGGGCGGGATCGCGAAGGCGAAGGCGCTGTCCGACGCGCCGTCGGAGGCCTCGACGAGCACCCAGCCCAGGAAGGCACCGAGGGCGAGTCCGCCCGCCGTTCCGAAGGCGGCGACGAGGACCGACTCCCAGCGGACCATGGCGCGCAGCTGCGCCCGGGTCTGCCCGACCGCCCGCAGCAGACCGAGTTCACGGGTGCGCTCGTGGATCGCGAGGGTGAGCGTGTTGGCGATGCCGAGCAGGGCGATGAGCACCGCGAGTGCGAGCAGCGCGTAGACCAGGGTGAGCATCATGTCGATGCCGCCGGCCGAGGACCGCGCGTACTCGTCGCGGGTCTGCACCTCGGGGTTGCCGTACCGCGCGGCCACCTTCTCGACGGCCGCCTTGCCGTCGGCCGTACCGACACCGTTCTTGAAGGTGACGGCGACGAGCGAGTCGGAGTCCTGGGTGCGGTGCGGGGCCCAGGCGGCGCGGGTGATGACGTAGTCGCCGGCGAGTTCGGAGCGGCCGTAGACAGCGCGGACGGTGAAGTTCTCGCGTTTGCCGTCGGTGAAGGTGAGCCGGGCGGTGTCGCCGGTCGTGAGGTGCTGCTCCGCGGCCTCCGTCCGGGTGAGCGCGATGCCGTCGGTGCCCAGGTCGTCGAGCGAGCCGCGCACCTCACCGAGGTCGAAGACCTTGCCGAGTGTGACCGGGTCGGTGACGGTCAGCGCCCGCCCCTTGCCGTCGACTTGGGCGACCCCGCGGCCGAGGCCGACCGCGTACCGGACGGCCGGCTGCCGCGCGATCGCGGGAGCCAGCTCGGGGCTCAGCCCGCTGCCGCCCGCGCCGAAGGACGGGGTGCTGACGGCGACGTCACCCGCGAAGGACCGGGAGACCGTCTGGTCCATGGTGGCCTTCAGCGAGGCGCCGAAGACCGTGAACAGCGAGACGACGGCGACGCCGATCATCAGGGCGCTCGCGGTGGCGGCGGTCCGCTTCGGGCTGCGCAGCGCGTTGCGCCGGGCCAGGCCGCCGGTGACACCGCGCAGCGTGTCGAGGGGGGCGCCGAGGGCTCGTACGGCGGCCGACGACGCCACGGGTCCGAGGACCACGAAGGCGGCGAGGGCGAGAACGGCGCCGAGGCCCGCGAGCCACAGCGACGGGCTCACCAGTACGCCGGTCAGGGTGGCGCCCACCGCGAGTACGGCCAGCGCCGCACCCACGATCGCCCGCCCCCGTGAGGCCCCGGACCCGTCGACGGCCGTCTCGCGCAGCGCGGCCAGCGGCGCGGTGCGTCCGGCGCGTACGGCGGGCAGCAGCGCGGAGCCCAGGCAGACCACGACGCCGACCGCGAGCGGCAGCAGCATGGACAGGCCGCTGATCACCAAGTCGCCCTGGGGGAAGGGGAACCCGATGGCGGGGAACAGCGCCTGCAGCCCGGCCGCGATCCCGATGCCGCCCGCGAGGCCGACGGCCGACGCGGTCACCGCGACCACGCTCGCCTCGACCAGGGACGAGGCGGTGACCTGGCGACGGGAGGCGCCCAGGGCACGCAACAGGGCGTTCTCGCGGGTGCGTTGGGCGACGACGATCGCGAAGGTGTTGTGGATGGAGAAGGTCGCGACCAGCAGCGCGATGCCGGAGAAGACGAGCAGGAAGGTGGTGAAGATGTTCAGGAACTGGCTGGAGATCATGTCGGTGTTCTCCCGCGCCGACTCCTGGCCGGTGATCGCCTCGACTCCCTTGGGCAGGACGGGAGTCAGGTCCGCGACGAGCTCGGCCTGACCGACTCCGGGACCGGCCCGCACCCGGATGTTCGCCGCCTCGCCGGGCTTCGCGGTGAGGTACTTCTCGGCGTCGGCCTGCGTCATCCCGGTGAACGTCACCTGCGCCATGCCGTCCTCGCCACCGAAGGTCGCGAGGCCCACGATCGTCACCTTGACGGGACCGGGGGTGCGCAGGGTGGTCGTGTCGCCGATCTTCAGGCCGCCCTTCTTCGCGGCGCCGCGGTTGACGACGACCTCGCCGGACTTCGACGGGGCGTGGCCCGCGGCGAGTTGGTACGGGTTGAGCTTCGGGTCGGTGATCCAGTTGCCGGCGAGGGTGGGCGGGCCCTGGCCGCCGACGGGCTCGCCGTCGCTGCCGACGAGTTGGCCCGCGCCCTGGATGTCGGGGGCGGCGGCCGCGACGCCGGGAACCCGCTCGACGGTCTTGACCAGGGCGGTGTCGACCGGTTGGCGCACACCCTGGCTCTCACCGGGCGTCGTGATGGCGTCGGCGCTGCGGACGACCGCGTCGGTGCCCTTCGTGGCGTCGCCGAACAGCGTGCTGAAGCTCGCCCGCAGTGTGTCGCCCATGACCAGCGTTCCGGCCAGGAAGGCGACACCGAGGAGCACCGCCAGGAACGTACCGGCGAAGCGGCGTTTGTGGGCGCGCAGGGAGGACACGCTCAGGCGCACGGAGGCGTTCACGACCGCCCTCCTTTGGCGTCGAACGCCTTCATCCGGTCGAGGACCTTGTCGGCCGTCGGGGACTCCATCCGGTCCACGAGGCGTCCGTCGGCGAGGAAGACGACCTCGTCGGCGTGTGCGGCCGCCACCGGGTCGTGCGTGACCATGACGACCGTACGGTCCATCCGGCGCACCGCGCGGCCGAGGAGGTTCAGGACCTCCTCGCCGGAGCGGGAGTCGAGGTTGCCGGTGGGTTCGTCGGCGAAGACGACGTCGGGACGGCCGGCGAACGCCCGGGCCACGGCGACGCGTTGCTGCTGTCCGCCGGAGAGTTCGGCGGGGCGGTGGTGGAGCCGGTCGCGCAGGCCGACGACATCGACGAGCGCGTCGATCCACTCTCGGGAGCCCTTCGTCCCGGCGAGGTCCAGGGGCAGCGTGATGTTCTCGGCGACGGTCAGCGTCGGGATCAGGTTGAAGGCCTGGAAGACGAAGCCGACACGGTCGCGGCGCAGCAGGGTCAGGCGGCGGTCGTCCAGCGTGCTCAGTGGGGTGTCGCCGATGAACGCGGCGCCCGAGGTGAGTGTGTCCAGGCCCGCCGCGCAGTGCATCAGGGTGGACTTGCCGGAGCCCGAGGGGCCCATGATCGCGGTGAAGCGTCCGGCCGGGAAGCCGACGCTCACCCCGTCCAGGGCCCTGACGGCGGTGTCGCCGCTGCCGTACACCTTGACGGCGTCGGCGACACCCGCGGCATGACGCGTCGTGGTGGCGGTCGTCATGCCGCTCCTCCCTTGCCCGGGCGGCCGAACTGCTCGTCCAGGACGGACAGTCGGCGCCAGTACTCGTCCTCGTCGATCTCGCCGGTGGCGAAGCGGCGGCCGAGCAGCGCGATCGGCGAGTCGCCCGTCGGGCGGGAGTCGCGGGGCGGGCCGAAGTCGCCCATGGCGCGCCACGGTCCGCGGCGCCCGCGGCCCACGGTGCGGCGCAGGACCGTCACGACGCCGATCACGACGGCCGCCCAGATCAGCGGGAAGAACAGGATCCACGGGCCGGGGCCGCCGTCCCAGTTCGCCAGGGTCTGCATCTCGGGTCATCTCCTAGAGGAGCAGTTGTAGGTGGGAGCTGTTGCGATGCATCGAGACTCGCTCCGGGAGGGGGCCCGAGTCGTCGTACGGCCAGCGGCCGTTCCCGTACCTCCGGGGGAGTACGCGGGGCGCCATCGCCTGCTTCCTCAGTCCGCTCCTACCGCCCTCGACTCTGTACCTACTAGTATGTACAGTGAGTTCATGAGCACTCCGGAGCGGCTGATCGAGTCCACGCGTGAGCTGTTGTGGGAGCGCGGCTACGTGGGCACCAGCCCCAAGGCGATCCAGGAGCACGCGGGCGCCGGGCAGGGCAGCATGTACCACCACTTCAAGGGCAAGCCCGATCTCGCCCTGGCCGCGATCCGACGCACGGCCGAGGAACTGCGGGCTGCTGCCGAGGACGTACTGGGCGCGCCCGGTTCGCCGTACGAGCGCGTCGAGGCGTATCTGCGCCGGGAGCGAGACGTCCTGCGCGGCTGTCCGGTCGGTCGGCTGACGATGGACCCGGACGTGATCGCCAGTGCGGAGCTGCGCGCCCCCGTCGACGAGACGATCGACTGGCTGCGCGAGCGACTGGCCGGGATCGTCGAAGAGGGCAAGGAACAAGGGCAGTTCGCGCCGTCGCTGGACGCCGAGGAGATCGCCGCGACGATCCTCGCGACCGTCCAGGGAGGCTATGTGCTCGCGCGCGCCTCCGGCTCCCCGGCCGCCTTCGACACGGCCGTCCGCGGACTGCTCGCCCTGCTCTCCCCCGCCGGTCGGGGCCTCGGCTGAAGACCTGAAGGCCTGAAGGCCCCTCAAGGAGGCATGCGATGCACGCGATGCAGTACGAACTGACGTTCCCCGCCGACTACGACATGGGAATCATCCGCGCCCGGGTCTCCCGCGTCGGGCACCTCCTCGACGACTGGGAGGGGCTCGGTTTCAAGACGTATCTGATGCGTGAGCGCGGGCTGCACGGCTCGCCGGTCAACCAGTACGCGCCCTTCTACCTCTGGAACACCGTCGAGGGCATGAACTCCTTCCTCTGGGGCGGCGCCTTCCAGGGACTGGTCGATGACTTCGAGCGGCCGGTGGTGCAGAACTGGGCGGGCCTCGCGTACGAGGAGGGCGGCGCCGCCGGTGCGCCGGCCCAGGTCGCGGTGCGGCGACGGCGGCCCGTACCGGAGGGCGTCGACCTGGCCGAGGTGATGGCGGACGCCGCTGCGGAGACGGAGCGGCTGGCCTCGCTCGACGGCGCGGTGTGCGCGGCCGCCGCCGTCGACCCGCGCCACTGGGAGCTGGTCCACTTCTCCCTCTGGGACCACGACACGCCGAAGGCTCCCGGCGAGGTCTTCCAGGTGCTGCACTTGTCGGCGCCCGGGCGCGACCGGCTGCCCCGGGGCCGGTAGTGGTGAGCCCTGCCCCCACGAGCCCCGATGGCGCCGTCCCCGCGAGGGTCCGTACGGTCCTCGCAGACGTGCCGCCCGAGCACCTCGGGGTGTGCGACGCCCATGACCACCTCTTCTTCGGCAGTCCCGCGCTCCCCGGCCAGGAACTGCGCGACGCGTCCGCCGCGCGGGCCGAACTGGCCGCGTTCCGCGAGCAGGGCGGCGGGAGCGTGGTGCAGTGGACGCCGTACGGACTGGGCCGGCGCGCCGCGGACCTGCCGCTGCTCTCCCGTGACACCGGGGTCCATGTGGTCGCCGCGACGGGCCTGCACCAAGCGGTCCACTACACACCGGAGTCGCTCCGCGAACTGCGCGGCAGGCTGACCGACGTCTTCGTCTCCGAACTCACCTCCGGCATCGGCACGTCCGGGGTCCGGGCCGGACTCGTCAAGGTCGCGGGTGGCTTCCACGCGCTTGACGGGCACGCCCGCTGGACGATGACCGCGGCGGCCGAGGCGCACCATGCCACGGGCGCGCCGATCGCCGTGCACCTGGAGCTGGGCACGGCCGCGCTCGACGTACTCGACCTGCTGTGCGGCGCGTTGGAGGTGCCGCCGCACCGGGTGATCCTGGGTCACCTCAACCGTTCCCCGGACCTCGTGGTGCAGCGCCAGGCCGCCGAGGCGGGCGCCTACCTCGCCTTCGACGGCCCCTCCCGTGCGAACCACGTCACCGACTGGCGCATGCCCGACGCCGTACGCGCCCTGGCCGACGCCGGTTTCGGCCATCGCCTGCTCCTCGGCGCCGACACGACGACCGCGGCCGCGCGCTCGGTCAACGGCGGCCCCGGGATGCCGTATCTGCTGCGCCGGGTGCGCCCACGGCTCGCACTGGCCCTGGGTGCGGAACTCGTGGAGCACCTCTTCACACAGAACCCCGCCCGGGCGCTCGCCGTGGAGTGGCGCGGTACGCCACCCCGTCCGCCGCGGTTGCCGGACGCCGCCTAGGCCCTGTCAGGTCCGAGCCAGTGCCGCCGGTGGGTCGTCGAGGACCGGCTGCCAGGCCAACTCCGCTGCACCCACCAGGGTGTTGTGGTCCAGGGTGCAGGCGAGGATCGGTACACCGCCGCTCTGGCCCCACAGGCTGCGGTCGGCGACGACGGCGCGCAGCCGGTCGGGGTCGGCGTCGAGGAGGGTGCGGTGCAGGCCGCCGAGGATGATCCGGTCGGGGTTGAGGATGTTGACCAGTCCGGCGAGGCCGAGGCCGAGGCGGTCGATCAGCGCCTCGGTGGCCGTGCGGACGGAGGGGTCCTGGTCGTACCGGGTGCGGATCAGGTCGTTGGCCTGCTGGAGGAGGGACACCTCGGGGCCGGGGTCGCGGCCCGCCGCCGTGAGGAACGCCAGGGGGTCCGCCTCGACGTCGAGGCAGCCGCGGCTGCCGCAGTGGCAGGGGCGGCCCTCGGGGTTGACGGTGAGGTGGCCGACTTCGAGGGCGAGGCCCGAGCTGCCCGTGTGCAGCCGCCCGTCGAGGACGAGCGCGCCGCCGACGCCCCGGTGCCCGGTGGCCACGCACAGCAGGTCGCGGGCGCCGCGCCCGGCGCCGTGGCGGTGCTCGGCGAGCGCGGCGAGGTTGATGTCGTTCGCGGCGAACGCCGGGCCCTCGATGCCCGCCGCGCGCACCCGCTCGGCGAAGATCCGGCGGACGGGGGCGCCCGCGGGCCAGGCGAGGTGGAGGGGGTTGAGGGCGAGCCCGTCCGGCTCGGCGACGGCGGACGGTACGGCGAGTCCGGCGCCCACGCAGCGCCGCCCGGTCTCGCGGAGCAGCTGCGCGCCCGTCTCGACGACGGCGCCCAGCACCTTCGCCGGGTCGGCGTCGACGGTCTCGCAGCTGGGTGCGGTGGCGACGATCCGGCCGCCGAGCCCGACCAGTGCGGCGCGGAACCCGTCGGCGTGCACCTGTGCGGCCAGCGCCACAGGACCGTCCTCGGCGACCTCCAGGCGGTGCGAGGGCCGTCCCTGCGAACCGGCCGCCGCGCCGGGCCGCGCGTCGACCCGGATCAGCCCGAGCGCCTCCAGCTCCGAGGCCACCACGCCGGCGGTCGCCCGGGTGACGCCCAGCTCGGCGGTGAGTACGGCACGCGTCGGCGCACGTCCGGTGTGCACGAGTTCCAGCGCGGGTCCGAGCGCCCCGCGCCCCCGGTCCAGCCGTGTCCGCGTGTTCCCTTCCCCCGCTGTCCGGGGGCCCGCCTTGCCGTTCATGAGGGCGAGTCTCCCATGATCCGCTCGTGCGGTGCCCCGCCCGAAGGCACCTGGAAGCCACTCACCCGTAGCGTCACGTTCAGACGGCCGGTCAGGCCCAGTTCGGGCGGCGCCGTATCGGGGAGCACTCGGGGAACCCCGTGGTAGGCGAGCCGGGAGGCCCCGCCGAACACGAACAGGTCCCCGCTGCGCAGCTCGACATCCGTGTACGGGCGCGAGCGCGACTCGGTGTTCCCGAAGCGGAAGACGCAGGTGTCGCCGAGGCTCAGCGACACCACGGGCGCGTCGGACTTCTCGTCGCTGTCGCGGTGCATGCCCATCCGGGCGTCGGCGTCGTAGAAATTGATCAGTGCGATGTCGTACGGGGCGATGGCGGCCTCGGGGCCCAGGGTGTCCGCGACCGCGCGGCGGCCGAGCTCGTCCAGCCAGGCGGGGAAGGGCTTCACCGGGGCGCCGTCACCGTCGGCGACCGTGCGCGCGTACCGGTACGGGTACCAGTGCCAGCCCAGGCACACCTGCCGGGAGGTCATCGTGCCGCCGCCGGGCGTGCGCACCGTACGCAGTCCGGCCGGTGGGCGGGCCCACGCACGGCAGGCATCGAGAAGCTCCCGCTGGGCAACCGGGTCCAGCCAGTCCGGCAGATGCACCGCGCCCGGCGCGACCTCCGCCCGGCTCCGGGGGAACAGCTCAGCATCCATGGACATGCCACCATCCTCGCGCACCCCGCCCGTCCCGTGCCCGCATCCGATCAAGACCCGGGCCGCACCCGGCTGAGCTGCGGCTCGGCTAGCCTTGACCCACGATGAACGACCGGATGACCGCGCCCTGGGCCGAGTACGCGCTGGCCCGCTTCCCCGAGGACCCCCGCGACCAGCTCCGTGCCTGGGACGCCGCCGACACCTATCTGCTGCGGCACCTCGCGGACAGCGGAACCCCGCTGTCCGGGTCGGTCGTGGTGGTCGGCGACCGCTGGGGAGCGCTCGCCACGGCGCTGTCGGCGCACCGGCCGACGCAGATCACCGACTCCTTCCTCGCGCAGGAGGCGACCCGGGCGAACCTGGCCCGCAACGGGGTCGAGGCGACCGCGGTACGGCTGCTGACCACGCAGGACACGCCCCCCGACCGCATCGACGTCCTGCTCGTCCGGGTGCCGAAGAGCCTCGCCCTGCTGGAGGACCAGCTGCACCGGCTGGCGCCCGGCGTGCACGAGGGGACCGTCGTCGTGGGCACGGGCATGGTCAAGGACATCCACACCTCGACGCTGCACCTCTTCGAGCGGATCCTCGGCCCGACCCGGACCTCGCTGGCCGAGAAGAAGGCCCGGCTGATCTTCTGCACCCCGTACTCCGGGATCGCCCGCGCTGCCAACCCCTGGCCGTACAGCTACCGGCTGCCCGACGACATCGGACTGGTTTCCGGCCGTACCGTCGTCAACCACGCCGGTGTGTTCTGCGCCGACCGTCTCGACATCGGCACCCGCTTCCTCCTTCAGCACCTGCCGCGCAGCCGGGGCCCCGAGCGGATCGTGGACCTGGGCTGCGGCAACGGAGTCGTCGGTACGGCGATGGCGCTGGCCAACCCGGAGGCGGAGGTGCTGTTCGTGGACGAGTCGTACCAGGCGGTCGCCTCGGCCGAGGAGACGTACCGGGAGAACACCGACGGCGTGGGCGCGGAGTTCCGCGTGGGCGACGGACTCGCGGACGTCCCCGCCGGGAGCGTGGACCTCGTCCTGAACAATCCGCCCTTCCACTCGCACCAGGCGACGACGGACACCACGGCCTGGCGGATGTTCTCGGGGGCGCGGCGCGCGCTGCGGCCGGGCGGCGAACTGTGGGTCATCGGGAACCGCCATCTCGGCTACCACCTGAAGCTGCGCCGCCTCTTCGGCAACAGCGAACTCGTGGCGAGTGACGCGAAGTTCGTCGTCCTGAGGGCCGTCAAGAAGTAGTTCCGCGCAGTACGCGGGGCGAGGCGCCGAGTTCGCGGCGACACGCCTTGTTGAAGGCCTGCAGGTCGGGGATGCCGACGGAGGCGGCGACCGCCGGGATGGAGAGCGTCGTGGCGCGCAGCAGATGGTGGGCGCGCTGAAGTCTGCGGCGACGGACGTAGGCCACGACGGTGGTGCCGGTCTCGGCGCGGAAGAGCCGGGTGAGGTGGTTGTGGGAGATCCCGGCGGCGCGGGCGATCTCCGGGATGGTGAGCGGCGCCGCCAGCCGGGCCTCGATGTGGGCGATGGCCGTGCCGACCGCCGGGTGCGGGCCGCGGCTCGTGGCGGTGGGCGGGGTGAGCCGGGCGACGCGCCACAGCGCGGTCCAGATCTCGGCCCGGGTGTGCTCGGGCGCTCCGGGGGCCGCCGCGATCGCGTTCAGCAACAGGCTGGAGAGCATGGGGAATTCGGGCCCCGCGTCCTGCATCACGGGGACGGTGCGGGGCGGCCCGGCGGGGGCGATGCGCAGATGGGCGTAGAGGTGTTCGGAGCGGCCCTGGTAGCGGTAGCGGACCGTGGTGCCGGGTGGTACGAGGCTGACGCGGCCGGGGCGGATGGTGTGCGCGGTGCCGTCGACGGTCAGCTCGGCGTCGTACTGGTAGAGGTGCAGCTGCCACAGCTCCGGCAGCCGGAAGACGTCCGTGCGGCTCGCCACGCCGTGCACGCCGACGCCGATGTTGACGACGGCGGGCGGCTCGCCGAGGTGGACGTCCGTCTCCCGCATGGTGAAAAGCTACCAGCAGTGGTGAGCCGCGCCCACGCGCCGTCGGCGGCCCCGACCCTACGTTGAGCCGCATGACCAACACGTCGGACCACACCTCGAGCATCCCACTCCTGAGTTCGGTGCGGATGGCGCACTTCGTGGCCCACGGCTCGCTGCGGCTGGACGCCGTGGTGCCGCCGGAGATGAACGCCGAGGGCCTGGAGGTGCTGCGCGCGGGCGTGCCCGAGGTGCCCTACGGCAGCTCCGTGCCGGCCGCCTACCCGGTGGGTTCCTTCGTCCGCCGGCTGCTGGAACTCCCCGCCGTGGCCGGGACCCTGCGGAGCCTCGTCGGGCCCGGACCCACCGTCGACCACCACTACGTCCACATCCGCGAGCCGCACGAGGGGCGGGCGCAGCCGCTGCACGCCGACGCGATCATCGATGTGCGCACCGACGCCTTCGACGTGCAGCTGATGTACTACCCGCAGGACGTCACCCTCGACATGGGCGGCACGCTCAGCGTGCCGGGCAGCCATCTGCGGCGCACCAACGAGTCGGACACCGGGCGCTACCAGAATCTGCGCGGGCAGAGCCGGCTGGTCTGCCCGGCGGGCACCGTGGTGTTTCTGCACCATGGCCTGTGGCACGGCGGGCGGCGCAACGACAGCGACGTGGTCCGCCATATGTTCAAGATCCGCTTCAACCCGACCGTGCGGCAGCGGCGGCTGTGGGACACCTCGGACCTCGGCGACCCGCGGGTCGCCGAGGAACTCTCCACGACGTTCCCCTGGTACGAGCCCGCCACCGGCCGTCTCGAGATCTACCACCGGGTCCTGCTGTGGCGCGCGCTCACCGGAGACGACTCCTTCGACCTGGACCACTGGGTGACCCGGGTCTCCAACCACCCTCGGGAGGATGCCGTATGAGTGTCCGTCAGCAGGTTCTGGTGCTCTATCTGGCCACCTCCGCCCTGGACTCGGAGGTGGTGGGCTGGTCGGTCTACGACGGCACCGGCCGCACGTCCCCCACGACCGGGGACAGCGACGAGCCGCCGTACGCGTCGGGTGTGGACGCCTTGAGGGACGGCTGGCGGCTGTTCCAGGCGGCGCAGCTGATCCCGCCGTGTCCCGGGGGCGAGTACGACGTGTCGTTCCTCAAGCACGAGTTCTTCTTCGAGCAGCTGGTCGACGTCGGCGCCCCCTGAGGTCAGGCGCCCAGCACGCGGATCAGGCGCGCCACCGTCCCCGCCATCGCCTCCCGCCCCACACTGAGGTACTTGCGGGAGTCGACGGCTTCGGGGTGGGCGGCGAGGAACTCCCGGACGGCGCCGGTCATCGCGATGTTCAGGGCGGTCCCGACGTTGACCTTGGCGATGCCGCCCGCGACGGCCGCGGCCAGTTCGTCGTCCGGCACTCCGGAGGAGCCGTGCAGGACGAGCGGCACGCCGAGTGCCGCGGTCAGCCGCTTGAGGCGGTCGTGGTCGAGGGCGGCGGTGCGGGTGGTCATCGCGTGCGAGCTGCCGATCGCGACGGCCAGGGCGTCCACGCCGGAGTCGGCCACGAAGGCGCGGGCCTCGGCGGGGTCGGTGCGGGCGCCGGGCGCGTGCGCGTCGAGCGGCGGCTCACCGTTCTTGCCTCCCACCGCCCCCAACTCGGCCTCGATCCACAGGCCTTGGGCGTGCGCCCAGTCGGCGGCGGCCCGGGTGGCGGCGAGGTTCTCCTCGTACGGCAGCCGGGCCGCGTCGTACATCACCGAGCTGAACCCGGCGGCGGACGCCTGGCGGAGCAGGTCGTCGCTCTGGACGTGGTCGAGATGCAGCGCGACGGGCACCGAGGCGCGCTCGGCGGCCGCGGCGGCGGCGCGGGCCAGCGGCAGCAGCCGTCCGTAGCGGAACTTCACGGCGTTCTCGCTGACCTGGAGGACGACGGGGGCGGCCACGGACTCGGCGCCGGCGATGACGGCCTCGACATGCTCCAGGGTGATGATGTTGAACGCGGCGACGGCGGTCCGCGCCCCGGCCGCGGCGGTGACCAGGTCACCGGTGGCTGCGAGTGGCACAACTCCTCCTTCTGGGTGCGCGGCCCGAGGGCTCAGCGGGCCGACGGGGCGAGGACGACCGAGCGGGTGAGGTGGCGCGGGCGGTCGGGGTCGAGTCCGCGGGCCGCGGCGACGGCGACCGCGAGCCGCTGGGCGCGGACGAGTTCGGCGAGCGGGTCGAGTTCACCCGCCACCCACCGTCCCCCCGTGGCCCGTACCTGCTCGGCCAGCCCTTCGGGGGCCTCGCCGAGCATCCAGGTGGCCGTGCCGGCGGTGGTGACGCTGATGGGCCCGTGCCGGTACTCCATCGCCGGGTACGCCTCGGTCCAGGCCAGGGAGGCTTCACGCATCTTGAGCCCGGCCTCGTTGGCGAGCCCGACGGTCCAGCCGCGGCCGAGGAAGGTGAACTGCGCGCAGTCGACGAGCCCTTCGGGCAGCGGGGTCGCGAGCGCGGTGCGCGCGTCGGCGACGACGGCGTCGGTGTGCAGTCCGAGGTGGGCGCGGAACAGGGTGAGCGCGGTGGTCGCGAACCGGGTCTGCACCACGGAGCGTTCGTCCGCGAAGTCGAGTACGACGAGGTCGTCCGCGCGCTCGATCACGGGGGTCGCGGGGTCGGCGGTGATCGCGGTCGTCCGGGTACGTCCGCGCAGCCGCCCTAGGAGTTCGAGCACCTCGGTGGTGGTGCCGGAGCGGGTGAGGGCGACCACACGGTCGTAGGAGCGGCTCTCGGGGAACTCCGAGGCGGCGAAGGCGTCCGTCTCGCCCTGCCCGGACCCCTCACGCAGCGCGGCGGCGGCCTGCGCCATGAAGAAGGAGGTCCCGCAGCCCACGATCGCGACCCGCTCCCCCACTTCCGGCAGCGCGGCGTCGTGTGCCTTGGCCTGCTCGGCGGCGCGGATCCAGCACTCGGGCTGGCTGTTCAGCTCGTGCTCGACATGGGTCATGCCGTACCCCTCCCACTGACGCTGTCCATGCAAGATAGTGCAAGTTAAGGCTGACTTTCGAGCACAATCAAGCATGTCGACTGTGGAAATGCCAGGGAATGTGGTGTGCCGGGGGGTGCGCTAGGGTCGCGAAGGATCGAGGAACGGAGAGTGCGGATGTCGCGCGACGCCCGCTGGAAGGCCCTGCTGGAACTGCTCGTGGAGCGGGGCCGGCTGGAGGTCGAGCAGGCCGCGGCCGAGCTGGAGGTGTCACCCGCCACGATCCGGCGCGACTTCGACCAGCTCGCCGAGCAGCAGATGCTCGTGCGCACCCGGGGCGGCGCGGTCGTCCACGGCGTGTCGTACGAACTGCCGCTGCGCTACAAGACCGCCCGGCACGCCTCGGAGAAACAGCGCATCGCGAAGGCGGTGGCCGATCTCGTCGCGCCCGGCGAGGCGGTGGGCCTGACCGGCGGCACGACCACCACCGAGGTGGCCCGCGCACTGGCGGTACGCCCCGATCTCGCCTCGGGGTCGCCCGCGCTGACCGTGGTGACGAACGCGCTCAACATCGCGGGCGAACTGGCCGTCCGGCCCCAGTTCAAGATCGTGCTGACCGGCGGGGTGGCCCGCCCGCAGTCGTACGAGCTGGTCGGGCCGCTCGCGGACGGTGTGCTCAGCCAGATCACCATGGACGTCGCCGTGCTGGGCGTGGTCGCCTTCGACGTGACGCACGGGGCCGCCGCCCACGACGAAGCCGAGGCGGCGATCAACCGGCTGCTGTGCGAGCGCGCCGAGCGTGTGATCGTCGCCGCCGACTCCAGCAAACTGGGCCGGCGCGCCTTCGCCCGGATCTGCGCGGCCGAGTCGGTGGACACACTGGTCACCGACGCGGCGGTGGACGAGGAGACCGTGCGGCGGTTCACGGAGGCGGGGGTCGGGGTCGTCGCCGTCTGACGGCCCCGGCCGGACCGCTACCTCGACGAGGGACTCATGAGCCCTTCCGCTGCGGCGCGGTGACCGTGAGCGTGCGGATGTCGCGGCTGGTGGCGGAGGCGTCGGGCGCGACGAGCACCATCCTCGGTCCGCCCGGGCGGTGTACGACGATACTGGGGAAGGCCGGTTCGGCCAGGGCGAGTTGCCCGGTGCCGGCGGCTTGCGGGTACATGCCGAGGCTCGCCCACACGGCCCAGGAGGACATGGCGCCGAGGTCGTCGTTACCGACGAGGCCGTCGGGACGGTCGCTGAACAGGGTGGCCAGGGCGCGGCGGACGGTGTCGCGGGCGCGGTCGGGGCGGCCGGCGAAGTCGTACGCCCAGGGGGTGTCGAACGACGGCTCGTTGCCGAGGTAGGCGTAGGGCTGGGTGCCGCCCGCGTTGAGCTGGGTGAAGAAGGTGTCGAGGCGGGCGGTGACGGCGGCGTTCCCGCCCATCAGGGTGAAGAGGCCGGACAGGTCGTGCGGGACCATCCAGGTGTACTGGGCGCCGTTGCCCTCGACGTACTCGTTCTTCTGCGCGGGGGTGAAGGCCGGCCAGGTGCCGTCGGCCGCGCGCGGCTGGAGGTAGCCGGTGGCGGGGTTGAAGAGGTTGCGCCAGTTCCCGGAGGCCTTCAGCAGGGTGTCGTAGGCGGCGGTGTCCCCCAGACGGTGGGCGAGCTGGGCCAACGCGTAGTCGGAAACGGCGTATTCGAGAGTGGTGGCCGCCGAGCCCCACACTCCCTTGGTGCCGGCGGGGATGTAGCCGAGGGCGTCGTACTGTGCGTGTCCGGGCCGCTGGCGCTCGTTGTCGCGGCCCGCCATGGCGGCGCGCAGCAGGCCGCGGGCGTCGAAGTCGGTGGCGCCGAAGGCGTACACGGCGGAGGCGATGACGGGCAGCGGGTCGCCGACCATGACGCCGGTGCCGCCGTTGGCGAGGGTCCAGCGGTCGAAGTAGCCGGCCTGGAGGCCCTGGTTGAGGACGGACTGCGCGATGTCGGAGGCTTCGTGCGGGGCCAGCAGGGCGAGCAGCTGGACCTGGGAGCGGTAGACGTCCCAGCCGGAGAAGTTCGCGTACTGGACGTGTCCGGCGGCGGTGGTGTGGATGCGGCCGTCCATGCCGGGGTAGCGGCCGTCGGCGTCGCTGAAGGCGCTGGGGTGCAGGAGCGAGTGGTACAGGGCGGTGTAGAAGACCCGGCGCTGGGTGTCGGTGCCGCCGCCGACACTGATGCGGCCGAGCCAGTCGTTCCACTGGGCACGGGCGGCCCGCCGGATCTGGTCGTACGGGTTCGTGTGCTGCTCGGCGGCGATGTTGCCGCGGGCGCCGTCGACGCTGACGAAGGAGACGCCGACGCGGACGGTCACCGTGCGTACGTCGGGGCCGAAGGAGACCTGCGCGGCGCCCGGTCTGCCGTCGGGGTGGACGACGTGGGCGAAGGGGTGGTCGAACACGGCGTGGAAGTAGAGCCGGTAGCGGTTGGCGGACTTGCAGAAGCCGCCGCTGTCGGTGAACCCGGACAGGGTGTCGGTGCCGATGTCGACCGTTCCGGTCGCCGCGTTGAACGCCTTGCCCGCGTCGACACTCAGCGCGGCGGAGCGGTCGTCGGTGGCCGGGTAGGTGAAACGGGCGATGCCGGAGCGCTGGGTGGCGGTGAGTTCGCTGCCGATGCCGTTGTCGAAGGTGACCCGGTAGTTTCCGGGTGTCGCCCGCTCGTTGGCGTGCGAGAAGGTCGCCTGCCCGCTGGTGTCGCCGGCGAGCATCGGCATGAAGGGCACGTTGCCGTAGTCCCTGCAGCCGGCCCCGGAGATGTGGGTGAGGCTGAATCCTCTGATCCGGTTGTCCCCGTACGCGTACCCGCCGTGCTGGTAGGTCACCGTGTCCGGGCTCCACTGCACCCCGCCGAGGGGTGCGGTCGCGCCGGGGAAGGTGTTTCCGGCACCGCCGCCATGGCCGAAATCGGCCCCTCCGGGCGCGGTACCGACGAAGGGGTTCACGTACTGGGCCGGGTCGGTCACCGTGTCGTCCGCGGCGGCGGGTGCGGCCGGGGCGGACGACACGACGAGCACGGCGGCGCCGGCCAGCGCGGCCCGGCGGAAGGGGAATCGCAAGTGGGTCTCTCCGGGCTGTGGCGGCAGGGGCGACAGAGCATGAGGGCGACAGTCTCCCGGGGGATGTCGTCGTCTCCGCGCCGCCACGCCCGGAGATCACCCGCACGGCGGAGCGCCCGCTCTCACCCGACCGGCTCGTGCGACGCGGCGGGCTCCACCTGCGCACCCTCCACAACCGGCCACCCTGTGATGCCCGAACACACGCGCCAACTGGCTAGACTACGCACCCTCGTGCATGTGATCCGGTCACGTCCGATCACAGCCGTTCCCGAAGGGTTTCGACGCTTGATAGCCATCGAAGATGTCAGCAAGCGATATGCCGACGGCACGGTGGCCGTCGATCGCCTGTCCCTCCAGATACCGAACCACTCGATCACCGTGCTCGTCGGGCCTTCGGGGTGCGGCAAGACCACCACACTGCGGATGATCAACCGCATGATCGAGCCCAGCAGCGGCACGATCCGCGTCAACGGCGAGGACATCCTCCGCAAGCCGGTCAACGCTCTGCGCCAGTCCATGGGTTACGTCATCCAGAACGCGGGGCTCTTCCAGCACCGCACGATCCTCGACAACATCGCCACGGTGCCGCGGCTGCTCGGCTGGTCCAAGCAGCGCGCCCGCGCCCGCGCGGCGGAACTGATGGAACGGGTGGGCCTGGACCCGGCCATGGCCCGCCGCTACCCCTACCAGCTCTCCGGCGGCCAGCAGCAGCGCGTCGGTGTCGCCCGCGCGCTCGCCGCCGACCCGCCGATCCTGCTGATGGACGAGCCGTTCTCCGCCGTCGACCCTGTCGTCCGCCGGGGTCTGCAGGAGGAGTTGCTGCGCATCCAGGGCGAGCTGGGCAAGGCCATCGTGTTCGTCACCCACGACATGGACGAGGCCATCACGATCGGTGACCGCGTCGCCGTACTGCGCACTGGTGGCAAGCTCGCCCAGTTCGCCGCCCCCGACGAGCTGCTGTCGGCGCCCGCCGACGCGTTCGTGGAGGAGTTCCTCGGCGGCGACCGGGGCATCCGGGGGCTGTCGTTCCTGTCCACCCGCGACCTCGCACTCGACCGCTCCCGGGTCTTCCCGGTCGGCAGCGACTGGCAGCAGCTCGCCGGAAAGCCGGGCGGCACGGAGCCGGTCCTGGTCACCGACGCGGACGGAAAGCCGCTGGGCTGGGCCGACCTGACGGTGTGGGCCGGTGACGTCCAGGCGCTGGAGCCGCACGGGCAGGCCTTCGAGGTGGGCAAGGACTCGCTGCGGGTCGCGCTGGACCGGGCGGTGCTCTCGCCCACCGGTCAGGCGGTCGCCGTGGACGGGGCGGGACGCGTGCTGGGGCTCGCCGGGCAGGAGACGGTCGCCGCCGCGATCCGCGCGGCCAGGCAGCGCCGCGCCGCGGACTCCGAGGGCGTCTCCACGGTGAAGGCCTCGCGATGAACGGCTTCTTCGACATCCCGAGCGACCTGCAGAGCAGCTATCTCGGCCTGATCTCCACACACATGCAGGAGGCGCTGGTCCCGGTTCTCGTCGGCCTCCTGCTGGCGCTGCCGATCGGCCTGTTGTGCGTCCGCGTCAACTGGATCTATCCGCCGGTCCTCTGGATCACCACGGTGCTGTACGCGATCCCGTCGATCGCCTTCTTCGTGGTGCTCATCGACTACACCGGCCTCAGCAAAACCACCGTGATGATCCCGCTGACCCTCTACAGTCTGGTGGTTCTCGTCCCGGCGGTCGTCGACGGCGTCCGCTCGGTCCCCGAGGAGACGAACGCCGCCGCCGCGGCGATGGGCATCGGTTCGCTGCGACGCTACCTCCAGGTCCAACTGCCCATCGCCGTACCCGCGATCATGGCCGGACTGCGCGTGGCGACCGCCTCCAGCATCAGTCTGGTCAGCGTCGGCTCGCTGATCGGCAACCAGGGGGCGCTCGGCAACCTGCTCACCACCGCGATGCTCTACCACCGCCCTCTCCTCGCCGTGAACTCGGTGGTCACCACCGCCGTTCTCGCGGTGCTGGTCGACGCCGTGCTCGTCCTGCTGCGCCGCGTGCTCACCCCCTGGCAGCCGGCCTCCGGCCGCAAGGCCGCACGCCGTACGTCCACGATCGCGGGCGCCGCCCGCACTCCGGAGAGCGTCTCGTGAACGTACTCAACTTCATCCAGTCCTTCTTCTCCGACGGCTCCCACTGGCACGGGTACGACGGGATCCCGCAGCGCGTGTGGGAACACCTCCAGTACACCGCCGGGGCGCTCGCGATCGCCGCGGCCGTCGGCCTGCCCATCGGCCTGGTCACCGGACACACCGGACGCGGCGGCAACGCGCTGGCCTTCGTGTCGGCGGGTGCCCGGGCGCTGCCCACCTTCGGGCTGCTGGTGCTGATGTTCGTCTGGCTCGGCCTCGGCATCGTGCCCGTGATGATCCCGCTCGTGGTGCTGGCGGTCCCGCCGATCCTCATCACCACCTACGAGGCGATCCGCACCCTGGATCCCTCCCCCGTCGACGCCGCCCGCGGAATGGGCATGCCGGAGGGGAAGGTCCTGTTCCAGGTCGAGGTGCCGGCGGCGCTGCCGCTGATCCTCAGCGGTCTGCGTTCGGCGGCGATCCAGATCGTGTCCACGGCGACCATCGCGGCCTATGTGAGCCTCGGCGGGGTCGGCCGTTACATCCTGGACGGCCTCTACCAGCGCAACTACGAGAAGGTGGTGGGCGGCGCCGCCCTCACCGCGATCCTGGCGCTGCTCGTGCTGGTGCTGTTCTGGGCCATTGCCCGGGTGGCGGTGTCCCCGGGGGTGCGCAGGCGCCGTACGGCCTGAGGAAAAGGGAAGAGGGGGACGAGCCGCAAGGCCCGTCCCCCTCTTCTCTCGTTCACTGCTGCGCGGTCGCCAGGGCGTGTTCGAGGACGACGAGGAGCGCGTCCCGTACGGACCCGCGCTCGCGGGCGTCGAACACGGTGAGCGGCACGTGGTCGCCGACGTCGAGGGCCCACCGTACGTCGTTCAGATCGTGTTCGACCTTGCCGTCGAAGGCGTTGACGGCCACCGCGAAGGGGATCTCGCGGTGCTCGAAGTAGTCGACGGCCGCGTAGCAGTCGTCGAGCCGGCGGGTGTCGACGATGACGAGCCCGCCCAGGGCGCCCTCGACCAGGTCGTCCCACATGAACCCGAAGCGCTCCTGGCCGGGGGTGCCGAACAGGTAGAGCTTCAGGGTCGGGTCGAGCGTGACACAGCCGAAGTCCATGGCGACGGTGGTCGTCATCTTCTCCGGGGTGTGGGAGAGGTCGTCGATGCCCGCGGCGACCGAGGTGATGGACGCCTCGGTGGTGAGCGGCTCGATTTCGGAGATGGCACCCACGGTGGTGGTCTTGCCCACGCCGAAGCCGCCCGCGATCACCATCTTCACCGGCATCGGCGGCCGGGGACCCTCGGTGTCAGCGCTCACGGATCGCGCCTCGGGAGTCGGGGATAGCTCGGAGACCATCGATAACCCTTCGCAATACGGTGGCGTCGCGGGCGGATTCGGCCTGCGGTGCGTACAAGGCCAGTTGACCGTCGGCGCGCAGATCGTCGGCGAGCACCCTGATCACATTCAAATGCATCCGCAGTTTCGCCGCGATCTCCGCCAGCGACTGCGGCTGGCGGCAGACCGTGATGATGTCGCGATGCTGGTCGAAGACGAACGCGTCCAGCGTGGCCAGACCGAGATCCGTCGCGACGACCTGCGTCTCGATCGGAATCGTCGGCACCAGACTGTCACCGCCGGCGATCCGCCCCGCGGTCAGCAGGAATGGCCTGACGATCGACGGGGGGTGCTCCGCTCCCCATGCGTCGTCGTCGGCGGCTGATGGCTCGCCGGCCGTCATCTCGTCCTCACCCTTCACCTCGCGGGTCGTCCCGGCCTTCGTGACGCCCCCGCCGACCGTCAACCGGTCGGCGCGATCCCCACGGTGTTCTTGAGCTCCATGACCAGTTGCGGGCTCAGAGCGGCACCGGCGCGGTTGGCGAAGAGGGTCATCTCGTACGCGATGTTCCCGAGCTTCGCCTCCTTGGAGGCGACCACGCCGAGCACCGCGCCCGCGCCCAGCGCGGACACCAGGACGTGCCCTTCCTCCAGGTCGATGATGACCTTGTTGAGCCCACCGAGGCCGTAGTTGCCGGACGCGCCCATGGCGAGGCTGGTGATCCCGGAGACGATGGCCGCGAGCCTCTCCGAGTCCGCCTTGCCGCGCAGTTGGGACACCGCGATCAACAGACCGTCGGAGGACACCCCGATCACGTCGACGACGCCGGCGGTCTCGGTGGCGAAACGATTGAGCAGCCAATTGAAGTCGGCAGCGGCGGCCTTCACGTCCGTCGCCTGTTCCACGGCCGCGGACTCCGGTCCACCTGTCCACATGGTCACTTGCTCATGCCTTCCGGGAATGAGGGTCTGTTGTTCTCTGTGCTGGAATCGCCAGAGGTGTCGGGACGGCCCCCTGAACGGGCCGACCCGAAGCCGGTACCGCGAGCCTCTGTCGCGCTCTCGCGCTCGGCCCGCAGAACGGCTTCCTCGAACTCGTCGATCTCGGATCGTGCCGCTTCCGCGTCGGCGGTCTGCCAGGCGGGCGGCCGTGGGTTGGTGATGGTCTGTTTGGGCAACCGGGTCGAGGCGGTGGTGGCCTGCAGGGTCGCGCCGCGCACGCGCCGCCTGAGCGGACTGGTGCCGCCCTCGCCCGGTCGCGCCGGGGCGCTGCCGGGTGCCGACGGGGCCGTACCGGAGCCGCGTGCGGTGCTCGCACCGCGGGGCGGCTGGCCGAGCCCGCTGCCCGTGCCGGTGTTCGGGCCGCGCGGCGGCTGCCCCGCCGCACTCCCCGGGCCGGTGCTCGCGCCGCGTGACCGCTGCACGAGCCCGCTGTCCATGCCGCTGCCCGCGGCGCGTGAGGGCCGGCCCTGTCCGCCCTCCATGCCGGTGCCACGCTGGTGGCCCGGGCCGCCGACCGCGTCCTGAGGCGTGCCGCGTCCCGCTGTCTCGCGCTCCGCGGGCTGCGCCGCCCCCGGAGTCGTGGTGCCCGGTGTGCCGCCCGGCCGGGGCCGGGATGCGCCGTAGCCGCCCGAGGCGCCCTCGCCCATCGGTTCCTGACGGCCCGTGTGGCCGTCCGCTCCCCGGCCGCGCGCGGGGATCCTGCGCGGCAGCGACGAGGGGCCGGGTTCCGGGTCGACCGCCGCGGGGCGCGGTTCGGTCCCGCCGGGGCGGCGTGGCGGCGGCAGGATGTGCGGGGCCCTGGTCGCGGCCCCCGTGGGGTCGGCGAGCAGCAGATGGGAGCCGGGCACCGCGACGGTGACGGTGACGCCGCCGCCCGGGGTGCGGGTCAGGACGACCTCGATGCCCCAGCGCCGGGACAGACCGCCGACCACGAAGAGGCCGAGGACCTCGGTCGGGGCCAGGTCGAGCCGTTCGCGGCGGATCAGGCGGGCGTTCTCCTCCTCCAGCCGCTCGGCGCTCATCCCGAGCCCGTGGTCGATGATCTCGATCAGGGCGCCGCCGCCGGAGCCGTGCCGGGGCCGCAGGACGACTTCGACGCTGCTGGACGCCGGGGAGAACGTCACCGCGTTCTCCAGCAGTTCGGCGAGCATCAGCGTGAGGTCGCCGACGATGTCGGGGGCGACGGTGACATCGCCCTCGGCGTGCGGGGTGACCCGCTGGTAGCCCTCGATCTGGCCGAGCGCGGCGCGGACGATGTTGCTGAGCCGCATGGGCCCGGTGTTGAGGCCCGTCTCGCGGATGCCGGCGAGCAGCATCAGGCTGTCGGCGTTGCGCTGGAGACGTACCGCGATGTGGTCGATGCGGTAGAGCCGGTCCAGTACCTCCGGGTCGGTCTCGCCGCGCTCCACCGAGTCGATCAGCGCGAGCTGACGAGCGGTCAGGTTGCTGACGCGGTGGCCGACGTTGCCGAACATCTCGGCGATGTTGCGGCGGCTGATGACCTGGCGCTCCAGCAGGGCGGTCGCGGTGACCTGCACCTGGTTGAAGGCTTCGGCGAGTTCGCCGAGTTCGTCGCGGACCGGCACGGGTACGGCCTCGAGGCGCGGCGGGCTCGCGTCGTCGGCGTCGTCGTCGGCGACCCGGGCGAGCTCGGTCTCGGCCGCGTCGGCCACGTGCTGGGCCGCCTCGGTGAGGCTCCGCACGGTCCGCACCACGGAGCGGCGGACCAGTACGGAGAACAGGATCCAGGCCGCGAAGGCGGCGAGGTTGGCGGCCACCAGCCACAGCACCTGCCACCAGGCGTCGCTGGACGCCTTCTGGGTGTCGGCGGCGATCTGGTGGATGAGCGACTCGGTGATCTTCAGCCGGTTCTCCGCCTGACGCTGGTACGTCGGGTCGGCGGCCAGGGCGTCGTCGAGCGCGGTGCGCAGCTGCGAGGCGTTCTCCGCGACCAGACCGCTGGGGTCGACCTGCAGCGCGGCGTAGTGCTGGGCGACGACGCTCTGGTACGGGCTGTGCTCGATCGCGGCGAGTTCGGCGCCCTGTTCCTGGCTGGCGAACCGGGTGAACCGCTCGGCCTGGTAGGTGTACTGCTCGTAGTCGCCGACGGCTCCGGTGTACTCGATGAGCGCGTTGGGGTCCCGGGTGCGGGCCGCGAACACACTGGTCTCGAAGGAGGCGTGGGCGGTGTCGGCGCGCAGCAGCGCGTCCAGCAGATTGCCCGCGGACTCCGAGGACTCGCCGCCCGACTGACCGAGCCCGAGGCCGTTGATGAGGCCCTCGATGACCGATCCGTACGCCGGGTCGATGTTGTCGGCGGGGATCGGGCCCTCTTCGATGGTCTTGCGGAGGCTGTCCAGGCCCTCCAGCTCCTTGAGCGCCTGGGCCTCGGCGTCGGGCAGCCGGTCCCCGTAGGTGGACCGCACGGCCTCCGCCTGGGCGGTGACCTTCTGCTGCGCCTGGAGGAAGGCGGAGGTGCCCGGCGCCTTCTCGCCGGAGCGGGCGGCCTCGTAGCGCAGGGAGACGAGGAGTGCCTGGCGGTGCTCGGTCTGCACGCCGTCGATGAGCTTGGTGACCTGCGCGCTGTCCCGCACGAGTTGGGCGGTGGAGGCGGCGGAACGGGCCGAGTCGATCTCGGCGTAGGTGATGTAGGCCATCATCGCCGAAACGACGGCGAGCGGGACAATCACCAGGACGTTGAGTTTCCTGCGGAAAGGCCAACGGTCGAGGAGGGAAGGCGTCCGGCCTATTCGGGGAGCCGTGGTCTGCGGCCCCCGGGCGGCTTTCCTGTGCGCGGGCACCAAACCTCCTTGACTTCATTCCCAATTGGAAGCCCGCAGCCCGGGCTGCGTGGACTGGGTCATGCCAGCACGCTCGGGCCGAGCAAGTGGAACCAGGTCCCCCGACTCGGCCAACATTAGCGGCTGCCGCAAGAGTACGGCCATGATCAACCAAAAAGTGACATGGCGATACGTCGGATTCGCGCCCGTTTCGGTCAGGTTGCGCCCACGCGGCGAAGCCGTGTGGTCTCCATCGGTGATCTATTCGTGTCTTGACGGTGCGTTACTGGGCTCGATTGGATCGTCATCACGCCATGCCTTCCGGCCGCCGACCGCTCATGCACAAGTCTGGATGACCAACGTGACCCACGCCAGAAGCACCAGAACGACCGCAACGTACGCTGTATCCCTGCTGGTTGTGGCCGCGGCCGCCCTCACGGGCTGCGGTTCCTCCGACAACTCCGACAGCAAGGACCCGCTGAAGGGCGACACCGCCAAGGGCGGCACGGTCGTGGTCGGCTCGAACAACTTCCCCGAGAGCATCCTGCTCGCCGACATCTACGGCGAGGCCCTGAAGGCCAAGGGCATCAAGGTCAGTTACAAGTTGAACATCGGCAGCCGCGAGACCACCTACGGTCTGATCAAGAACGGCACGATCACCGTCCTGCCCGAGTACAACGGCGCGCTGCTGGCCTATCTGAACGCCAAGGCGGCCCCGACCACGGTCGAGGACACCAGCAAGGCCATCACGGCCGCGCTCGATTCCAAGCTGACCCTGCTCGAGCCCTCCAAGGCGGAGGACAAGGACGCGATCGCGGTCAACGAGGCGACCGCCAAGAAGTACAAGCTCACGACCTCGTCGACGATCGCCGACCTCTCCGCCTCGGCCAAGGACGTGGTCATCGGGGGATCGCCGGAGTTCCAGACGCGCAAGCAGGGATTGGTGGGCCTCAAGTCCGAATACGGCCTTGAATTCAAGTCGTTCAAGGCGCTGGACGCGGGTGGGCCGTTGACCGTGGCCGCCCTCAAGGGCAACAACATTCAGGCCGCAGATATTTTCACGACCGACCCCGGAATCACCAAGAACAAGTTCGTGGTCCTTCAAGACCCGAAGAATCTCTTCGGTTTTGAGAACGTGACGCCGCTGGCCTACAAGAGCGGTCTCTCCGCCGCCGGAGTTTCCGCGCTCAACGCCGTATCGGCGAAGCTCGACACGGACACCCTGGTCAAGCTCAACGCCCAGGTGCAGAACGACAACAAGGACCCGCTGGACGTGGCCAAGAGCTGGCTGTCGACCGCCGGGCTGTAGTTCCGACGGAGGTGCGCAGGCCGGAGCGGGGGTCCGCCGCTCCGGCCTTTGCCGTACCGCGAGGTCTGCGAGGCGCGACGGTTCGCCCGTCCGTCGCGAGATCGCCGACGCCCGCCGACTGATCTCCTCATCAGTTCTGAAGAGGCCGCGGCTAGGATGAGCGCATGCCCGATCAAGCCGCCGCCCAGCCCGCCAACCGCTTCGAACGCAGGCGCGCCCGGACCCGCCATGCCCTGATCGCCGCCGCCCAGGGGATCCTGGCCGAGCAGGGCACGAGCGAGGTCAGCATCCAGCAGATCGCCGAGCGTGCCGACGTCGGGTTCGGCTCCTTCTACAACCACTTCCAGACGAAGGCGGAGCTCTTCGAGGCGGCGGTCGTCGACGCGCTGGAGGAGTACGGCAAGCTGATCGACTCGATCACCGGCGACCTGGACGACCCCGCCGAGGTGTTCGCGGTGAGCGTCCGGCTGACCTTCCGGCTCGCCGACACCCACCCGGAACTCGCCCGAGTCCTGCGCTACGGCGGCCTCCCCTACATCCACGCCGACTTCGGCCTGGGCCCCCGCGCCCTGCGGGACATCGAGAGGGGCAACGCCTCCGGCCGCTTCCAGGTGGACAGTCCCCTCGTCGCCCTCAGCGCCGTCGGCGGCTCCCTCCTCGGGCTGCTCCAGCTGAAGTCGTCCGCCAGGTCCGAGCAGTCGGGCCCCGGCGCCGACGAGGAGATGGCCGAACTCATCCTGCGCATGCTGGGCCTGCCCCCCGAGGAGGCCCACGAGGTCGCCCGGCGCCCACTGCCGATCGCGACGACCTAGGGCAACCTCGTGGGCTCGCGGGCGCCTCAGGGGCGCTCGGTCAGGAACCGGTCGATGGTCGAGGTGAGTTCCTCGGGCTTCTCCACCGGGAGTTCGTGGCCGGCGTCCAGGATGCGCACCTCCGCGTCCGGGTACGCCTTCGCCATCCGCAGCATCTGGGAGACGGGCAGCTGGATGTCGTAGTAGCCGTGGATCATGAGGGTGGGGACACGGATCTCCCCGACCCGGTCGAGGACGTCGAAGGACCGCATCGCGCCGTAGCAGGTCATGACCACCTCCCGCGGTGTGGCCGCGGAGGTCCGGATGTACTCCTTGATCTCCTCGCGCGGGTACCCGGGGGCGAAGGCCCGCTGGATGTTGGCGGCGACGAACAGCTTGAACGGCACCCGCGTGGACACCGCCATCAGCAGGCCCCTCCCCCGGCTGTACGCCATCCGGCTGATCGAGTTCACCAGGACCATGCGCTCGACCCGGTCCGGGTGGCCCAGCGCCAGGGTCTGCGCGATCATCCCGCCCATCGAGTGACCGACGGGGACGAACCGTTCGACCTTCAGGTGATCGAGGACGGCGAGGACGTCCCCGGCCAGCTCCCCGATGCTCCGCCGTCCCGACCCCTCGCTCTCGCCGTGGCCGCGCAGATCGACACGTATGACCCGCCGCGTGGAGGAGAAGTGCGCCAACTGGTGGTCCCAGCGGTGCCGGTTGGCGGTCCAGCCGTGGATGAACACCAGGGGCGCGCCCGCACCGTCACGGGGGCCCTCGTCGTCGTACGTCAGTCTGGCGCCGTCGACTTCGAGCTGCGGCATGGGTGGCCTCCTGCGGTGCGGTCCGGTTACTGACGGGTACGGTAACCGGCCGCCCGGGCCGCCGTCACCGTCGTTCGCCGAGGAATTCGAGGATGTGCCCGAACACGTCGAGGGCCGCGCCCCGGCCGAGGAACGTGTCCAGGTGGCCGTAGCCGGGAATCTCGGTGTACGCGACGTCCAGCTGTGGCTGTCTGCGGGCCAGTACGTCATGACAGAGCCTCTGGGAGTCGAGCCACAGGCCGTTCTCGCTGCCGGCGAGCAGCAGGACGGGGGTGTCGATACGGGCCGCCGCGTCCAGCGCGTTCTGCGGCAGCGCCCGGTAGCGGTGGTCGCCGTCGTGCCAGCGCACCACGGTGCGGGCCAGCTCGATGCGGCGCAGATGGGGCAGGATCCAGAGCGGGGCGGGGCCCAGCAGCTCGGCGAGCCGGTGGTGGGTGGCCTCGGACAGGTGCTCGTGCACGAACAGCGAGGCGCCCGTCCCCCACGCCGAGTTGTGCAGGATCTGGCAGGTCGGATCCGGGCAGCTCGCCCCGCGCGAGGCGAGGGCGAACAGGGGGGTGTACCTCGACCACAGGCCGGCCTTGCGGATGTCGACCGGTATGTGATCGATGCGGGACCTGAGCAGCTCCCCCGCCAGCGACATGCGCAGCGAGGTGCGGCCCGCGAGCTTCGGCGTCAGGAACACGCCCTGGGACACCACGCCCGCGAGGCCCGGGACCAGCCCGGCCGTCATGCTGAGCGACAGCGTGAGGGAGCCGACGCAGTGGGCGACCACGAACAGCGGCCGGTCGCCGATGCGGCCGCGGATGTGGGAGACGGCGGCGGGGATGTCGTACAGGGCGACGTCGTCGTACGTGTACTTCTGGCCGGTCTCGTTGTACGGCAGCCGGCAGCTGCCCCGCCAGTCGAGCAGCCAGGGCTCGTAGCCGTCGTCGAGCAGGACGTCGACCAGGTTGCGGGTCTCGGGCAGCAGGAACATGTCGGCGGACGCGGTGTGCCCGTGCAGGAGCAGCACGGCGGGGCGGTCCGTGTCGCCGCTGTCCACGCGGGTCAGGCCGAGGCGTACGCCGTCGCCCGCCCGGAAGGGGATCTCCTCGACCCGCGCCGGGTCGAGGCGGTGGTGGAGGGGGCCCAGGGTCGTGGTGCTCCTGACCTTGCGGAGCGTCGGCCTGGTGCGGGAGTCGGTGCTCCGGAGGATCATCGGTGGTGCTCCGAGGGGGTCGTGGTGCGGCGCAGGTCGAGGAGGTCGGCGGCGGCCCGGGCGAAGGGGCCGAGCAGACCGCGGCCCATCTCCAGGCCGAACCAGGCGAGCCAGGTCAGCTTGGCGGCCCGCTTCTCCTGGCTGGTCAGGCGCGGGTCGACCTTGATGCCGTCGACCTGGTCGCGCAGATAGGTGTCGGCGGGCACGACGAGCTCGCCCGCCAGGGCCGCCGGTGCGCCCTCGCGGCCGATCTCTACGGTGAGCGCCCGGGTCTGGCGCCACACGTCACGACGGGCCCGGGCGTACTTGTGGCCCTCCAGCCACCAGCCGCCGCCTTCCGCGTCACGCAACGCCAGCCGGTAGCTGAGGAGTCGGTGGCGCATACCGTGTCGCTGCGGGATGCCCTCCTCGGGCCGGATCCAGACGTCGCCGTGCTCGACGACCAGCGGTTCGGGATGCACCGCCGCGCACGTCAACTCGCCGGTGACATCGACCCGGCGCTCCTTCACCAGCTGGTACATGCTCGCGAGGGAGAGGGTGAGCGCCATCGAGCAGGGAGTGTCGGCGGGGGCTCCGACCGGGCCGACACCGCCCTCGGTCGTCTCGGAGAACCACAGGTAGGGCTGGTCGTCCTTGTGCGGCAGCCGGGCCAACCCGTCCTGGGCGAGCCGCTCGAACGTCCTCAGCTGGGCCTGGGCGTCGTAGCGGGCGGCGGGCCGCAACCCGAGTGCCTCGACGAGCGCGGCGGTGCGCTCGGCGGTGGCCGCCGGACCCTTCAGGGTCGCCTCGCACAGTCTGAGCGCGGTGGGGCTCCGCAACACCCTGGTGAGGAAGCCCAGTTCGGGCACCGGCTCGGCTTCCAGCCGGGCCAGGGCGTGGGTCCGCCACTCGTCCCAGTCCTGTACGCGTACGTGCATCCCGCCGAGCGCCATGTCCCGTACGACGTCGTCGAGGGTGTTGGGTACGCCGGTCAGGTGGTAGTCGTAGCCCCACGCGTCGGGTTCGCAGACGACGCCGACCGCGACCCGGCTCACCCAGTCCACCGGGGCCGCGTTCAGGTGGTTGAAGGCGGGGACCGTGCGGAAGCGGCCGAAGGCCGAGAGGAGACCGCTGCTGAGGTCCTGCGGGTTGTAGGCGCCGGTCCTGGTGTGGCCGCCGATGCCGCCGGGACGCAGGGCCGTGACGATCAGGCCGTGGTCGCGGGCCCGTCGCAGGGCGACCTCCGCCGCCCACTTCGTCTGGTCGTAGCCCGCGACGAGGCGGTCGACGTGGGCGAGCGGGTCGTCCTCGCCCATCGCGGTGATGCCGACCTCGTTGAAGACCGCGATGGAGGAGATGTGGTGCAGCGGCTTCGGCCGGCCGGTCGCCGCGAGCTCGGCGAGGGTCAGCGAGCCGATGACGTTGCTCTGCCGCAGCGACTGGTAGCCGCGCAGGAAGTCCACGGCCGCCGCCACGCCGACGACGCTGTCCAGCTCGTGGGTGAGCGTGGTCCACAGTTCGTCCGACAGGCCCAGGTGCGGGCGCCGGATGTCGCCGGGGAGCACGGTCACCCGGCGGCGGACCTCCGACGACCAGGGCAGCTCGTACCTCTTGAGCGCCTCACCGAGCCGCCCTAGGGCCGCCTCCTCGTCGGCTGCGCGGACCAGGCAGTAGACGTGGGCGTCGCTGTGCCGCAGCAGGTCGAGGAGCATATGGCTGCCGAGGAAGCCGGTGGCGCCGGTCAGCAGGATCCGACGGGGCGGCAGCGGCTCGGGGTCGCCGGTCCAGGGCAGCCGGTCGGCGAGCGCCAGGTCGGCCAGGATCTGGTCGAGGTCCTCGGTCCGGGCCGTGGCGTGCGGGGCCGGGGTGACGGCCACCGCGGGGGCGGTGCGGGGGGCCGGGACGGGGAGGATGCCGGGTGCGGGCGCCGGACGGGTGCCCGCGGCGGACGACGGAAGCGGACTTGCCACCGTGACCGAGGTCGAGGTCCCCTCGGACGTGGCTGTACCTGCCGTGTCCGGGGCCCGAGTCGTCCCGGGCGTCGGCGTTTTCGATGCGGCCGGGGCCGAGAGGGCGGCCGGGGCGCCCGCGGTCGACAGCCGGCGCTGGGCCAGGCTGGTCGGGCGGGCGTCGGCGAAGACGTCGTCGAGGGCGATCTCCATGCCCAGCTCGTCCTCCAGCGCAGCGACGAGTTCCACGGCGCCCACCGAGGTGCCCCCGGCGTCGAAGAAGTCGACGCCGGGCGACAGGTGCCCCTCGGGCAGATGGCGGCCCGCCACGGCGGCGATGGCTGCCGCCAGAGCCTCCACGTCCGGAACCGCCGCCGCCGGACCCTCCACGTCCAGGACCACGTCCGGAACCGCTGCCCCCGCAACGCCCCCGTCGGAACCGGTCGGCACGGGCGCCGCGGCCGTCCTCACCTTCGCCAGCAGGGCGTCCACGCTCAGCCCGCCACCACCCCGCTCGATCGCCTCGGCCGTCGCCCGCTGTCCGGCGTACGCCGACGCGTCCTCGTTCACCTCACGCATGAGAGCCCTTCACCCCGTGACTTGTCCTTTCGCGCACTGCCACCACTGCCACCGCTTTCACCCGTCGACGCCGCCGGTTCACCCCCGCCGCCAGGACCGGAAGGCCCGCAGCTGTTCCGGCGTGACCACGGTCTCCAGGCGTTCGTCGTCCTGGTCCCCGCCACCGAGCGCGGCCAGCAGCCGCCGGGCCGGTACGTTGCGCGGAGTGCGCTCCGCCGTCAGTCGGACCTTGACGCAGCCCAGCTCGTCGGCACGGTCGGCCAGCCACCGCAACAGCCGTTCCTCGACTCCCCGGCCGAGCGCCCGGCAGCTCATCAGCCAGGCCAGTACGTCGAGTTGGTCGCCGTCCGCGTGGAGGGCGAGCAGCCCGATCTGGCCGTAGTCGCCGAACCGGTCCCGGGCCGCGGCCGTCCACACCTCACCGCGCTCCCGCCAGCGCCCGAGATCGCCCCCGTCGGCGGACCGGGTCCGCAGGGTGAACTGGTTGGTACGGCGGACGAGTTGCTCGGCCCGCTCGACATCGGCCCCGGACAGGGCCCGGATGTCGACCTCAAGTTCCAACTGGGCGAGGAACTCCTCGAATCCGGCCTGCGCGCGCACCGCGTCCCGGTCCCGCTCCTGTTCGTAGAACCGCGCCCGCACCGCGTCCTCGGCCGTCGCCGCGGCCGGAACGAGCGGCCACAACCTGCCCAGGAACGCGCCCAGTTCGGCCGACGGCGGGCAGGTCACCGACAGCACCTCCGGCAGCGCGGACCGCACTCCCGCGATCTCGACCGGGTTGTCGTCGAGGAACAGAAAGCTGTCCGGGCCGAGGCCGAGCGTCCGGGCCGCCTCGGCGAGCCGGCCGGACTTCGGGCCCCAGGTCGCGGAGAGCACGCTGAAGTGTTCGGCCTTGAGCAGGCTGTCCGGGCGGTCCAGGACGGCCCGTACCGTGGCCTCGTCGTTGTTGCTGACCAGTGCCAAAAGCGCGCCCGCCGCACGCCACTGAAGGAGCCGGCGGGCGAGCAGGGCACGCGGTCCGGTCAGGTCCACCGCCTCCGGGCCGATCTCCCCGGCCACTCCACCCCACAGCGTCTCGTCGCCGTCCACCGCGATCACCTTGGGCGCGGGGCGCCGTACCGCACGTACGACGTCGGCGAGGCACAGCGCCACCGCCGCCTGGAACTGCGGGGTGAAGGGGAGGTGGGCGATGCGCTCGGTCCGCTCGTCGAAGGGTTCCTCGACGGCGTGGCATCGGGTCCAGTCGTCGGGGCGGAGCACCGCGATGCCGGGCACCTCGGCCAGTTCGTCGGCGATCTCGCGCTCCCACCGTGCGAAGCGGTCCTGCGCGTGCGCGCACGGCAGGAAGCCGACGATCAGCGGCTTCCGCGTCCGTTCGGACAGGGCGCGCAGCGCGGCCGGGAACGCGGTACGCAACTCGGCGAGCAGCGCGTCGTCCACCGGGCCGAACCGTTCCAGGTCCGCCGCCCGCAGCAGCGCCACGCCCACCGCCGCCGTGGGGTCGGCGAAGACGCCGGAGGGGTCACGCAGGGCGGCGAGCACCTGGTGGTACGGGGCTTCCGCGACGGTCAGGCCGCCGTCCCACGCGCCCTCCTCGACCGCCGCCTCGCACAGCAGGGGCAGATTCCCGAGGGCGAAGGTGGCGGCGAGGGCGAGCGACCGGCGCGGGGCGCGGCGAGTGTCCTCGGCCGCCGCCTCGGGCACCTCCACCGCCGTGCCCGGCCTCGTACGGATCGCCGGGGTCGCCTCGACCGCCGTACCCGGCGTCGAACGGACCGCCGCCGTCGGATCGTCCGCCACCTCCGCGAGCAGCCGCAGGAATTGCTCCCCCAGTTCGACAGAGGTCGCCGCGTCCAGGATGTCGAGGTTGTGGTCGAGCCGGATCCGGCCCGCGTCGGGGGTCATGGTGATCATCAGGTCGAGGTCGGAGTACCCGGTCCCGGCGGGCAGGACCTCCAGGTCGGCGAGGCGGCCCGCCGCAGAGCGTACGTAGTTGAAGTACACCTCCACCAACGGCGCGTTCGTCCGGTGCAGCCCCTGTCGGGCGAGGGTCGACAGCACGTCCGAGAACATGGCGCCCTTCGCGAGGACCCGGTCGAGGCGGCCGTCGGTGCGGCGCAGCACCTGCGCGATCCGTTCGCCCGCCCCGGCCTCGGCCGGGAACGGCACCGGCACTCCGAAGAAGCCCACCGCGTCGTACGCGTCGGCGTGGATGCGGGTGTCGACGGGCACGGCGAGAACGAAACGTTCCTTCTGCCGCATCCTGGCGAGCAGCACGGTCAGGGTGCCGAGGCAGAAGGCGGCGGGCGTGATCGCGAGCCCGCTCGCGGCGGCCGACACTCGTTCCATGAGCCCGTCGGGGATCGTCACGCTGACGCTGCCGGCCCGGTACGAGCGTGTCGCCGGGCGGGGCCGGGCGAGCGTCAGGTCGAGTCGGTCACTGCCCTGGAAGGCCTCGCGCCATGCGGTCACGCCCTCGCCGGGGGTGTCGTCCGTCTGTTGCGCCTCGATCAGGAGATCGATGTCCCGGTTGGTGACGGCGTCACCGAGCGAGGTGCCGGACAGTTCGGCGTCGAGTTCCCCCGCCACGAGCAGCAGCGACTGCAGGTCGTTCACCGCGTGGTGCGCGCCGAACGCCAGGATCTGGCCCCGGGGACCGCCGTCGAGCAGCTCGAAGCGCCACAACGGAGGGTTCGCCAGGTCGAAGGGCGGTTCCAGCAGCCGACGCAGCCGGTCGGCCGCGTCGAGTTCGTCGTCGCCGGGCACGTCCGTCCAGCGCAGTACCGGCCGTGCGAGCTCCCGGTCCACCCGGAGCAGCCGCGCGTGTTCGCCTCCGGCACCGGTCACGATCGCGGTGCGCAGCGCGGCGTGCCGTCCAGCGAGACGGGTGAGGATGTCGGTGAGCGCCGCGCGGGTGGTGGGCGTGGTGAGCCGGAGGGCCAGGCCGACGGCGTGGGCCGCGTCCGGCATGCCCGGCCGGGCGCTGCGCAGCAGTCGTACGACATCGCGGGTCGCGGGCCGCAGTTCGCTCTCGGGCACCTCGACGGCGGCCTCGGGCCGCCGCGCCTCGGGCCGCCGTTCCCCGGCCTGCGCGACCGTGTCCCGTTCGGGCAGCACCTCGCCGAGCGCCCGGGCCAGACCGCGGATGTCGGAGGCGGAGAACACGGTGGCGGCCGGGAGTTCGGCGCCCAGCTCGCGGGCGAAGGCGTTGCGCAGCCGGACGAGCATGAGGGAGTCCAGGCCGAGTTCCTTCAGGGCCGTGGTCGCGGAGACGTCCACCGTGCCTTCGGAGACCTGGCCGACCCGGGCCCGTACATACGCTTCGAGGCGGTCCGCGCGGTCCCGTTCCGTCGTCGCCGCGAACACGCTTGCGACGAGGTCGTCCGCGCCGTCACCGCCGGTCGGTACGGTGATCAGGTCGCCGAGGATCGGACGGGTGCGGGCCGCGTCCGGGTCGTGCGCGAGGGTCTCCCAGTCCAGGGCGAGGGGGGCGAGTTGGCGACGGGAGGTGGCCAGCACCCGTTCGAAGAGTTCGCCACCGTCCTGCGGGGAGAACGCGAGCAGCCCGGACCGGCCTGCCTCGGCGGCCCGGATGCCGGACTCGGCGACCATGCCCACGCCCGCCCACGCGCCCCAGTCCAGGCTCAGCGCCCGGCGGTCGGCACGGGAGAGGTGGTGCGCCCAGGCGTCGAGGAAGGCGTTCGCCGCCGCGTACGGGCTCTGTCCCGCGGAGCCGAGGAGACCGGCCGCCGAGGCGAACAGGACGAGGCTCTCGGCCTCCGGGATCAGTTCGGTGAGCAGCGTGGTGCCGAGGACCTTGGGGGCGAGCACGCGCAGGACGCGCTCGTCGGTCAGGTTCGCCACCGTCGCGTCGTCGAGGACACCGGCCGCGTGGACGACTCCGGCGATCGGCCCCGCTTCCCGTCGTACGGCGTTCAGGGCTGCCGTCAGTTCCTCGCGGTCGGCCACGTCGGCGCGGGCGAGGTGCACGGTGGTCCCGTGTTCTTCGAGACCCCTGATCCAGCCCGCGGTGTGCGCGTCGGGCTCGCCGCGGCTCATCAGGGCCAGTCGGCGGGCGCCGCGGCGGACCAGTCGTTCGGCGACGACCCGGCCGAGGCCGCCCAGACCACCGGTGATCAGGTACACCCCGTCGGGGGTGACCTCTCCGTTGCCGCCGTCGTCGGGGCGGGTGCGGGCCAGGCGCGGGACCAGTCGGCCCGACTCCCGCAGCGCGACGAGCCGTTCGTCGTCCGCGTGCCGCAGCTGTGTCCACAGGGCGTCGACACCGTCGGTGGGCGGCAGGTCGATCAGGGTGGCCGACAGCTCCGGGTACTCCTGCGCCACCGCGAGGCCGAAGCCCCAGGCGAGGGCCTGCTGAGGGTGCGTCACCCGCGTGCTGTCACCGGCGGCCTGGCTGCCCCGCGCGACGACGAACAGACGGGGGGCCCGGCCCCGCGGCCGGTCCGCCAGCGCCCGTACCAGGTGCAGCGTGCTCAGGCAGCACAGCCGCGCCGCCTCCTCGGCCGTACCGGCATCCGTGATCGCCGGGGCGTCGAGCGCGGACAGCTGGACCACCCTCTCCGGCGGCCCGTCGGGGAAGGCCTCGTCCAGGAGGCGGGCCAGGTGCCGCGGATCGGCGGGGTCGAGCACGTAACGACCGGGTCCCTCGACGCCGAACGACTCACCCCTGCGGGCGATCACCCGCGGCACGGTCGAGCCGAGCCGCTCCTCCAGTTCGGCCGCGACACCCGTGTCGTCCGCCAGGATCAGCCAACTGCCCTCGGCGGGCGGCCGCTGCGCGGCCGGACGCGGCTGCCAGTGGGTCTCGAAGAGCGCGCCGTCCAGCGGAGACAGTGCCGCCAGTTCGAACTCCCGAGCCTCCAGCACCAGTTGCTCGTCCTCGTCCCACAGCCACAGGTCCACGGTCGCCGTGTCGCCGTCCACGGAACGCAGTCGGCAGGTCGCCCACACGGGCGCCGTGCGCAGTCCGGTGAACCTCAGCTGTCCGACGGCCGCGGGCACGAACGCCCGGCCCGCGGGCGCGCCGCCCGGCAGCGCGGCCGTGTGGAAGGCCGCGTCGAGGACGGCGGGATGCAGCAGATGACCGGCGGCGGGTGTGCGGGCCAGGCGGCCGAGGGCGGCCACCTCCGTACGGCGGCCTTCCTCCAGTCCCCGGAAGGCGGGGCCGTAGTCGATGCCCAGGGCCGCGAGCCCGGCGTAGACCGCTGACACATCGACCTGCTCGTCGCACCGTTCGCGCACGGCGTCGAGCCGCTCTTCGTCATCGGCGGCGGTTTCCGCGGTGACCACGAGACGTCCGCCGACGTGCCGCTGCCACGGCGCGCCGTGCCCACCAGCGGGTGTCGAGGCGATGGTGAAGTCCCGGAAGCCGTCCTCGGCCGGGCTCAGGACCAGTTGCAGCCGTACGGGCCGGTCCACCTCCAGCGGCAGCGGCTGTACGAACCTGACGTCGGCCAGCCGTACTTCGCCGCCGCCCCGCAGCGTGGACGCGGCCTCCAGGGCCATGTCGAGGAAGGCGGCGCCGGGCAGCCAGACCTCACCGGTGACCCGATGGTCGGTGAGATAGGCGAAGCGGCTGTCGTCGAGGTCGATGTCGGCCTGGAAAAGGTGCCGGTCGGGATCGTCGCTGGCCTCCAGGTGCGTGCCGAGGAGCGGTGATCCGCCGGCCGAGGCGGTGGCCGGGGCGGGCGCGAGCCAGTGGCGTTCGCGGGCGAAGGCATAGGTCGGCAGGCCGACCCGGCGGCCCTGCGGGAACAGCAGCGGCCAGTCGGGCGTGTGCCCGGCCGTGTACAACTCCCCCAGCCCGCGCAGCAGTACGTCGTGTCCGTCGCTCTGCCGGCGCAGCGAGCCGATGCCGACCGCGTCGATCCCGGCCTCCGCCGCCACCGCCTCGATCGACGAGGTGAGCGAGGGGTGCGGGCTCAGCTCGACGAAGTAGCGGTAGCCGTCGTCCAGCATCCGTCGGATCGTGTCCGCGAACCGGACCGGCTCCCTGAGGTTGGCGTACCAGTGATCGGCGTCCAGCCGGTCGCCGGGGACGGGTTCGGCCAGCACCGCCGAGTACAGCGGGGTCGGTGTCCGGACGCCCCTGACGTCGGAGAAGCGGTCGAGCAGCTCCGCGCGGAGCGGGTCCATCAGGGGGGTGTGCGAGGCGAACGGTGTCGTCAGCGGGCGTGCGACGATGCCCCGCTCGTCGAGGCGGTCGCGCAGCTCGGCCAGCGCGTCGGCCTCGCCGGAGACGGCCGTGGACCGGGCGCTGTTGACCGCCGCGACGAACAGGCGGCCCGCGAACGGCGTGAGCAGCTCCTCGACCCGCGCGGGCGGCAGTTCCAGGGACAGCATGCCGCCCTGGCCCACCAGCGGTACGACCGCCTGCCCGCGTCCGGTCACCACGGTCACGGCCTCGTCCAGGGTGAGGGCGCCCACGCTGTACGCGGCGGCGATCTCGCCCAGGCTGTGCCCGACGACGGCGTCCGGGCGGACGCCGAGCGCGCGCCAGGCGGCGGCCAGTGAGGCGTTGACCGCGAACAGCACCGGTTGCAGGAACTCGGTGCGGCCGAGCGGGGCGAACTCCTCCGGCGCCCGCAGGGCGTTGAGCACCGACCAGCCGACCCGTCGGTGAACGGCCTCGTCGATGCGGACCAGCTCCTCGCGGAACGCCTCCGACCCGGCCATCAACTCGACGCCCATTCCGGGCCATTGACCGCCGTGCCCGGCGAAGACGAAGGCCACCTTGCCCGTCCCGTCGTCGCGGGGCGCGGCAAGGGGCGACCGCCCGCTCGCCAACGCGTCCAGCCGTGCCAGCAGTTCGTCCCGGTCACCCGCGACGAGCGCCGCGCGCCGTTCGAAGTGGCTGCGGTGCCGGGCCAGGGTGTGGGCGACATCGAGGAGAGCGATGTCCTCGCCGGCCTCCTCGGTCAGGTGGTTCGCCAGTCGCGCGGCCTGCCCCCGCAGAGCGACCTCACTGCGTCCCGACAGCACGAACAGCCGCTTGCCCGGCGGGACTTCGTCCTTCCCGTCCGCCTTCTCGACCGGCGGGGCCTCCTCCACGATCACATGCGCGTTGGTCCCGCTGATCCCGAAGGCACTCACTCCGGCCCGTCGTGTCCGCCCGGGCGACGACGGCCAGGGCGCCGTGTCCCGCACCAGCCGCAGCCCGCTGTTCTCCCAGTCGACGTGCCTGCTGGGTGTGTCGGCGTGCAGGGTGCGCGGCAGGGTCCGGTGGCGCAGCGACTGCACCACCTTGACGAGCCCGATCACACCCGAAGCAGCCTGCGCGTGTCCGATGTTGGACTTGAGCGAGCCCAGGTACAGGGGGTGGTCCTGCGGGCGTGAGTCGCCGAAGACCTCCGCCAGGGCGTTCGCCTCGATCGGGTCGCCCAGCGTGGTGCCCGTGCCGTGCGCCTCCACGTAGTCGATGTCGGCGGGCTGCAGCCCGGACAGCTCCAGGGCCCGCCGGATCACCTGTTCCTGCGCCGGGCCGTTCGGCGCGGACAGCCCCTGGCTGCGGCCGTCCTGGTTGACGGCCGTGGCGCGCAGCACGGCCAGCACCTCGTCACCGTCGCGCCGGGCGTCGCTCAGTCGCTTCAGTACGACCATGCCGGCGCCCTCGGCCCAGATGGCGCCGTCGGCGTCGTCGGAGAAGGAGCGGCAGCGGCCGGTCGGGGACAGGCCCCGCAGTCGGCTGAACTCCACGAAGGTTCCCGGGGTCACCATCACCGTCACGCCACCGGCGAGCGCGAGGTCGCATTCTCCGGACCGCAGCGCCTGCGCCGCCAGGTGCAGTGCCACCAGCGACGAGGAGCACGCCGTGTCCACCGTCAGCGCGGGGCCGCCCAGCCCCAGCGCGTAGGCGAGCCGCCCCGAGGCCACGCTCAGCGCCGAGCCCGTACCGACGTACCCGTCCAGCTGGTCGAGGCGGGACCCCGCCAGATAGTCGCTGCCGAACATGCCGACGTACACACCGGTGGTGCTGCCCGCGAGTTCGGCGGGCACGATCCCGGCGCGCTCCAGCGCCTCCCACGCCGTCTCCATCAGCAGCCGTTGCTGCGGGTCCATCGCGGCCGCTTCCTTCGGGGTGATCCCGAAGAAGCCCGCGTCGAAGGACGTCAGGTCATCGTCGTTCAGGAAGCCGCCCTCACGGGCGTACGACTTGCCGACGGCGTCCGGGTCGGGGTCGTACAGCGCCGCCACGTCCCAGCGTTCGGCCGGGAAGGGGCCCACCGCGTCGCGCCCCTCCGCGACCAGGTTCCACAGGCCCTCCGGATCGCTCACACCGCCCGGCAGCCGGCAGGCCATGGCGACCAGGGCCACCGGTTCGTCGGAGGCCGGCGTCGTGGCACGTGCGGGCTGTGTGCCGGGAGTGGTGCGGTCGCCCACCGCGAGGACGGTGGACAGCAGGTGCGCGGCGAGCCGGGCCGCGGTGGGGTGGTCGAACAGCAGGGTGGCCGGGAGCTTGGCGCCGATCCGGGCGCCGATGCGGTTGCGGAGTTCGACCGCCGTCACCGAGTCCATGCCGAGTTCGCGCAGCGGCTGGTCGGGGCGGACGGACTCCGTCGAGCGCAGGCCGAGGGCGCGGGAGATCTCCTCGCGAACCAGGGCCAGGACGCGTTCGGCGCGTTCGGCCTTGGGCAGCCGGGCCAGTCGGTCGGCCAGACCGTCGCCGCCGCCACGGCCGGTGCGGGGTGCGGGCAGCAGCGAGCGCCACACCGCCGCCGTACCACCGCCCGTGGCGGTCACCGTCTCGCGCAGGCGGGGCAGGTCCAGGGCCCAGGCGACCAGGTGCGGGGCGCCCTGGCGCAGGGCGAGTTCGACGAGTTCGCGGCCCTGGTCGGGGGTGAGGGCGCGGTGGCCGAGACGGGCCATCCGGTCCAGGTCGGCGTGTGCGACGGCGAGGCCCTCGCCCGCCCAGGCGCCGAAGGAGAGGGACACGCCGGGCAAGCCCAGGGCCCGCCGGTGGTGGGCGAGTTGGTCGAGGTAGACGTTGGCCGCCGCGTAGTTGCCCTGGCCCGCGTTGCCGAGGACTCCGGCGGCCGAGGAGACCAGCAGGAACAGGTCGAGTCGCGCGTCGGCGGTGAGCCGGTGCAGGTGGGCGGCGCCGTCGACCTTGGGGCGCAGTACCTCTGCGAGGCGTTCGGGCGTCAACTCGGCGACCACCCCGTCGGCCAGGACTCCGGCGCAGTGCACGACACCGCGCAGCGGCGACTCCTCGCCGATACGGCCGAGCAGATCGGCCACGGCCGCCGCGTCCGCGATGTCGCAGGCCGCGACCTCGACCTCGGCGCCGAGCGCGGCCAGTTCGGCGGCGACCTCGGCGGCCCGCGGATCGTCGGGACCTTGACGAGAGGTCAGGAGCAGGCGCGGAACGCCGTGTTCGGCGAGCAGCCGGGCGATGTGCCGCCCGACGGCACCGAGACCTCCGGTGATCAGCACCGTGCCGTCGGTGGGTACGAGGGTGGGGCGGCCGACCAGGTCGAGGACGACCGGGGTGCCGGTCGCGTCCCGGTTACGGGCGCGGACGAGTCGCGGTGCGAGCAGAGTGCCCGCGCGGAAGGCGAGTTCGGGTTCCTCGGCGTGGGTGGCGGCGGTCGGGAGCGCGTCCGCCGGGTCGGAGTCGTCGAGGTCGAGCAGGGTCAGGCCGAGTTCCGGGTGTTCGGCGCGGGCGCTGCGGGCGAGCCCCCACAGCACGGACTGGGCGAGGCCGGGCACGGTGTCCTCGTCGACGGCCCCGACCGCACCGCGCGTCACCCACACGGTCCGGGCAGGCGCCTCGTCCTGGGGGAGGGCGATCAGGGCACGCAGTTCAGCCAGGGCCGCGGCCGCCAACTCCTGTGCCGCGGCGGCCGGTTCGGCGCCCGCTGCGGGGCGAGGCCAGAACCGTACGAGCACGTCGACGCCGCCCGCCCCGCTCGCGTCCGCGCCGCCCGTCCCATTCACGTCCGCGCCGCCCGCCCCGCTCCGGACGTGGGTTCCCGCCGCCGCGAGGCCACGCAGGGCCCCGGCGACCTCCGGGTCCGAGGGGTCGCCGACGACGGCCCACTCGGTGCCCGGCGCCTCGGCGGGCTGTTCGGGTACCGCCGTCCAGACCATCTCGTACAGGTGCCGGGCGTTCTCCGAGGCGCCTTTCAGGTCCGCCGGGTCCGCCGCCCGCAGTCGTACGGCCTCCAGACGCCCGGCCGGGAAGCCGTCGGTGTCCCACAGCGTGACGTCCAGGGTGAGGTCCGTGCCGGAGCCGCCCGTGCGTCGTACCGCCGCGGTGAGGTCCCTCGCGCCACCGGGCGGCAGGACGCACCGGCCCACCGCGACCGGGAGCAGCACCCGGCCGTCGGACGCGTCGAGCCCGGCGGCCACGTGCAGCGCGGCGTCCAGCAGGGCGGGGTGGAGGGGGTACGGGTCTGCCGCGTCGCGGGCCGTGGGCGGCAGCGAGAGCCGGGCCAGCAGTTCACCGTCGCCGGTCGCGACCGCCGACCGTACGCCCTGGAAGGCCGGGCCGTAGCCGAGGCCCAGTTCGGTGAGCCGCTCGTACGTCCCCGGGGTCCAGGCCTGTTCGGCCGCCTCCGGCCACACCGGGGGCCGATCCACCGTCGGCGCGGCGGGCGCGGACGCGGACACGGTGGCGTGCAGGGTCCAGCCCGTGGCCTCCTGGGCGCGCGGGCGGCTGTGCACGGTGATCTCCGGTACGGGACCGGCCGTGACCACCTCGACGGACACCTCGACCGTGCCGGAGTCGGGGAGGGTGAGAGGGCTGAGGAGGAGCAGGTCGGTGAGGTCGGACGGGTCGTCCGGGCGGGCCACGGCGAGCGCGGCGCGGCAGAGTTCCATCAGGGTGGTGCCGGAGACGACGGTCCGGCCGAACACGGTGTGGTCGGGCAGCCAGTCGGCGGTGTCCTCGGACCACTCGCCCCGGAAGGTCCAGCGGGTCTCGTCCGGCGACTGGAGCTGGATGCCGAGCAGAGGGTGCGCGGCACGGTCGAAGAGGCCGGAGGCACCGGTCGTGGACTCGGGCTCGATCCAGTGGCGCCGCGGATCCCAGGCGTACGTCGGCAGGTCGGCGGGGGCGGTGTCGGGGACCAGTCGGCGCCAGTCGATCCGCCGTCCGTGGACGTGGAGTTCGGCGGTGGCCCGGTCCAGGCAGGCGGGTCCGTCCTCGTCGCGGCGCAGCGAGCCGACGGCGACCAGGTTCTCGTGGCCGGAGTCCTCGGCGACGGTGTGCAGGGCGGTGACGAGTGAGGGGTGGGGGCCGAGTTCGACGAAGCAGCGGTAGCCGTCCGCGGCCATGCGCTCCACGGTGGGTGCGAAGCGGACGGGCTCGCGCAGATTGGTGTACCAGTAGTCGGCCTCCAGCTCCTCGGTGACCGGCTCGCCGGTGACGGTGGAGTACCAGGCGACGGAGGTCGGGCAGGTGGTGACGCCGTCGAGTTCGTCGAGGACCGTCGCGCGGACCGGCTCGACCCCGGGGCTGTGGGAGGCGTAGTCGACATCGAGGCGGCGGGCGAAGACCTGCTCGCGGTCGAGGTCGGCGAGCAGGGTTTCCAGGGGCTCGACGTCACCGGCGATCACCGTCGAGCGGCCGCTGTTCACGGCGGCGACGCAGACCCGTCCGTCGAGATCGGCGAGGCGGTCCTCGACCTCGGTGTGCGGGAGGGCGACGACGGCCATGGTGCCGGTGCCCGACAGCCCGGTCAGGGCCTGGCTGCGCAGGGCGACCACCGCGGCGGCGTCGTTCAGGCTGAGCGCGCCCGCGACGCAGGCCGCGGCGACCTCGCCCTGGCTGTGCCCGACCACGGCGTCCGGCCGTACACCCCGGGCCCGCCACACCGCGGCCAGGGACACCATCACGGCGAACAGGACCGGCTGTACGACGTCCACGCGGTCCAGGGACGGGGCGCCCTCGGCGCCGCGCAGGACGGCCGCCACCGACCAGGTGGTGAAAGGGCGCAGGGCGGCGTCGCAGCGGTCGAGTTCGTCCGCGAACACCGGGTCGCGGTCGAGCAGATCGCGGGCCATACCGGCCCACTGGGAGCCCTGGCCGGGGAAGACGAAGGCCAACTTGCCGGTGGGGACGGCCTGCTGAGGTCCGACGACCGTATCGGTATCGGTGCCGGTGTCGCTGTCCGTGCCGCTGTCGGTTCGGCCCTCGGCGAGTGCGCGCAGGGCGGTCAGCAGGCCGTCGCGGTCGGCCGCCCGGACGACGGCCCGGTGCTCGAAGTGCGTGCGGTGGTGGGCCAGCGTCGCGGCCACGTCGGGCAGCGCCGGCCGCGGCTGTTCGTCGAGCGCTTCGAGGAGGCGGGCGGCCTGGCCCCGGAGGGCGGGGAGGGTACGGGCGGAGAGCGGGAAGAGGGTCGCGCCGGGGAGCTCCGTCGGGGGTGTCCCGGTGGCCGGCCGTACGAGATCCCGCGGCGCCTCCTCCAGCACCACGTGCGCGTTCGTACCGCTGATCCCGAACGCGCTCACCCCGGCCCGCCGCACCCGGTCGCCGCCCCGCGGCCATGCCCGGGCGGCGCTGTGCACCCGCAGGCCGCCGCCCGCCCAGTCAACGTGCTCGGTCGGGGTGTCGGCGTGCAGGGAGGCCGGGAGCAGTTCGTGGCCGAGGGCCAGAACCGTCTTGATGACACCGCCGATGCCCGCCGCGGCCTGGGTGTGACCGATCTGGGACTTGAGGGAGCCGACGCCGAGCGGCCGGTCGGCCGGGCGCCCCGGCCCGAAGACGGCGGCGAGCGCCCGGCCCTCGATGGGGTCGCCGAGCCGGGTGCCCGTGCCGTGGGCCTCGACGTGGTCCAGGTCGTCCGGGCGGAGTCCGGCCGCGTCGAGGGCGGCCCGCACCACCCGTTCCTGTGCCGGGCCGCTCGGGGCGCTCAGGCCCTGGCTGCGGCCGTCCTGGTTGATGGCCGACCCCTTCACGACGGCGAGGACCCGGTCGCCGTCGCGGCGCGCGTCCGCGAGCCGCTTGAGCAGCACCAGACCGCAGCCCTCGGCCCACACCACGCCGTCCGCGTCGGACGAGAACGGGCTGCACCGACCGGACGGCGACAGCCCGCGCAGCCGGCTGAACTCGACGTGTCCGCGCGGGGTGACAAGGAGCGTCGCGCCGCCTGCCAGCGCGAGGTCGCACTCGCCGCTCGCCAGCGCCCGCGCGGCCAGGTGCAGGGCGACGAGGGAGGAGGAGCAGGCGGTGTCGACGGTGACCGCCGGGCCCTGGAGTCCGAGGGTGTAGGCGATGCGTCCGGAGGCCACGCTGGACGCCGAACCGGTGCCCACGTGCCCGTCGAGCCGGCCGAGCGCGACCGAGGCCTGGTAGCCGCTGTCGTACAGCCCGATGTAGACGCCCGTGGAGCTGCCGTTCAGGGTGTCCTGGACGATCCCGGCGCGCTCGATGGTCTCCCAGGCGGTCCCGAGCAGCAGCCGCTGCTGGGGGTCCATGGCCGCGGCCTCGCGCGGTGAGATCCCGAAGAAGTGCGCGTCGAAACGGTCGATGTCGGAGAGGAAGCCGCCGCGCAGGGTGTACGCCTTGCCGGGGGCCTCCGGGTCGGGGTCGTAGAGCCCTCGGGTGTCCCAACGGCCCGCGGGCACCTCGGTGATGGCGTCCTCGCCGGAGGCGAGCAGCCGCCACAGCGCCTCGGGGTCGTCGGCGCCGCCGGGGTAGCGGCAGCCCATGGAGATGACGGCGATGTCCTCGTCGCCGCGTACGGGCGCGTCCGCCGGCACCGGCGCCGCCGCGCCGACGGGCCCTTCGTCGAGGACCGCCGCGGCGAGCGCCGCGATGGTGGGATGTTCGAAGACGAGGGACGGCTCCACGGCGCGGCCGATCCGACCGGAGAGCTCCGCGGCCAGGGTCACCAACTGGCGTGATCCCAGGCCGAATTCGGCGATCGGCCGCTCGGCGTCGACGGCCAGTGTGTCGAGCCCGGCCGCCTCGGCGACGGCCGACGTCAGCCAGGCCCGCACATCCTCGGAGGTCACGTCCTCGGAGGTCGTGACGGACATCTCGGGGAACTGCTTCGGGGACTCGCTCGCAGGCATCGGGAAAGGTGTCCTCGTGAACTCGGGTTCAGGCGGATTCCGTACGACGGGTACGGCGACCGTGGACGGCGACCGGTCGACGGCGATCGGTGGACGGCGGAGGCACCGGCGCGCGACTGAGGAACCCCTGGTGTACGGCGGGTACGACCGGGGTGCCCTGTCGGCGCGGGTGTCCGCGCCGACGGGGGGGACCTCGTCTACCTCATCTCGCGGCGGGCGCGCCCACGACCGCGAGGGCGTCGGCGAGGTAGGCCGCCCGGGAGGCGTGGCGCTGGATCTTCCCGCTGGACGTCTTGGGGATGGTGCCGGGGTGGACCAGCACGACGTCACGCACCGCGAGGCCGTGGGCCTCGCCGATCGCGCTGCGGATCACCTCGGTGATCCGCTCGGAATCGGCCGCCGCGTCCGGAGCAGTCTCGGCGACGATGACGGGCTGCTCGCCCTCGACGCCGCCGTCCACGGAGAACGCGGCGGTGCAGCCCGGCCGGAGCGCCCCGTGGGACATCTCGGCGGACAGCTCCAGGTCCTGCGGGTAGTGATTGCGTCCGTCGATGACCATCAGGTCCTTGAGGCGGCCGGTGACGAACAGCTCGCCCTCGCGCAGGAATCCGAGGTCGCCGGTCCGCAGGAAACGGTCCGAACGGTCCTTCAGCGTGGCCCGGAAGGTCTCGCGGGTGGCGAGGGCGTTGCGCCAGTAGCCCTTGGCGACGCCCGCGCCGCTCACCCAGATCTCGCCGACCTCCCCCTCGGGCAACTCCTCCCGCCGCTCGGGGTCGGCGATCACCACGGTCGTACCGGGGATCGGCCGCCCGGAGCCGACGGCGGCCGCGTCGTCCGCGCCCACGTGCGTCCCTGACCCGGGGGCCGCGGCGAGGGTGGGCGGGGTGTCGACCGAGCCGCCGGTGACGATGAGCGTGGCTTCGGCGAGGCCGTAGCACGGATAGAGGGCCTCGCGTCGGAAGCCGGCCGGGGCGAAGGTCTCGGTGAAGCGCCGCAGGGTGGCGGCCCGTACCGGCTCGGCGCCGTTGAAGGCGACCTTCCACCGGCCTAGGTCGAGTCCGTCGAGGAGTTCGGGGGTGGCGTGCTTGAGACACAGCTCGTAGGCGAAGTTGGGGCCGCCGCTGGTGTGCGGGCGGTAGCGGCTGAGGGCGGTCAGCCAGCGCGCGGGCCGCTGGAGGAAGTGCAGCGGCGAGAAGAGCGTGGCGGTGGCGCCGAGGTGGACGGTGTTCAGGACCGGACCGATGAGGCCCATGTCGTGGTACACCGGCAGCCAGCTGACGAACAGTTCGTGGTCGTACTCCGCGAGCGTGTCCGGGGTGTGGCCCATCCGCTCGGTGATGGCCCGCTCGTTGTCCAGCAGGTTCCCGTGCGTCACCATCACGCCGCGCGGGGCGGAGGTGGAGCCGGAGGTGTACTGGAGGAAGGCGACCGAGTCGGCGGTGAGGTCGGGTTCGCGCCAGGAGTCGGCCGCCTCGTCGGGTATGTCCTCGGTGGCGACGCAGGTGACCCCGTCCAGTTCGGGCAGGTGTTCCGCCTGGGCGGTCAGGGCGGCGAGCACCTCACGGCCGCCCAGGATCACCTTGGCGTCCGCGTCGGCGATGAGGCGCTTCATGCGGGTCAGGGCACGATGGTTCTGCGACCGCCCCTGCGGGGGAACGCCCGGCACGGCGACGACCCCGGCCGAAAGACAGCCCAAGTAGCCGCAGATGAACTCCAGGCCGGGCGGATACAGCAACAGGGCACGGGATCCGGCCAGGCCGCGTTCCTGCAGCCAGGCGGCGACGGCTCGGGACCGACGGGCCAGAGGTCCGTACGAGATGTCCTGGATCTCTCCGTCGCAGTCGCCCGTGACGAGGTAGCGGTATGCCGTCCGCTCCGGCTGTTGCGAGGCGTGCGTGGTCAGTAAGTCGACCAGGGAACGAGCCATATGAGGAGTCTCACCTGTTCGAATGAGTGAGCGAGGAAAGTGGAGTTCGAAGGCCGCGGGGTGCGTACGCGCAGGTGCCGTGGCCGTCCGGCCCCCTTGCCGGACAGTCCGTCTCGACCAACCTGCCCGAGGAGCGGCGGCGATGCATACGCCGGCCCCTCGTGGCCCCCGTTCGGCTTGCTACTAACGAGTAACACGATAGCAAGTCTTGTCGGCCAGGTGGCTGTAACCCCGGGTATTCAATAGGTAACTGGCCGATCTGGCCAATCTGCCGTCCCCCACGCCTTCATGACGTGCCGGGAGCCGCGGGGTGTTCGAGGTGCGCGGCGAAGGCGGCGAGGTCGGCGACCACGCGGTCGGGCTGCTCCCAGTGGACGTCGTGCCCGACGCCCTCGTAGGCGATCAGGCGTGAACCGTGGATGGCGTCCAGGATGATCCGCTGGTCGCCGCGGGGCAGCAGGTCGTCCTGGTCACCCCAGATGACGAGGGTGGGCACCAGGATGCCCGCGAGGGTCGCGCGCAGATCGGTGTCGAGCAGTCCGCGCAGGGTCTCCTGCCAGACGTACGCGGGGACCTTGAGGTTTTCGTCGATCATCGTCTCGACGAGGCCCCTGGCGACGGGTCGGTCCACCGCGCCGGAGACGAACTCCTCGACGAACTCCCGGGGGACGGGGTCCGAGAGCCCCTCGACGGCCTCGCGCAACCCGGTCACCGCCGGCTTGTCCTCGAGCGTGCCGGGTACGCCGATCAGCACCAGCCCCGAGATCCGGTCGGGATGGCTGCCCGCGACCATCCGGGCGGGCACGCCGCCGCTCGAGGACGCGACGAGCACGGCGCGGTCGATGTCGACGGCGTCCAGGAAGGCGACGAGGTCGGCGGCGTAGTCCTCGGGTGTGTAGCCCTCGGACGGGCGGTCGGCGTCGCCATGGCCGCGCTGGGTGGGCGCGTAGCCGCGCAGGGCGGCCGGGAGGCGCCTGAGGAGGGACTCGAAGGCCCACCAGGAGTCACCGAGTCCGTGCACGAAGACGACCGGTGTGCCACCGGGGTAGCCGGCCTCGGCGTAGGGCAGCGTGAGTCCTTCCCGCACCTGGGCGGACTTCAGGGAGATCACGGTCACGACACCCTGCCTCCTTCGCTCCGCCGCCCGGTCGGGGAACCAGGAGCGGAGAGCGAGCGGCGATCCCTCCCGACAGTACCGACGAGTGGCGGAGCTCGCGTCTCAGGACGTCCGGACGAAGCGTGTGAGGGCGGCGGCGTACCGCCGCGGATGGGTGACGTGGGGAATGTGCCCCGCCCCTTCGACGGTCCCCCGCCGCGCGCGTGGCAGGGCCGCGGCCAGCCGGTCGAGGATCGTCGCCCACCACACCGGGCTCCGCGTGCCTCCGCTGAGCAGCACCGGCGCGGCGCACCGGGCGAGGGCGTCGGTATCGATCTTCGCCCAGTCGGGGTCGGACTGTTCGTCCAGCCAGGTGGGCGCGTTGTGCACGAACGTCTCGCGCACGGCGGCGGGCAGCCGGTCCCAGGTGCCGGGCCCCATGGCCACCTCCTCCACGAACTGCCGTGCGCCCTGCCGGTACTCGCCCTTGCCGAGATGGGCGAGGACGGCGTCCATCGAGGCTCGCGTCGGGCGCAGTTGCCTCAGGGCGTCCGGATCCCCGGCCACGATGGCGACGAGCGGAGGCTCGTGGACCGTGATACTGCGGAACAACTCCGGCCGGCGCGCCGCAAGCCCCAGTGCGATCGACCCGCCGAAGGAACTGCCCGCCATGTGCGCGGGCGCGGGTCCGAGCCGCTCGATCAGGGCCTCGAGGTCGTCCTCGTCCTGTCGGCGGGTGCCCTGGCCCGGCCCCGCTTCGCTCTTCCCGTGACCACGGCGGTCGTAGGTGACCACCCGACTCCTGTGGGTGGCGGGCGGGCGGGAGCGGCCCGCCGTGAGCGTGCCTTCAGTGTGCGCCGGGAGCACCGGCCGCGACGTCAGGACACAGCGCGGTAGCGGTGTTCGGGGCGGCCGGTCGCGCCGTAGCGGAGTTCCAGTCGGACCATGCCCTCCCGAACGAGGTAGGACAGGTAGCGCTGGGCCGTGGCGCGGGAGACGCCGGTGAGTTCCGCCGCCTCGGCCGCCGACACGTCCCGGCGGGCGGTGCGGACCGTCTCGTGGAGCAGGGCGAGGGTCGGCGCGGAGTGGCCCTTGGCCGGGACGGCGGGCAGGGCGGTGGGGCGGACGACGCTGAACAGGGCGTCCACGTCGGCCTGGTCGGTCTCCGCCGCCGGGCCCAGGACGTCCACGCGGTGCTGCAGTTCGCGGTAGGCGGCGAGCCGCTCGGCCAGGGCGGCGGCACCGAAGGGCTTGACGAGGTACCCGACGGCTCCGAGCTTCATCGCGGTCCGTACGGAAGTGATGTCCCGGTCGGCCGTGATGACGATGGCGTCGGGGCGGGCGCCACCCGCGTCGCCGGTCAGCTGTCGCAGCACGTCGAGGCCGCTGCCGTCGGGCAGGAAGATGTCGAGGAGCAGCAGTTCCGGGTGGAGCGTACGGACGGCGTCCAGCGCCTCGGCCACGTTCGCCACCTGGCCGACGACCTCGAAGCCCTCGACGCGGGCCACGTATGTGCAGTGGAGTCCGTTCACCCGGAAGTCGTCGTCCACCACCAGGGTCCGTATCACCAGCGCTCCCCTCCATCGGCCGCGGCCAGGGCGCCCGCCGGTACCGGCAGGGCCGTCGTGAACAGTGCGCCCCGCGGCGCGGGCGCGGCGTCCGGCAGGGGCAGCGTCACGGTGAAGACCGCCCCGGGTCCCTCGCTGACCGTGATGGTGCCGCCGTGCCCCTGGACCAGCCGGTGGACCAAGGCGAGTCCGAGGCCGCGCCGGGCGGTGCCGCGGTCCGGCCGGGTCGACCAGCCGTCCTCGAAGATGGACTCGGCCGCGCCCGGCGGGATGCCCGGTCCGGTGTCGGCCACCCGCACCAGCACCTCCGTGGTGGCCTCGACGACCGTGAGCCGTACCTCCCGGCCGCCCGCCGGAGCCGGTCCGCCGACCGCGGCGTCGAGGGCGTTCTCCAGCAGGTTGCCGACGATGGTCAGCAGCCGGTGCAGATGCGGCGGCTGCTCGCCGAGCGCGGAGTCCTCACCCAGCACGATCCGTACGCCGCGCTCGGCGGCGACCGTCGTCTTGGCCACGATCAGACCCACCATCAGGGCGTTGCCGATGTGCTCGCGCACCGACTCGGTCAGCTCCTGGTCGGCTCCGGCCAGCTCGACGGCGTACTCGTACGCGGACTCGTGCTCCCCCACGTCCAGCAGCCCGGCCAGGGTGTGCATCCGGTTGGTGAACTCGTGCTGCTGGGCCCGCAGCGCGTCCGTCAGCCCGCGCACCGAGTCCAGCTCCCTGAGCAGTCCGACCAGTTCGGTGCGGTCGCGCACGGTGACCACCGCTCCCAGCGCCCGCCCGTGCAGCGTCACCGGCATCCGGTTGACGGCCAGGCAGTGGTCGTCGGTGAGGACCGTGATGTCCGTCCCGCTGAGGCTGCCGTCCAGTGCCCTGCGCAGCCGCCCCTCGGGCAGGAGTTCGTCCAGCCGGCTGCCCAGTGCCGTGCCCAGACCGAGCAGATGGCGGGCCTCGTCGTTGATGACGGTGACCCGGCCCTCGGGGTCGAAGGCGACCACGCCCTCCCGGATGCCGTGCAGCATCGCCTCCCGGTCCTGCAGCAGCCCGGCGATCTCCTCCAGCTCCAGCCCGAACGTCGTCCGCTTCAGGCGTCTGGCCAGCAGGAACGCGGCCACCGAGCCGAGCGCGGTGGCGATGGTGGCGTACAGGCCGAAGGTGGGCAGCTCCCGCCAGAGCTCGCCGAGTACGTCGTGTTCCGGGATGCCGGCCGACACCTCGCCGACCAGCGTGCCCGTGGGCCCCTTGAGCGGAGCCTTGCCGTTGGCGGACCGCCCGGTCGCGCCGTGGTCGGAGCCGACGTGAGGGAGGCCGTCCAGCACCGCGATCGGCTCGCCCACCGGCTCGCCGATCAGTGCCGGGGTGGGGTGCGAGTGGCGGATGCCGTGCAGGTCGATCACGACCACGTACGACGCCCCGGACGCCTTCCGGATCCGTTCGGCGACGGTCTGCACGATGTCGCCGCCACCGCCGTACTCCATGGCCTGCTGGATCTGCGGCTCGGCGGCCGTGGTCTGGGCGATGGCCAGCGCCCGCTGCTCGTAGGAGCGGTCGATCTCGGCCCGCTGAGCGAACGCGAACAGTACGAAACCGATGGCTCCGGAGAGGGCCAGGATGGCCAGCTGGTTGGCCAGGATCCGCGCGGAGAGCCTCCCCTTCCTGGCGCGGCCGATCCGGATTCGGATGGGCATCACAGGTGCCTTCGCCCTTGTCTTGCTGCCGGGCCCGGCCCCTTCGCCGTAACCCGTGGTGGCGTGATTGTGCCCCACCAGGGACACCATGCCCACCCCCGGCCCACTGAGCAGAACGTGCAGAACCCCGGTTAACACAACTAACGCGAGATACGTCTGAAACAGCGACGTAATACGGGGCGGCCTCTAGCGTCTGCCTTCCTCGACCCCGAGGTTAGGGAAGGAGACGGCCTCAGATGGCTTCGCGAAACGATGCCGCGTTGAGCACGGTCGCCGACAAAAGCGGCCAGGACAGCGCGCGAGTCGAGATTTCAGGGCTCACCAAACGATTTCTGACTCCCGCGGGTGAGGTGTTCACGGCGCTGCAGGACGTTTCGTTCACCGTGGAGCCTGGCCAGTTCTGCGCGGTGGTGGGCCCGACGGGCTGCGGCAAGTCGACGACCCTGAGCATGGTCTCCGGGCTCGACCGGCCCAGCGAGGGCTCGGTCAAGGTCGGCGGCCGTGAGGTGGACGGTGTCACCGACGGCGTCAGCTTCATGTTCCAGACCGACGCGCTGCTGCCCTGGAAGACCGTCCTCGGCAATGTGCTGATGGGCCCGGTCTTCCGCGGCGTCCCCAAGCAGAAGGCCCAGGTCTCGGCGCGCGACTGGCTGCGGCGGGTGGGCCTGTCCGGGTTCGAGGACCGCTACCCGCACCAGCTCTCCGGCGGTATGCGCAAGCGCGTGGCGATGGCCGCGGCACTGATCAACGAACCGAAGATCCTGATCATGGACGAGCCGTTCGGCGCCCTGGACGTGCAGACCAAGGCGATCATGTCGACCGAGCTGCTGGGCCTGTGGGAGCAGATCCGTCCGTCGGTCATCTTCATCACCCACGACCTCGACGAGGCCGTGGCGCTCGCCGACCGGGTCGTCGTCATGACGTCCAGCCCCGGATCGGTCAAGGCGGTCTTCGACATCGACCTGCCCCGCCCGCGCGGCGCGGTCCAGGAGATCCGCTTCCAGCCCCGCTTCATCGAACTTCAGCACCAGATCTGGGAAACGCTGCGCGAGGAGGTGGAGCGCGCCTACGCACGCACCGCAGGAGGTACGACATGAGCACGACGTCCGCAGTTTCCGCCGCGCTGGTCAAGGACGGCACACCGTCCTCGGCCGCGGCCAACGCGAAGCAGGCCGCCCGGCGACGCACCGCGCTGGTGTGGGCGGGCCGTATCGGCCTCGCGGCCTTCGTCATCGGCGGCTGGCAGGCGTTCACCACCTGGGGGATCGTCGACCCGTTCTTCTTCGGGCAGCCGTCGGGCATCGCCAAGCGGCTGGTCGACCTCTTCCAGCACGGCACCGAGTTCGGGTCCTTCTACTCGAACATCTGGACAACGATCCAGGAGGCGCTCGCCGGCTTCGCCCTCGGGGCCGTCGCCGGCGTGATCTTCGGTGTCGCACTCGGCCAGAGCCGGTTCCTCGCCGATGTGCTCGGCCCCTACATCAAGGTGGTCAACGCGATCCCGCGTATCGTCCTCGGCTCGATCTTCATCGTCGCGTTCGGCATCGGTGTGCTGCCGAAGATCCTGCTCGCCGCGGTGCTGGTGTTCTTCATCGTCTTCTTCAACGCCTTCCAGGGCGTCCGTGAGGTCGACCGCAACATCCTCGCCAACGCCAAGGTGCTCGGCGCCTCGCAGGCGCAGATCATCCGGCACGTCACCGTGCCGTCCGCGCTCACCTGGATCATCGCCAGCCTGCACAGCGCCTTCGGCTTCGCCATCGTCGGCGCGCTGGTCGGCGAGGTGCTCGGCGCGCAGAGCGGGCTCGGCCTGGTCATCAAGACCGCGCAGAACCAGTTCGACCCCAACGGCGTGTTCGCGACGATGCTCGTCATCTCGGTCATCGTGCTCGGCGCCGAGTGGCTGATCAGCAAGCTGGAGCACCGGCTGCTGTCGTGGCGCCCGCCGGCGCCGTCCGAGGCGAACTCCCTCTGACGCCCCCGCACTTCCCCCTCCTTCATCTCAGAACCCTCAGCTTCATCTCGGAACCCTCAGCTTCATCTCGGAACCCTCAGCAAAGGAATGTGGTCAGCCATGTCCAGACGACCCGTCGCCGTCGCCGCGTCTCTGCTCACCGTTCTCGCCCTCGGCACGGTCAGCGCCTGTTCCGGCAACTCGTCCGCCTCGAGCGGCGGTTCGGGCTCCACGCCGACCGTCAAGCTCATGGCCGGCGGCCTCGACAAGCAGATCTACCTGCCGTACCAACTCGCCCAGCAGCTCGGCTTCTACAAGAAGTACGGCGTCAACGTCCAGCTGAGCACCGAGCAGGACGGCGGTGTCGGTGCCGAGGAAGCCATGGCCTCGGGGCAGGTGGACATGGCGGGCGCCTGGTACAACCACACGATCGAGTTCCAGGCGAAGGGGAAGGCGGTCGAGGACGTCGTCCAGCTCTCCGGCGCCCCGGGCGAGCGTGAGATGTGCACCAAGAAGTCGGGCGTCACCTCGGGCGCCGACTTGAAGGGCAAGACCCTCGGCGTCACCGACCTGGGTTCGGGCACCGACACCCTCACCCAGTTCCTGGCCGCCAAGAAGGGCGTCAAGACCAGCCAGTACCACCGGATCGGGGTCGGCGCGGGATCCACGGCCATCGCCGCGCTGCAGAACGGCAAGGTCGACTGCGTCATGACGACGCAGCCGACGGTCGCCGCGATCCAGAAGAAGGGTGTCGGTGCCTCCGCGATCGACCTGGCCACCACGGCCGGCGCCACGCAGGCGATGGGCGGTGCCTATCCCGCGGCCAGTGTGATCGCCCGCACCGACTGGGTGAACTCGCACAAGGACGCGACGCAGAAGGTCGTCGACGCGCTCGTCGCCACCATGCACTGGATCAACACGCACAGCGCGGCCGACATCGCCAACAAGCTGCCGGCGTCGTTCGTGTCGAACCAGTTGGTGACCAAGGCCGACTACATCTCGGCCCTGACCCAGGACAAGGGTCAGTTCCTCCCGGACGGCCTCATGCCGGCCGGCGGTCCGAAGACCTCTCTGGCGACAGAGCAGTTGGTCGGCAACGTGAAGGGGTCGGTGGACCTCAGCAAGACGTTCACCAATGACTTCGCCCTCCAGGCCAACAAGACCGAGGGCTTCAAGACCACCACGACCCCGGCAGGGCCGAACGGCTGAGCCTCGCCGATCACGGGGCCGCCCAGGTGCCTGCCACCTGGGCGGCCCCGGGCCGTGAGCACGAGCACTCGGGCGGGTACCTTCCGCGCCGCGCCCGCATGTCCCCGCCCACCCGCTCGCAAAGGAGACCAGTGATGAAGCCGGTCACCACGTCCTTGCTCGCCAGGGCCGTCTGCGCCGCCCTCGCGCTGGCCGTGCCCGCCTGCAGCGGAGGGGACAGGTCCGGCACCGCGGTCGCGTCCGGGAACGGCGACGGCACGCCCACGGTGCGGATCATGGTCGGGGGCCTCGACAAGCAGATCTATCTGCCGGTGACGCTCGCCCGGGAGCTGGGCTACTACCAGGCGCAGGGTCTGGATGTGCGGTTCTCCGACGAGCCGGACGGGGTCGAGGCCGAGACCGCCATGATCTCCGGCCAGGTGGACGCGGTGGTCGGGTTCTACGACCACACCGTCGACCTGCGGTCCAAGGGCAGGTCCACCGAGTCCGTCGTCCAACTGCTCCGCGCCCCCGGCGAGGTCGAGATGGTCCGCACCGACGAGGCGGGCAGCGTCAAGAGCCCGGCGGACTTCGGCGGCAAGCGCCTGGGCGTGACCGGCCTGGGCTCCTCCACCAACTTCCTCACCCGGTACCTGGAGGAGAAGAACGGCGTCGAGGCGGGCAGCGCCGCGTCCGTCGCCGTCGGCGCGGGCTCCACCTTCGTGGCGGCGATGCAGAACAAGCAGATCGACGCCGGGATGACCACCGAGCCGACCGTCTCGCTGCTGGAGCGGAAGAAGCTGGCCAGGCCGCTGATCGACCTGCGCACGGCCGCGGGCGCGAAGGCCGCGCTCGGTGGCACCTACCCGGCCTCCTGTCTCTACCTCACCACCGGGTACGTCCGGAAGAACCCGGAGGTGGTGCAGAAGCTGGTCGACGTCTACGTCGAGACGCTCAAGTGGATCCAGGCCCACTCCGCCGCCGAGATCGCCGACAAGATGCCGGCCGCCTACTACGCGGGCGTCGGCAAGGCCGTCTACACCAAGGCGCTCCAGAACGAGAAGGGTATGTACTCCCCCGACGGTCTGATGCCCGCCGACGGTCCCGAGACCGTCTACAAGGTCCTCTCCGCCTTCGACTCGACGGTCGAGGGTCACACCGTCGACCTGTCCAAGACCTACACCAACGACTTCGTCAACAAGGCCGGCTGACAGCCCACGCCGCCGTCACGTCGCCGGTCGCGCCGAAAATGTCGAGGTGAACGGGGTGACGGGGCGCTCCAGGCGTTCCCCGTCCACGGTGATGTCGACCGCTTCGTTGTAGAAGGCGAGGAGGCCTTTGACGGCGCCCACCGCGGGCAGTGGCTCCGGGTAGCTCCAGACGAGGTTCGCGGGGGCGTCGCCGCCACCCCGCCACGACCAGTACGCGGCGGTGCCCTTGTAGGGGCACCCCGTGCTGAGGTCGCTGGGGACGAACAGGTCGAGGCGGACGTCCTCACGCGGGAGGTAGTACCGCGTCGGCAGGCCGGTCTCGAAGAGCAGCACCGGACGGCGGGTGTCCGCGACGACCGTGCCGTCGATCTCGACCCGGACGTGACGGCTGCTCGGGAGGGCGTCCACCCGCTTGTGCGGATCGCGGGGGTGGATGAAGATCTCCTCGTCCTCCTCGTACCAGTGGTCGAGCCCCCGGCCGCTGCGGCTGAACCACTCGAAGGCGATGTGGCCGGCCAGGTCGTCGGCGGGGAACGTCCAGGCCGCGTTCTCCAGCAGTCCGCCGTCGACTTCGAGGTCGTAGAAGACCCGCGATCCGCTGTGGGTGCCGGTCGGCGGGTTCCGCGCCGGGCGGAGCAGGTCCTCGCGGACCTCCTCGCGTGGGAAGGCGTAGAGCGGAACGGGCACTTCGGGCTCCCAGACGAGGACCGGGTGCCGGCTGTCGACGACCGTGACCTCGCCCTTGCACCCGCGCACCCAGCGCCCGCTGGGCTCCCACCGCAGGCCTTCCGGAGTAGTGAGGTTCATGGAACCTCACTACCCAAGGATCCGGCGCTTCTGCTCCTCGAACTCGGCCTCGGTCAGGACGCCCTGGGCCTTGAGTTCCCCGAGTTGCTTCAGCTGATCGATCCTGCTGCTCATGTCGTCGGCCGACGGGGCGGGCGGCGGGGGCGGCGCGGCGGGCGCGGGCTGCGGCGGGGCCTCCTGGTACTCCTGCTGAGCCCATCGCCCCTGCTGACGGCGTGACACACGGTTCGACACGGCGGTCGCGGTACCGGCCACCACGGCTGTGCGGGCGACCCCGCGAAGGAGACCTGGCACGGCGGTTTCCTTTCTGGAAAAGCAGCCCGCGAATCCGGAAGGCGGCCCGCGAAATATCCACACTCCCCTGACCGACGGGTAATTCTCGGCGCATGGGTCACCTCCATTGGAGCACCGCACGGATTTCCCCGCACATCGGCATCGGCGCCACCCCGCGGGAATTCCGCCGTTCTGCCGGACGGTGACTCTCATGGCAAGCTGAAATGCGGACCACCGACCGGTCACAGGTCAGTGGTGAGGTCTACGTGGGAGGAGCTCGATATGACCACGACTGGAATGCACCAGCGACACGAGACCGGGAGCGGCGGAGCGTGGGCGTCCAGCTGGACCGCCTTCGCCGCAGTCATGATGATCTTCGGCGGAGTGATGGCGATATTCGAGGGAATCTCCGCCATCGCCGAGGACGACGTCTTCGTCCTCACCCGCAACTACGCCTACAACTTCAATCTGACGAGTTGGGGCTGGATCCACCTCTCCCTCGGCGTCCTGGTCGTGCTCGCGGGCGCCGCCCTGTTCACCGGAGCGATGTGGGCACGCGTGGTCGGAGTCGTCCTGGCCGGCCTGTCGATGATCGCCAACTTCATGTGGCTGCCGTACTACCCGGTCTGGGCCATCGTGCTGATCGCCGTGGACGCCTTCGTCATCTGGGCGCTGTGCGTCGGAATCAGCCGGCAGCCCCGCACCGAGTAGCCGAGCGCGCCGTCCCGGGCGGACCCCGCGGATCGGCATTCGGCCGTTCAGCCCGGGTCGGCCCCCCGACCGGCTGACAGCGGACGTGCCGACGAGCCGTCCCGACTCACCAGTGTTTTCGTTGTGGGGCGGATTCCTCCGAAAAGCGGATTCCTCCGACGGTCCGCGTCGGCACCCACAGGGAGACATGAGTGGAAACCAGCGGCAGTGATGGTCGCCAACCCCTTGCCTTCCCGCTCCTCAAGGGGCAGAAGGCGCTGGTGACGGGCGCGAATTCCGGCATCGGCAAGGCCACGGCCATCGGCCTCGGCCGGGTGGGCGCCGACGTGGTGGTGAACTACGTGTCCGGGCGGGACGCCGCGGAAGAGGTCGTACGCGAGATCGAGGGATTCGGGGTGCGCGCCTACGCGCACGAGGCGGACGTGTCGCAGGAGGACCAGGTCGTCGACATGGTGTCCCGCATGGTCGAGGAGTTCGGGACCATCGACGTCATGGTGGCGAACGCCGGGCTCCAGCGCGACGCCCCCGCCACCGAGATGACCATGGCCCAGTGGCAGAAGGTGCTGGACGTCAATCTGACCGGACAGTTCCTGTGCGCCCGCGAAGCGACCAAGGAGTTCCTGCGGCGAGGCGTCGTCCCCGAGGTCTCCCGTTCGGCCGGGAAGATCATCTGCATGAGTTCGGTCCACCAGATCATCCCGTGGGCGGGCCATGTGAACTACGCGTCGTCCAAGGGCGGGGTGCAGATGCTCATGGCGACCCTCGCGCAGGAGCTCGCGCCCCAGGGGATCCGGGTGAACGCCGTCGCCCCGGGCGCGATTCGCACTCCCATCAACCGCGACGCCTGGGACACCCCCGAGGCCGAGGCCGACCTCCTCCGGCTCATCCCCTACCGCCGCGTGGGCGACCCGGACGACATCGCGAACGCGGTGGCGGCGCTCGCGTCCGACCTCTTCGACTACGTCGTGGGCACCACGATCTACGTGGACGGCGGAATGACGCTGTTCCCCGGTTTCGCCACCGGCGGCTGAAGCGCAGGGCCCCTCAGCCATACCGTACGAACCACCGAGGTCATGTGAACAGCGCAGTCGAGCACGTTCTCGCGGACGGCCCACCACAACTCCTCCCGGCCCGGGAGCTGATGGCCTTCACCCTGGCCTCCCACATCCTGCTCGTACCGTTCGGCGTGGCGCTGCCCGCCATCACGCTCCTCATGCACTACCGCGGACTGCGCAAGGGCGACGCCGTCGCCCTGCTGCTCGCACGGCGCTGGTCGGCGGTCATGGCCGTCCAGTTCGCGATCGGCATCGTGACGGGCACCGTGCTCTCCTTCGAGTTCGGTCTGCTGTGGCCGGGGATGATGGGCCGGTGGGGCGATGTCTTCGGCCTCGGCTTCGGGATCGAGGCCTGGGCGTTCTTCCTCGAGGCGATCCTCATCGCCATCTACCTGTACGGCTGGCGCAGGCTCAAGCCGTGGACGCACTTCTGGCTCGGCCTGCCGCTGCCGCTGGCCGCCCTGATGGGTGCGTTCGGCATCGTGGCCGCGAACGCCTGGATGAACACCCCGCGCGGCTTCACTCTCAACGCCTCCGGCAAGCCGGTGAACGTCAATGTGCGGCAGGCGGTCTTCACACCGATGTTCGGCCCCGAGTACTGGCACTTCGTGGTCGGCGTCGTCCTGACCGCCGGATATGTCGTCGCCGGGGTGTACGCGGTCGGCCTGCTGCGCGGCCGCCGGGACCGCTACCACCGGCTCGGCTTCACCTTGCCGTTCACCGTCGCCGCGATCCTCACCCCCGTGCAGTTCGTGCTCGGGGACTCCATCGCCCGCTCCGTCTTCCACAAGCAGCCCGTGAAGTTCGCGGCCACCGAGCTGGTGTGGAAGACCGACACCCATGTACCGGAGTACCTCTTCGGGCGTCTGCACGCCGACGGGTCGGTCTCCGGCGGGATCAAGATCCCCCAACTGGACTCGATCCTCGCCGGATTCAGACCGGCCACCGAGGTGACCGGACTGACATCGGTCCCGGCGAGCGACCGCCCGACGGTGATCCAGGCCACCATCGCCCACTGGGCGTTCGACATCATGGTGACCGTCGGAAGCCTGCTCGTGCTGCTCGCGCTCTGGTACGGCTGGTGCCGGCTGCGGCGTCGTGAACTGCCCCGGTCGCCCTGGTTCCTGCGGTGTGCCGCCCTCGCCGGCGCCGCCTGTCTGCTGACCGTGGAGTGCGGCTGGATCACGACCGAGGTGGGCCGGCAGCCCTGGATCGTCTACCAGAACATGCGGGTCTCGGAGGCGGTCACGGGCACCCGCGCCGCGTCCCTGTGGACGATGTTCGGCATCGTCGTGGTGGTCTACGTCCTCGCTTTCGGTTCCTTCCTGACCGTCCTCGTGAAGATGAGCCACCGCTGGCGGCTGGCCGACGAGGGCGCGCCCGCGGGTGCCGCCGCCGAGGACCTGGAGGGCGACACTCCCTACGGGCCCCGCCCGTTGTCGACCACCGCGAGCGGGGACAGAGGAGACGAATGATCGAGGACGTCGTCGCCTGGGTGCTGCTGGTAGCGGTGGCCGCCTACGCGTGTGCCGGTGGCACGGACTACGGTGCCGGATTCTGGGACCTCGTCGCGGGCGGCGCCGAACGCGGCAAGCGCCCGAGGTGGCTCATCGACCACGCCATGGAACCCGTGTGGGAGACCAACAACGTCTGGCTCATCTTCGTCCTGGTCATCATGTGGACCGGGTTCCCGGTCCTGTTCCAGACGGTCTTCTCCGCCATGTGGCTCCCGCTGGCACTCGCGGCCGTGGGACTCGTCCTGCGCGGTGCCGGCTTCGCCCTGCGCAAGCCCACGCGGCGCCTCGCCCGGCGCAGGGTCTACGGCGCCGTCTTCGCCGTCTCCTCGCTGCTGACCCCCTTCTTCCTCGGCGCGGCGGTCGGGGGCATCGCCACGGGCCGGGTGGCTCCCGGCACACAGGCGTCCGCCGACGCCTGGTCCAACGGGACCTCCGTGATCGCCGGGCTGCTCACCGTCGCCGCGACCGCCTTCCTCGGGGCGGTGTTCCTGACCGCCGACGCCCGCCGCTTCGACGCCCCCGACCTCGTCGGCTACTTCCGGCTGCGGGCCTGGTGCACTCTCGTCGTCCTCGCCGTGCTGGCGATCGTCGGCCTCGCCGTGACCCACGACGACGCGCCCTACGTCCACGACGGGCTGACCGGCGGAGTCGGTCTCGTCCTCGTGCTCATCGCCGTCGTCAGTGCGTTGGCCACCGCCTGGCTGCTGTCCCGCGTCGCGACGGGATGGGCGAGGGTCACCGCGATCGGCAGCGTGGCCCTCGTCGTCGTGGCCTGGGGACTGGCCCAGCGGCCCTACCTCATCCCCACCTCACTGACCGTGTCCCAGGCGGCCGGCGCGTCGACGACGCTGCGCTGGCTGATGCTGGTCACGGTCATCGCGGTGGTGCTCGTGGGGCCGCCGCTCGTCCTGCTCTACCGACTGGACACCCGCGGGGCCCTCCAGCCCCTCACCGAGGCGGACCTTCGGCAGACGGCACCAGGCCGGGAACCCGAGAACCCGTGACCGGGGCCGGGGGCAGCGCCGGAGGCGGCGAAGGGGACGGGAAAAGGCCCCCGATCATAGTGGTCCTCGGCGTGTCGGGATCCGGGAAGACCACCTTCGGCCGAGCGGTCGCCGTGGACCTCGGCCTGGCGTACGTCGAGGGCGACGACTTCCATCCCGCGGCGAACATCGCGAAGATGACCGCGGGCCACGCCCTGGACGACGCCGACCGCGCGCCCTGGCTGCGTGCCCTCTCCGACCGCATCCGTCGCTCCGCCGAGGCCCGCGAGGGACTGGTCGTCGCCTGTTCGGCCCTCAAGCGCGCCTATCGCGACGAGTTCCGGGAGGCCGGGGGGCCGGCGTTGCGGTACCTGTACCTCGCCCTGGACCGGGCGACGGCCCGGGACCGTGTGTCCCGGCGCACCGGCCACTTCATGCCCGCCCGGCTGGTCGACTCGCAGTTCGAGACGCTGGAGCCGCTGGAGCGGGACGAGCCGGGCATGACCCTGGATGCCACGGCCGGCCTGCCGGTGAATCTCGCCCGGGTGCGGGCCGCCGTCGAGCGCTGCGCCGGGCACCCGGGCCCCTGACGGATCAGGCACTCACGAGTACGGCGCCGATGCCTCCCGAACGCGCGGGCGGCGGCCGTGTGCTACTCCGTCGCGTCCAGCGCGGCCAGCACGGCGGGCACCGGGATGCGCCCGGAGGCGACCAGTTGCGCACCGCCGCGGCGCAGGGCGGTGGCGAAGGGAGCGGCCCACAGGTTCTCGTAGACCAGGATTCCGGCCGAGTTGCCGGGCTCCAGGGCGCTGCCCGCTTCTTCGATGTCGTCCTCGCCCAGCAGGCCGGAGGAGGCGCCCTCGAAGACGGCGAGGTCGAGGGCTCCGTCACCGGTGAAGTCGGCGATCTCCATGCCGACCACGGATCCGTCCTCCTCCTTCCTGACAAACATCAGATCGAGGATCCGGATGACGCCGCGGTCCACCAGGTCGACCAGCAGGGGAAGGCCTTCGCCGGTCATGCGGTTGCCGGGAAACTCGACAACTATATAGTCGATTGGGCCCATTTCGGCGAATTCGTCGCTCATGGCGGAATCGCTCACGGCTTCACCCCTGGGTGGTCATGGAGTTTCCCCTGTCCCCGAATGCCCGCGCATCGACGGGGCCGGAATTCCATTGCAGCATCGGACGGAAGGCGCCGCACCTCGGTGCGGTGTTCACCCGCCGGGCCGGTTCCGGGTCGCGGGATCGGATCCGTACGCCTCTGCTGTAACCATGACGAGCAGCCCGCCTCCACCGGACCCGGACCGGAAGCCCCCAGAACCGTCCGGCGAGCAGCGGCTCTCGGCGCGGGAGCGCGACGAGCTGGACGAGCTGCGGCACCGGGTGAGCGCTCTGGAGACCGGGGGGCCATCGGGGACCGCGCGGCACCACTGGCTCCGCTCGACGGGTTCGGTCCTGCTGATTCTCCTCGCCTCGCTGCTGTCGCTGCTGGCCGTCGTCGCGGTCTGGGCGAACAGCATCGTCCGGGACACGGACCGCTATGTCGCCACCGTGGGGCCGCTGGCGAGCGATCCGGATGTGCAGAAGGCGGTCACCAACCGGGTCACCACCGCCGTCCTGGCGCAGATCGACGTGGACGCACTGGTCAAGGATCTGGAGCGGGCGGCGTCGGAGAAGGGTGCCCCGCCGAGGGCGGCCAAGCTGCTCGGCGATCTGAGCGGCCCGATCACCAGCGGTCTGAAGAGTCTGGTCGGCGACACCGTGCAGCGGGTGGTCTCCAGCAAGGCCTTCGACACCGTCTGGGTGGACGCGAACCGCCGGGCCCACCGCGCGCTGGACAAGGCCCTCACGGGCAACGCCACCGGTGCGGTGTCCGCCAAGAACGGTCAGGTCACCATCGACGTGGCGCCGATCGTGGCCCAGGTCAAGGACCGGCTGGTCGGCGCCGGCTTCAAGCCGGCCGCTCGGATCCCGGCCGTCCACACGGACTTCGTGGTGTTCGCGTCGAAGGACGTCGGCAAGATCAAGACGTATCTGCGGGTGCTGGACATCATCGGCGGCTGGCTCCCCGTCATCGCCGTACTGATCGCCGCCGCGGGCGTGTATCTGGCCACCGACCGTCGCCGGGCCCTGATCGGGGCCGCGCTCGGGGTGTTCGCCGCCATGGTCGTGCTCGGCATCGTCCTGACCGTCGCGCGGGCGGTCTATCTCGACCATCTGCCCGTCGGGACGTCCGAGGACGCCGCCGCCACGGTGTTCGACTCCCTGGTCAGGTTCCTGCGCGCCGGTGTTCGCGCGGTCGGAGCGCTCGCGCTCGTGACGGCCGCCGGCGCCTTCCTCGTCGGGCCGTCCAGGATCGCCGTCCTGATCCGTACGGGCAGTCGCAGGGGCATCGGCGCCCTGCGCGACGTCGCCGCGTCGGCGGGGCTCCCGCTGGGTCCGGTCGGCCGGTTCGTGCACCGCTTCAAGCGGTGGATCGGCGCCGCGATCCTGGCGGTCGCCGCGATCGTGCTGTTCGCCTGGAACTACCCGACCACATGGGTCGTGGTGTGGACCGTGGTGATCGTGCTGGTCGCCTTCGCGATCCGCGAGTTCCTGGACACCGGCGCCCCCTCGGCCGCGAACACTTCGACGCCGTCTCCTCCGGCGCCGTCCGCCCCTACGCCGTCCGCCTGACCTCGCGCCGGTGCCGGCGTTCGCCCACCCGCCGCCAGATCGCCCGCTGGCACTTGAGCGTGCCGGTCCCGACCACGATCAGTACGACGATGTTGAGCAGGAGTTGGAGCAGCGACCCCCAGGCCTCGTCCCAGCTGGCGAACGCGCACGAGACCCCGATGTCGGCCCCGGCCGGAATGGTGGTCACCGAGATGAAGACGCCGAGGAGTGCGCTGGTCCGGGCCTCGGCCAGCGAGACGATGCCCACGACGCCGGCCAGCACCGCCACCACGGCCGAGAAGAAGTTGGGGGTGTTGATCAGATTCGAGACGGGCCTGACACCCAGTTCGAAGGCCCTCGGCTGAAGCCCGAAGCCCGGACGAGCAGCGAGAAGAGGAAGGTCGCGGCGACGGCCGGCACGAAGCCCAGGAGCAGGGCCATCAGGCCCTGCCGGATTCTCGGCCGGGGAGCCGTGGTCGATCGCGAGGGCGACGCTGGTGATGGCCCCGTACTCGGGTCCGACCACCATGGCCGCGACGATGAGGATCTGGGAGTTGGTGATGATGCCGACCGCGCCGATGAGCCCGGCGACGACCAGGAAGAGGTAGAAGCTCGGGGGGTATCTGCCCTCGGCCCGGATCCGCGCCTCCACCTGTGCCCACACCGGTGCGCGCGGCGTGGCCCCGAGCCGCTGGGCCCCGGTCCTCGCGGCGTGTTCCGAGAACACCGTGTCCACCGGATCGAGGACGATGGAGCCGTGGCGCTCAAGACCCAGGTCCCGCAGACCGCGCAGTACGTCGTTCGCGGCTCCCGTCAGGACGTCGCACTCGATGGCGTCACCGTCGGGGTTGCGTACGCTGCCCGTCTGGAGAACCACGTTCAAGGCGCACGGCTCGTCGCCCAGCAGGGCCATGGTGCGTCGCGTGAGATCCGGCGGGCACACCGCGCGGACATGAATCATGTCCATCCGGACCTCCACGTTTCGGTGCGGTGCGCCGGCTCGTGACGTGGACAGGTCGCTCCTTCATTAACGCGGTGGGGCCTGCCCCCGGCAACTCGGCGTGCCGGAATCCGGCTTCTGTCGGAGGCTGGTGACATGCCGATGCCCGACGAGCTGAGCGAGGCCGAGTTCCGGTCGCTCTACCGCCGACTGCGCGGCATGGCCTCCGGCGGTGGCAGGCGCCGGGGCGCCCTGGACACGATCACCGCGGAACAGGTGCTGGCGGCCGTCCGCGAGGTGCGGTCGGGACATACGGTGTCGCTCGCCGCCCCCGTGGAGACCCGTGTCGAACCCGACGACGCCGATCCGGCCGAGCACCGGCTCACCGCTCCGGCCGACGGCGAACCGGCTCCGAAGGGCCTGGACTTCGCGCGGGACCGCTTCGCCATGAACGTTCACGGCGATGTGGACAGTCACCTCGACGCGCTGTGCCATGTCATCTACGACGGCACGCTGCACGGCGGCATACCGGCGGCGGACGCGCTGTCACCGGAGGGCGCGAGCGTCCTGTCCGTCGAGCTGGCCCGCGACGGCATCGTCGGACGTGGCGTCCTCCTCGACATACCCCGGGTGCACGGCCTCTCCTGGCTCGAGCCCGGATCGAACGTGACCGCCGAGGATCTGAGCGCCGCCGAGACCCGGCAGGGGCTACGGGTCGGCCGCGGCGACATCCTGCTCGTACGGGTCGGACACCGCCGGCGCCGCGAGGAGCTGGGCCCCTGGGACGTGGCCGCCGCCCGTGCCGGACTGCATCCGACCGCGATGGAGTTCGTGGCCGACCGGGAGGTGGCGGTGCTCGGCAGCGACGGCAACAACGACACGGCCCCGAGCGCGGTGCGAGGGGTCGCGTTCCCGGTGCATGTGCTCGCCGTCCACGCCATGGGACTGCATCTGCTCGACTATCTGCGGTTCGAGGACCTCGCGCCGATCTGCGCGCGGGAAGGCCGCTGGTCGTTCCTGTGCGTGATCGCCCCGCTCCGGCTGCCCGCGGCCACCGGCTCGCCCGTCAATCCCCTGGCGATCCTGTGACGACGGTCGTCACCCGGCGGTCCCGTAGTGGCCGGCGCTCGCCCTGACGGTGCCGTGATGGTCGCCGTCACCCGGGCGGTGCGGTGATGGCCGGTCAGGGTCAGGCGGTGCGGTGATGGCCGGTCAAGGTCAGGCGGTCAGCTGGTAGATGCTCTTGCCCACCAGCCACAGCCCCAGCAGCAGGCACACCGTCACGATCGCCTCGTCCTGATGGCCCTCCAACCACGTCCGCAGCCGCCCGAGCCGGACGCGGGACGAGTCGGGGGCGAAGGTCGCGTAGACCTCCATGGCCAGCAGGCTGGAGCTGGCCAGCAGGCAGTAGCCCAGCAACGCCGCGTACGAGGCGGCGTGGGAGAGGTCCGCCTCCACCACGGTGGCGGCACCGGCGGCCACCAGCCCCCAGGGCTGGAGGAACAGCGCCAGCCCGGCCGCCGTCCACGGGGAGATCCGGTCGAGCCGGGACATCATCCCGGATGACTTGCGCCGCCTGCCCCTTCTGCGGCGGGTGCGCTCCCCGTACCAGACGAGGCCGACGCCGATGGCCAGTTTGGCGGCCAGGGCGGCCGTGGAGGGCGCCGACTTGGGCGGCGGCGGTTTCCCGCCGGTCATCAGCAGCACCACGGCGATGATCGCGACGAAACTGGCCAGCCAGGTGAGGACGAAGGCCAGCCCGTTCCAGATCCCGCCCCGCGTGGACAGCACCAGCACGAACGCGGTGACCGAGAAGGGGTTCACGGCGATCGCCAGACCGATGAGGACCAGGTCAAGGACCATCGCTGCCCCCGTACGGCCGCGCGAGGCTCGGGGCGGCGCCGGATGCGCGCATGGCCCCATCGTCACCGCTCCCGCCCGCACCCACAATTCAGCGGTGCCGTCCGGAACTCCTCGGGCGACCTCTCCCCCGTACGGCGCAACGGCGCTCGCGCCGCAGGCGGGCGGCCGCCCGGGACGGCACCCTGGTGGCGTGGTCACGCCTCGGGGCGTGGAGCCCAGTCCGGACCCGGGGAGCGGAATTGCGCGCAGGCAGAGGATCCGGCCCGCCCGCCGACGGCGGGGCGGGCCGCCTGCGCGGGCGGGCCGCGGAACTGGGGGCGCGGCTGCGGCGGCTGCGCGCCGGCGCCGAGGAACGCTTCCCGGTGATCACCCGCCTCAGCTCGCACCTGATCGCCGTGAACCTGCTGGACTCCGCGACCCGGCTGGCGGCCCAGGTGTTCCTGACCGCCGTTCCACTGCTCTTCGTGGTCGCGTCCTTCGCCCCGCAGTCGGTGCGCAAGGAGATCGTCTCCTCTCTGCACGACGTCTTCGGTATCAACGGCTCCTCCGAACAGGAGTTGAAGAAGGTCTTCGAGGCCAATCCCGCGAACCTTCAGCAGGGCGCCGGAGTGGTCAGTTCGCTGATGGTGCTGCTCTCCGCCACGGCGTGCAGCCGGGCGATGCAGCGCCTGTGCCAACGCGCCTGGCGGCTGCCGGGTGCGAGCGCACGGATCGCCGCCTGGAGATGGCTCGTGTGGATCGCGGCCTGGCTGGTCATCCTCGCCCTGCAGGGACCGCTGCGCACCGGGTTCGGCGTGGGGGCGTGGCTGGGCGTGCCGCTCCTGCTGGTCGCCCAGGTGGGCGTCTGGTGGTGGACCCAGCACCTGCTGCTGGCCGCGCGCGTCCCCTGGCTGCCCCTGCTGCCCGGTGCGCTCCTGACCGGGGTGGCCATGACCACACTGTCGGTGGTCGCCAAGCTGTACATGCCCAGCGCGCTCAACCGCAGCCTGGACCGCTACGGGTCTCTAGGGGCGGTCTTCACGGTGTTGTCATGGCTGATCGGGCTCTGTGTCGTCATCGCCGCCGGGATCACCGCCGGGGCGGTGATCGCACGGGAACCCGCCGTGTCCCGGCACCTCGGCTCACCCGAATAGTCCAACTCGCCGCAAATATCCCCCAGGGATACCTTGGGCTTTGGGGCAGATGCCCGCGGTGGGCAGTGGGGACGGTGGCCTGCATGACCGACGCACAGCACTACGACGCCATCGTGGTCGGCACCGGTGCGGGCGGTGGCACGATCGCCCACCGGCTGGCGCCCACCGGGAAGCGGATCCTCCTTCTCGAACGCGGGGACTATCTTCCTCGTGAACGCGACAACTGGGATTCCACCGCCGTCTTCGTCAAAGGGAAATACCGCGCGCCGGAATTCTGGTTCGACAAACACGGAAACCAGTTCCCGCCCGAGGTCAATTACTACGTGGGCGGCAACACCAAGTTCTACGGCGCCGCGCTCTTCCGTATGCGCCCCGAGGACTTAGGCGAACTCCGCCACCACGACGGCATCTCCCCCGCCTGGCCACTGAGCTACGAGGAACTCGAGCCGTACTACACCCAGGCCGAGCATCTCTACCTGGTCCACGGCCAGCACGGCGAGGACCCGACCGAGGGTCCCACCAGCGCCCAGTACGCGTATCCGCCGGTCCAGCACGAGCCGCGCATCCAGCAGCTCAGCCATGATCTGGAGAAGCAGGGGCTGCATCCCTTCCACCTCCCGATCGGGGTGAACCTCACCCAGGACGACCGGGGCCGGGCCACCCACACCAGCGCCTGCATCCGCTGCGACCGTGTCGACGGCTTCCCCTGCCTGGTCGGCGCGAAGTCCGACGCACAGGTCATCTGTGTCGACCCCGCCCTGGAACACGACAACGTCGAGATGGTCACCCACGCGGACGTGCGGCGCCTGGAGACGGACGCGACCGGCCGCAGCGTCACCTCGGTCGTCGCGACGGTCGGGAACGGGGGCGGCGAGGGCTCGACCGTGGAGTTCAGCGCGGACATCGTGGTCGTCGCCTGCGGCGCCGTCAACTCCGCCGTCCTGCTGCTGCGTTCGGCGAACGACCGGCATCCGCGGGGGCTGGCCAACAGCTCGGACGTCGTGGGCCGGCACTACATGCGGCACAACAACCTCGCCCTGATGGCCGTGTCCAAGGAACCGAACGACACCAGGTTCCAGAAGACGCTGGCCCTGCACGACTGGTACCTGGGATCCGACGACTGGGAGTATCCCCTCGGCGGCATCCAGATGCTCGGCAAGTCCGACTCCGAACAGATCCACGGCGAGGCGCCCCGCTGGGCCGGGGCCGTCTGTCCCGACATGCCCTTCGAGGTACTGGCCCACCACGCGGTCGACTTCTGGCTGTGCGGAGAGGACCTGCCCACCCCCGACAACCGCGTCACGCTGGACCGGGACGGCGGCATCCACCTGGCCCTCGACGAGAAGAACAACATCGCCGGACTGAACCACCTGCGGCACAAACTGCAGGGCATGCTCGGCCACTTGGGCATGCACGAACACCATCTCCTGTCGCGGAGCATCTACCTGCACAAGGGCATGCCTATCGGCGCCACGGCGCATCAGGCGGGCACCGTCCGCTTCGGCCGCGACCCCGCCGACTCCGCCCTCGACGTGGACTGCAAGGCCCACGACCTCGACAACCTGTACGTCGTCGACACGAGCTTCTTCCCGAGCATCGGAGCGGTCAATCCGTCGCTGACGGCCATCGCCAACGCCCTGCGTGTCGGTGATCGCATCGCGGACCGACTGCGATGACCTCGCACCACCGGGCCGGCGGCGTCGTCGCGCACCGCACACCCCGCGAGCGTGCCGAGACCGGCAAGGCCGCCCGGGCCGCCGTACCCCGCTCCAGTCACGCCGAGTTCGCTCCCGCTCAGAAGCGGCCCGACCCCGTGGACGTCATCGAGGCGCAGTCCGCGACCCGGGTGCCCGAGCTCGTACCGATCCGCTACGGGAGGATGATCGAGTCACCGTTCCGCTTCTATCGGGGGGCCGCCGCCATCATGGCCGGGGACCTCGCCGACACTCCCCGCAGCGGGATCACGACGCAGGTGTGCGGCGACGCGCACCTGCTGAACTTCCGGCTGCTGGCCTCGCCCGAGCGCCGCATGATGTTCGACATCAACGACTTCGACGAGACGCTGCCCGGCCCGTGGGAGTGGGACGTCAAGCGGTTGTGCACGAGTTTCGTCATCGCAGGCCGGGCGAACGGCTTCAGCGCCAAGGAGCGGGCCGGCGTCGTGCGGTCGACGGTGCGGTCGTACCGCGAGTGGCAGCGGCGCTTCGCCGCGCTGGGCAATCTCCCCGTGTGGTACGCCCGGTTCGACGAGGACTGGGTGCGCACTCACGTCATCCAGGAGGTGAGCGCGCGGGCCCGCGAGCGCTGGTCGCGGTCGGTGGCGAAGGCACGCACCCGCGACAGCCTCCAGGCCTTCGACAAGCTGACCCACGTCGTCGACGGGAGGGTCCGCATCGCTCCGGATCCCCCGCTGGTCACACCGCTCCAGGACCTGCTTCCGGACGTCGAACGCGAGGCGTTGGAGGAGCGGATCCGCCGGATGATCGAACGGTACGGTCAGAGCCTCCCGTCGGACCGGCGGTTGCTGCTGGAGCAGTACCGGCTGGTCGACATGGCCCGCAAGGTGGTCGGGGTCGGCAGCGTGGGCACCCGCTGCTGGATCATTCTGCTGCTCGGCCGCGACGACCAGGATCCGCTGCTCCTGCAGGCCAAGGAGGCCGACGAGTCGGTACTCGCGCCGTTCGCCGGGGCGAGCGGTTGCGTGACGCAGGGCGAGCGCGTGGTCCGGGGTCAGCGGCTCATGCAGGCCACCAGCGACATCTTCCTCGGCTGGGCTCGGGCCGATGGCATCGACGGCGGCCGACGGGACTTCTATGTACGGCAGTTGCGGGACTGGAAGGGCATCGCCGAGCCCGAGTCGATGGTGCCGGACGGGATGCGGGCCTTCGGTGAGCTGTGCGGTGCCACGCTGGCCCGCGCGCACGCGAGGTCGGGGGACCGGATCGCCATCGCCGCCTACCTGGGCGGGGGTGAGGTCTTCGACCGGGCGCTGGTGACGTTCGCCGAGCGCTATGCCGACCAGAACGAGCAGGACCACCGGGCACTCGTCGACGCCGTCCGTTCCGGGCGGGTCAAGGCGGAAACCGCCTGACACGCCTGACAAGGAGAGCAACATGGATCGCTATCCGCCCATCGCCGACCACGGGCTCGTCGGGGACCTTCAGACCACGGCTCTGGTCTCGTCCCAGGGAGTGATCGACTGGTTCGCGGCACCGCGCTTCGACTCACCGAGCATCTTCGCCGCGCTGCTCGACCACGACGGCGGCGGCTACTTCCTCCTCGCGCCCGAACACCCCGAAGGCACCTGGAGACAGCTCTACTACCCGGACACCGCCATCGTGGTGACCCGCTTCATGTCGCCCGACGGAGTCGGCGAGATCGTCGACCACATGCCGGTCCAGCCGGGCCCGACACCGACCGACCGGCACAGCCTGGTGCGGGTCGTCCGCTCGGTGCGCGGCACCGTGCGCTTCACACTCGAATGCCGGCCGCGGTTCGACTACGCGCGAGCCGCCCACGAGCTCGACCTGACGCACGACAGGCCGCTGCAGGAGACGGCGACGTTCCGGGCTCCCGGGACGACCGCCTACCTCCAGGGCAGCATCCCGCTCGAACGGGACGGGCAGGACGTCCGTGGGGCCATCACCCTCAACGCCGGGGAGACGGCGGCCGTGGTGTTCACCGTCTGCGCGCCGGACGGGGAGGCGCCACCGCCCCCCACCGTCGAAGGGATCACCGAAGATCTCTGGGAGAACGTCGACTTCTGGCAGAAGTGGGTGCGCACCTCGCGCTACCACGGCCGCTGGACGGACATGGTGCACCGCTCCGCGATCACCCTCAAGCTCCTCACGTACGCTCCCACGGGCGCCCCGGTCGCCGCCGCCACCATGGGACTGCCCGAGCAGGTCGGCGGCGAGCGCAACTGGGACTACCGCTACACCTGGGTGCGGGACGGCTCCCTCTCGGTGCGGGCCCTGCTCGACCTCGGCTTCGTGGAGGAGGCCACCCGCTTCACCCGCTGGCTGGGCGACCGCCTGGGCGCCCGCGAGGGCCCCGACGACGAACCCCTCCAGATCATGTACCGGGTCGACGGCGACCCCCATCTGACGGAGGAGATCCTGCAGCACTTCGAGGGCTACCGCGGCTCCTACCCGGTCCGGGCCGGCAACGCCGCCTCTGACCAACTGCAGCTCGACATCTACGGCGAGGCCCTCTACGCCCTGGCCGAGGGCCGCGAGGTCGGCGAACAGACGGGCTACCACGGCTGGAAGGGGCTCGCCGCCACCCTCGACTGGCTCGCCGACTCCTGGGACCGGCCCGACGAGGGCATCTGGGAGACCCGGGGCGGACGCAAGGACTTCACCTACAGCCGGGTGATGTGCTGGGCCGCGTTCGACCGCGGCCTGAAACTGGCGCGCGACTTCAGCAGACCGGCCGACACCGTGCGCTGGACCCGGGCCCGGGACGCGATCCTCGAACAGGTCATGGAGCGCGGCTGGAACGAGAAGGAGCAGGCCCTCGTCCAGTACTACGGCGGCGACGTCCTGGACGCCTCCCTGCTGCTCGTCCCCCGGGTCGGATTCCTGGCCCCCCGCAGCCCCGGCTGGCTCAACACCCTCGACGCCATGGACCGCGTCCTCGTCTCCGACAGCCTGGTCTACCGCTACGACCCCGGGGCCTCGCCCGACGGACTGCGCGGCTCCGAAGGAACCTTCAGTCTGTGCACCTTCCTGTACGTCGACGCCCTCGCCCGCGCGGGGCGCCTCCCCCAGGCCCGCTATGCCTTCGAGAAGATGCAGACGTACGCGAACCACGTCGGCCTGTTCGCCGAGGAGATCGGTCCCAGCGGGGAGCAACTGGGCAACTTCCCGCAGGCCTTCACCCATCTTTCGCTGATCATGGCCGCGACGACGCTGGACGAGGCGCTCGACGCGCTCCATCACTGAACACCGGGATTCCCGGCCCCTGCGACAGCAGTTCGGTGGTCACGAAGGACACCACTGCGGCGAGCACGATCACCGGCACCGTGCCCGAGTTGCCCACCATCAGCACGACCAGCACCACACAGCTGACCGGCAGCCGGAGCGCGGCGGCGGACGAGGCCGCCATGCCCGCCGCCACGCCCGGCACGACGCCGAGCCCCGGCAGCGGCGCGAGCAGGGCGCCCGTCGCGCCGCCCAGGAACAGCGCGGGGAACACCGGACCGCCGCGCAGGCTGCCCAGGCAGAGCGCGTACGCGACGCCCTTGAACACCAGGACCGCCACCAGGCTGCCGACCGACCAGGCGTGCGGGTCGGTGGCGAGCTGCCCCAGGATGGACTGGCCCGACAGGGCGACGTCGGACGGCGAACGGCCGGTGAGGACCGCGTAGAGCGCCGCGCAGACGGCCGCGCCGATTGCGCAGAGCACCGTGTTGCGCAACGGATGCGCGACCACCAGGCGCGCCGCGATCCGCCCGCCCACGATGATCAAGTGGATGGCCGCCCCGATGACGACCGCCATGAGCACCGACCACACCACGTCCCCGGCGTCGAGAACGGAGGGCGCGGGCAGTCCGATCTCCAGGCTCCCGGTCTTCAGTCCGGTCCAGTGTCCGAAGCCGGTGAACACGATGGCGCCGATTCCGCCGGCCAGCAGGACGGGGAGCATCACCGCGAACAGCTGCGGCCCGCCCACTCCGGACACCTCCATCAGGAGCACGGCCGCCACCAGCGGACTTCCGAAGATCACGGAGATGGCCGACGCGGCGCCCGCGGCACCGAGCAACGCCGTGTTCGCCTCGGTCGCGGGAACGCGTACGAGATCCCGGAACATCAGCGCCAGACCGCCGCCCAGGGCGATCAGGGGCGCCTCGGGCCCGAGCACGGCTCCCAGCGGCAGACTCGCCAGCGCGGCGAGGACCACACCGGGAACGGCGGCCTTCGACGTACCTCCGGGCTGCAGGCCCCCCGCCGGGACGTGTCCGCCCCGGCCGGGAAACCGCAGGACGACCAGGGCGACGACCGCACCCGACACCAGAGCCGGCGGCAACGGCCACCACCACGGCGGATTCGACCACCCGAGATGGTGCGGCCAGTCCACCCAGATCAGACGTTCCAGCTCGTGCAGCAGAACGAGGAACCAGAACGCGACCAACGACACCGGGATCCCGATCAGGCCGCAGAACACCAACGTCCACCGGTACGCGGGCTGCCGCAGCATGTCCCTCAGCTGCTCGGCCTCGCGGGGCTGATCTCCCGGGGCGGGCTCCGCCTGTACGGGCTTCGGTTCGGTGATGGGTCTTCTCCTGGGTCCGCTCGCAGCGATGCCGCCGGTCGGAGCGCGAGATTACCCACCACGTGGCCCATGCCACTCCAAGCCACGCGACACCACCCGGAAACCCTCCGGGTGGACGCGCCCCACCGATGCCGCACGGCCCCCGGACCGTCGGTGGAGAAGCCGCTCAGCGGGCGCGGGGGCCCGCCGCGCCGGAGTCCGGCCGGCCCGAAGTACGCAGCGTGCCGACCGTCTTCAGCAGCCGGTCGGCCGGATCCCGCAGCCTGGGATGGGCCAGGACCGTGTTGCGCAGGCCCCGCACCGGCCTGCGCCAGAGCCGGTGCGCCGTGGCCATCGGGTGGGGACGGGTCGCGAACCCTTCGCCCACGCGCAGCTCCCGGGTCTTGAGCCAGTCCTTCCACTCCTTGTCGCCACGGCCCAGGTCCATGAGCCGCACGCCCTCCCGCCCTGCGGCCTCGGCCATCCGGAGGTGCATGATCAACCCGGGCGAGTAGTAGCGGAGTTCGGGGTCGTACGCGGTGAACCAGGCCGCGAACAGCGTGCGCGAGGTCGGTCCGAAGTGTGCGGCCACCGGCCGGTCACCCGCGTACACCACGGACAGCACGCCGTTGAAGTGCTCCTCACGGACCCGGAAGAGATGGTCCACCAGGTCCACGATCCAGGGCCGCGCGAACCGGTCCATCCGTCCCGTCCTGCGGTACTGGGCGGACTTCCAGCGCATGAGGGTACGCAGCACCCGCGGGTCGCGCTCGTCGTAGACGAACCGCATCTCGCCCAGGTCGCGTCCCAGGCGGCGTTCCTTCTTCAGCGTCGTCTTGGCCAGTCCCGGGTAGGCGCCGCGCAGCCACTCGGCATAGGTGCCCTCGCCGACCTTCAGGTCTATCGCCGGTGAGGCGAACGTCCCGGTGACATGTCTGCCGAAGGGTCTCTGCTCCTCGACGAGGTGGTCGAACTCGAAGACGGACAGCCCACAGGCCCGCAGCAGTTCCTGCGTGTCCCAGGTGACCCCGGGGCGGTGCACCAGGGCCTGACAGTCGGAGAGACCGAGACCGATGGCCCGGCCGACGCCCAGGGAGTTGCGCTCGTAAGGGAAGAAGCCGACGGGCTCCCCTCTCTCGTGGAGGACCGCCACGTGCGCCCCGCCTCGGTACCTGTCGATCCCCGCCGCGAACTCCGGGGCCAGGAACGGGTTGGCGTAGTCGGGCGACTCGTCCATCACCCGATGCCAGGCCAGGAGGAGCGAACTGCCCAGCTCCTCCGGTCTGTGGATCGTGATCTCCACCTCAGATCAACCGCCCTTCCGCGGGCTCCGCGAGGGACGTACCGTTCGCAGCGCGGACCCCTAAGGCGTGAGGATCGTTGTTCATCGATCGCACGGCCGACCGCCCCCCATTCCCCCATGACGCGTCTCGAACTGTTCCGCGAGGCTCAAACGTCGCGAATCAGTACGCAAGCTGTCAAGGGTGTCTGTCGTAACGGAAGAGTGGGAATTGGCTTGCCCGGACCCGAACGGGCCGTCGGCGCTCGGATCCCGACAGCGGATCGGAGGGCGATTCACTCGTCGTTCACCCAGCGCATGAGGCGCCGCAGGGGGTGGAAGCCGTCGTGGGAGAGGCCCGGTGGCATACCGCCGGCCCGGCCGAGCGACACCACGCGCCGCACCCCGGCGCAGGTGAGGGCGTCGCGCGGTTCCGCCTTGCGCGTCTCCGGGGAGACGCCGACGCTCTGCGACACGAGGAAGTGGCCGCCGTGATCGTCGGCGGTGGTTCGCAGCGCCGCGGCGTCGGAGCCGCCGTCCGGCTCGCTGAGCCCGACGGCGAGGCGGTGGCGCCCGGTCATGACGTGCTCGCGGATGAAGTCGCGCTGGACCTCGTCGCCCCAGCGGAACCCCGTGATCCCGCCGCGGTCACCGGCTCGACGCGACAGGCTCCTTGCCCCACCCCCGCCCGCCACCTACGCTGACTTTGTGCCGCTAATAAACAAAGCCCGGTCGCACAGTGCCGTGCGGGGCCCCGACGACCTCACCCGCCTGCGTGGCGCCATCACCGCCTTCTTCGCCCTCGACGGCTTCGTCTTCGCGGGCTGGGTCGTGCGCATCCCGGCCATCAAGGAGCAGACCGGCGCCTCGGTGAGCGCCCTGGGGCTAGCGCTGCTCGGCGTCTCGGCCGGGGCGGTGATCACGATGACACTCACCGGCCGACTGTGCCGCCGCTTCGGCAGCCATCCGGTGACCGTCGTCTGCGGCATCCTGCTGGCGCTGAGCGTGGCCCTGCCCCCGCTGACGCACTCGGCGGTCGCGCTGGGGCTGGTCCTGCTCGTGTTCGGAGCGGCGTACGGCGGTATCAACGTCGCCATGAACAGCGCCGCCGTCGACCTGGTGGCCGCGCTGCGGCGGCCTGTCATGCCGAGCTTCCACGCGGCGTTCAGCCTGGGCGGCATGATCGGCGCGGGGCTCGGCGCACTGGTGGCGGGTTCCTTGTCCCCCACCCGGCACCTGCTCGCGCTCACCGTGATCGGCCTGCTGGTGACCGCCCTCGCCGGACGCACCCTGCTGAGCCACGAGCCTCCGGCGCCCCCGGAGCGCGGACAATCGCCGGAGGAGCGGACCCCGCGTCGCCTCGACGCACGCACCCGGGGGCTGGTGTTCGTCTTCGGCCTGATCGCCCTGTGCACCGCGTACGGCGAGGGTGCCCTGGCCGACTGGGGAGCCCTCCACCTGGAACAGGATCTGCGGGCCCACCCGGGCGTCGCGGCCGCCGGCTACTCCTGCTTCGCGCTCGCCATGACCATCGGCCGGGCCGGCGGTACGACGCTGCTGGAACGGCTGGGCCGCACACGGACGTTGGTGGGAGGCGGCGCCACGGCCGCCACCGGCATGCTGCTCGGCGCGCTCGCCCCCTCCGTGTGGGCGGCCCTGCTCGGCTTCGCGATCACAGGGCTCGGACTCGCCAACATCTTCCCCGTCGCCGTCGAACGCGCGGGCTCCCTCGCCGGCCCCGGCGGTGTCGCCATCGCCTCGACGCTCGGCTACGGCGGCATGCTCCTGGGCCCACCCGCGATCGGGTTCATGGCCGACTGGTTCTCGTTGCCCGTCGCCCTCACCAGCGTGACGGTGCTGGCGGCGCTGGCCGCGCTCATCGGGTTCGGGACGCGCCGGGCGGCCGTGAGCTGACGGCACGTCGCCCCTGGTCCTGTCGGATGCGCCGCGGACCGTGCGGGCGTGCTCCACCTCACAGCGGGCGACGGGGCCGCGCGGGAACAACTCAAGGGGGTCGGCCGTTGATCCGTACGTGGCTGCGGAGGGGACAGTGTCCCCGGGTCTCACCTACAGCCCATGGGGACGATCGTCCGGCTGAAGCCCCATGGAGCGTTCCGCCGCGAGGCGACCGCCCTCCGCCGGCCACGACATACGGCCCCGGCTGGTCTCCCCCGTCCAGCCGGGGCTTCTCCTTGCCCGCCGCCGGTAACGACAGCGTCCGGGTCGGCCCACCGTGCCGTCGGCAGTGATCCCCGTCAGGTGACGCGATACGCGCCCGCGGCCCCCGGAGCCCACTCCGTCCGGCACACTCGCCGCATGGAGATTCCGGAGTTCGTGGAGACCCTGGACGAGGAGGGCCGGTCGCTCGCCGCGGCGGCCGAGCAGGCGGGGCCCGACGCCAAAGTGGCGACCTGCCCGGGGTGGCAGGTGCGGGATCTGGTGCGGCACACGGGCATGGTGCACCGGTGGGCGACGGCGTTCGTCGCCGAGGGGTACGCCGCGTACCACCCGGACGGCGGCCTGCCCGAACTGGACGGCGCCGAACTGCTGGCCTGGTTCAGGGACGGCCACCGCCGCCTGGTCGACACGCTCGCGGCCGCTCCGCCCGACCTGTCCTGCTGGAGCTTTCTGCCCGCGCCCTCGCCGCTCGCCTTCTGGGCACGGCGGCAGGCGCACGAGACGACCATCCACCGGGTCGACGCGCAGTCGGCGCTCGGCGAGACGCCGGACACGGTGACGCGGGGCTTCGCGGTGGACGGGATCGACGAGTTGCTGCGCGGCTTCCACGGACGCCCGAGGAGCCAGGTGCGTTCCCGAACGCCCCGTGTGCTGCGGGTGCGCGCCACCGACGTGGACGCGGTGTGGACCGTACGGCTGTCGCCCGAGCCGCCGGTCAGCGAGTGGGGCGTGGCGGCGGGCGGAGACGTCGACTGCGAGCTGGCGGGGCCCGCGGCACGGCTCTATCTGGCGCTGTGGAACCGGCTGCCGTTCCCGGACTTGACCGGTGACACCTCGCTCGCCGCGCTGTGGCGGGAGAAGTCCGGCATCACCTGGGGCTGAGACACCGGGGCCCGACCGGGTCGGTCCGGGTCGGTCCGCGTGCGATTGCCTCCGACCTGCGGTCCGCGTGTGGCGGCCTCCGGCCTGCGGTCCCGTGTGGTGGCCTCCGGCCTGCGGTCCGCGGTGTCAGTCGCCGGTGGCCGTCCCGCCCGCCAGCATCCGCGTCAGCACCGCCCGCTGCACCGGCAGCACCTCGGCATGGAGCGTTCGTCCCTTCGGAGTGAGGCAGACGCGCACCCCCCGCCGGTCCTCCTGGCACATGCCGCGCGTCACGAGACCGTCCTTCTCCAGGCGGGCGATCAGCCGGGACAGGGCGCTCTGGCTCAGATGGACGCGGTCGGAGATCTCCTGGACGCGGTAGGAGCAGTCACCGTCGGACGCGGTGCCCCCGGCCAGCACGTCCAGCACCTCGAAGTCGCTTGCGCCCAGGCCGTGTCGGTGCAGCTCGCGGTCGAGCTCGCACAGGGTGCGCGCATGCACCGCGAGGATGTCACGCCACTGGTCCACGAGCACCTGCTCGGCCCTCTTCGCCGCCATGGGCGCACCGTAGCAAAGAATCGAGTTTGTTGCATCGGAATTAAATGCACTTGCATCCGATGCGTGTGCATGTACTGTCTCCCGCATGACCTCTCCGCTCACCACCCCCACCACCGAGGGACGCTGGACCCCGCGGCTGTGGGGCACCCTGCTGGTGCTCTGCGCCGCGATGTTCCTGGACGCGCTGGACGTGTCGATGGTCGGCGTCGCCCTGCCGTCCATCGGCTCCGAACTGGACCTCTCCACCTCGACGCTGCAATGGATCGTCAGCGGCTACATCCTGGGATACGGCGGACTGCTCCTCCTCGGCGGCCGCACCGCCGACCTGCTGGGCCGCCGCCAGGTCTTCCTGGTGGCCCTGGGCGTCTTCGCGCTCGCCTCGCTGCTCGGCGGGCTCGTCGACTCGGGCCCGCTGCTGATCGCCAGCCGCTTCATCAAGGGCCTGAGCGCGGCGTTCACCGCCCCGGCGGGCCTGTCGATCATCACCACGACCTTCGCCGAGGGCCCCCTGCGCAATCGCGCCCTGTCGATCTACACGACCTGCGCGGCCACCGGCTTCTCGATGGGCCTCGTGCTGTCCGGCCTGCTCACCGAGGCCAGTTGGCGCCTCACCATGCTGCTGCCCGCGCCCATCGCGCTGCTCGCCCTGCTCGTCGGCCTGAAGCTGCTGCCGCGCAGCGAACGCGAGAAGGACCACAACGGCTACGACATCCCCGGCGCCGTCCTCGGCACGGCCTCGATGCTGCTGCTGGTGTTCACCGTCGTCCAGGCCCCCGAGGTCGGCTGGGCCTCGACCCGCACCCTCCTGTCCTTCCTCGCCGTGGCCGTCCTGCTCACCGTCTTCGTCCGTGTCGAGCGGCGTTCGGCGGGGCCGCTGATCCGGCTCGGCGTGCTTCGCTCCGGCAGTCAGATCCGCGCCCAGCTCGGCGCGATGGCGTTCTTCGGCTCGTACGTCGGATTCCAGTTCCTGGTGACGCTGTACATGCAGTCGCTGCTCGGCTGGTCGGCCCTGCACACCGCGCTCGCCTTCCTGCCCGCCGGCGCGCTGGTCGCGCTCTCCTCCACGAAGGTCGGTGCCGTCGTCGACCGCTTCGGGACCCCGCGGCTCATCGCGGTGGGCTTCGTGCTGATGGTCGTCGGCTACGCGCTGTTCCTGCGCATCAGCCTCGACCCGGGGTACGCGGCCGTGATCCTGCCGACCATGCTGCTGATCGGCGCGGCCTGCGCGCTGATCTTCCCCTCGCTCAACATCCAGGCCACCAACGGTGTCGACGACCACGAGCAGGGCATGGTCTCGGGTCTGCTCAACACCTCGGTCCAGGTGGGCGGCGCCCTCTTCCTGGCCGTGGTGACGGCCGTCGTGACCGCGAACTCCTCGGCGGGTTCCTCGCCGCAGGCCGTCCTCGACAGCTACCGGCCCGGTCTGATCGTGGTGACGGGGATCGCCGTGGCGGGGCTGCTGATCACCCTGCCGGGGCTGCGGACCCGGCGCCCGCGGCCGACCGTCGTGGTCGCACGGTCCGTGGGGAACGACTCCATGGGGAAGGGCTCCGTGGGGAACGAGTCCGTGCGGGAGGACTCCGTACGGGAGGAGTCTGAGGGGCGGGTGGCGATCGGCGACTGATCCGGTTCGCCCGCGCCCTCAACTCACCACGTGAACGCGGCACTTGGACCCGACACTTCGACCCGACGCGCCCGGCAGGCAACCCCTTGCCCGCCGGGCGTGCCCTCGTGACAGACTCGGACCATGGGGAGACGCACGCAGGAGCAGCGGGACGCGATGACGATCGAGATCGGGTACGCGCTCCTCAGCGCGACCTTCGCGGCGGGCCTGGCGCTGGGCGCCGTATCCGGCCCCGCGCTGCTCTTCGATCTCCCGCTCCCCATCGAGAAGGTCCTGATCACCTCGGGGGTACTGCTGGCGACCGCGCTCTTCGCGGTACGCGTGGTCACGGTGCTCGTCCGCTTCGGCCGCGCGGCCGGCACTCACCCGAGCCACCCCGGCCGCACCAACCCCGACTCATAGGCCAGCACGACCAGTTGGGCCCGGTCACGGGCGCCGAGCTTCACCATGGTGCGGCTGACATGGGTCTTGGCCGTGAGCGGGCTGACGACCAGACGCCGCGCGATCTCGTCGTTCGACAGTCCGATACCGACCAGGGCCATCACCTCCCGCTCCCGCTCGGTGAGCCGGACGAGCGACTCCGCGGCCGCGGGCTCCTTGGAGCGGGCCGCGAACTCCGCGATCAGACGGCGCGTCACGCCCGGTGACAACAGCGCGTCGCCGCCGACCACCGCCCGTACCGCGCGCAGGAGTTCGTCCGGCTCGGTGTCCTTGACGAGGAAGCCGGAGGCGCCTGAGCGGATCGCCTCGAAGACGTACTCGTCGAGCTCGAAGGTGGTGAGCATGACCACCTTCACGTCCTTCAGGTCCGGGTCGTCGGTGAGACGGCGGGTCGCGGCGAGGCCGTCGAGCAGCGGCATGCGGATGTCCATCAGGACTACGTCGGGGCGCAGTTCGCGCACCTTGCGCACCGCCTCCTCGCCGTCGGCCGCCTCACCGGCCACCTCCAGGTCCGCCTGTGCGTCGAGCAGCGCCTTGAAGCCCGCCCTGACCAGTGACTGGTCGTCGGCGAGCAGGACGCGGATCACCGGTCCCTCCGCGCCGTCCACCGGTCCTCCCGCGCCGTCCACCGATCCTCCCCCGCTACCCACCGGCTCTCCTGCGCCATCCGCCGGCTCTCCTTCACCGTTCACCGGTCCTCCTTGACCTTCAGCGGGAGCACGGCCAGCACCCGGAAGCCTCCGTCGTCGCGCGGGCCCGCCTCGATCGTGCCACCGAGGGCGACGGCCCGCTCTCGCATACCGGCCAGCCCGTTGCCGCTGCCGCCCGCGTCGGTGCCGGTCGCGGGTCCGTCGTCGTCGATCCGCAATCGCAGCGTGCCCTGCGCGGCTTCGAGCCGCACGCGCGCGTGCCGCGATCCCGAGTGCCGTACGACATTGGTGAGGGCCTCCTGGACGATACGGAACGCGGCGAGGTCGGTACCCGGCGGAAGCTTCGGAACGCCGCCGGGTTTCTCGATCCCGACCGTCAGACCCGCGCTCGCCGCCTGTTCGACGAGTTCGGGGAGCCGGTCGAGCCCGGGCGCCGGCGCGCGCGGCGCCTCCCCCGGCGTACGCAGTGTGTCGAGCACCTGGCGGACCTCGCCGAGCGCCTCCTTGCTGGCCTCCTTGATGGTGGTGAGCGCCGTGCGCGCCTGTTCCGGGTCGGAGTCGAGAAGCGCGAGGCCGACGCCCGCCTGGACGTTGATCACGGAGATGCTGTGGGCGAGGACGTCGTGCAGTTCACGGGCGATCCGCAGCCGCTCCTCGTCGGCGCGCCGGGCGGCGGCCCGCGCGCGTTCGGCGCGGTCGCGGGCCCACTGCTCACGGCGTATCCGGGCCAGCTCCGACACCACCACGACCAGCACGCCCCACGTGAGGAAGCCGAGTTCCTGGTTCCAGGGGGCGGCCCGGTCCCCCGAGGGCGGCAACCAACGGTAGAGCCAGTGCCCCACCAGCAGATGACTGGCCCACAGCATGCCGACGGCCGTCCAGGCGGCCCAGCGGTGCCCCGCGACGACCGCGCCGAAGCAACCGACGGCCACGGTGACGAAGACGGGCCCGTACGGATATCCGGCGGCCAGATAGACCAGCGCCGCCGCGGCCGTGCCGAAGGCGACGAGCACCGGGTGCCGGTGCCGCCACAGCAGCAGGCCCGTGCCGAGGATCAGCAACGCCCTCGCGAAGAGGTCCAGGGGGGTGCGTTCGCCGTCCTGGGCGTGCGCCGCGAACTGGGAGCCACCCAGCACGAAGACGGTCAGCAGCAGGGTGGAACGCCACGGCCACCGGTCACCGTGCCCGCCGTGCCCGCCGCGCCCGTCACCATGGTCCTCGCCGCTCCATCGGCGCCACCCCGGTGGCCCGTGCCGCCACCACGGCGGTACCCCGCCCCACACCGGGGACCTGGGGGTTCGCTGCTCTTCCATGACGGTCACGCTAGACGGCACGGGCCGCCGGGGGCGTCAGCCGGGCGAGGTGATCACGCGTACTCCCCACGGAGTACCACCCGATCCCTCCACGGATTACCACCCGGTCGTCGTCAGGGACCGCCCGTGCCGTTCCCCTTGCCCCGGGTCCCGGTCGGCTCGGGGTACACCAGGCCCACGCCGTGGGCGAGTTGGTCCACCGCGTGCCGGAAGAACGGCTCGCGGTCCTCCACGAGCCGGTTGAACTGCCCGAAGAGCTCGAACCCGATCAGCCCGTAGAGCTGGGCCCAGGCGGCGACGAGCGCCGCGACCGCCTCGGGCGGCAGGTCGGGCGCGAGGTCGGCGGCCATCCGCTGCGCCTCGGCCTTCAGCTCGGGCGGCAGCGGGGTGCGGGCCACCCCCTTGCCCCGATACGCGTCACGCACGATGCCGACCAGCAGTAGTCCCACGCGGGAGGCGGCCGGGATGGTCGTGTCCGGCGCGGTGTAGCCGGGCACGGGCGAACCGTAGATGAGCGCGTACTCGTGCGGCTGCTCCAGGGCCCAGCGGCGCGCCGCCACGCACACCGCGATCCAGCGTTCGCGCGGCCCGGCGCCCGCGACCTGTGCGTGCGCCGCCTCCGCACTCTCGCCGAGGGAGTCGTAGGCGTCGATGATGAGCGCGGTCAGCAGGTCGTCACGGCTGGGGAAGTAGCGGTAGAGCGCGGAGGAGACCATGCCGAGCTCCCGGGCGACGGCTCTGAGCGAGAGCTTGGCGGCGCCCTCCGCGGCGAGCTGTCTGCGCGCCTCTTCCTTGATGGCCGCGGTGACCTCGATCCTGGCTCGGGCGCGTGCTCCGCGTGCGGTACTCATGCGGGAAGTCTGCCACGTTTTCAGAGCAGTGCACACAAACGAGAGCACTGCTCTTGATTTGGATCACTGATCTCATGCAGACTGCTCTCAAGCGAGAGCGGTGCTCACAAAAGAGAGCAGCGCTCCCACTCAGAGAGCGGCGCTCTCGCAACCGATGGGGGTCATCATGTCCACGCACGTCCAGAAGCCCGGCTGGTTCACCGTCAACGTCTTCAACCGCTGCGTGGCGTTCATGACCCGTCGCGGTCTCAGCATCTGGGGCTCACGGGTCCTGGCCGTCCGTGGCCGCAAGAGCGGCGCGTGGCGCACCACCCCGGTCAATCTGCTCACCGTGGACGGACAGCAGTACTTGGTCGCCCCCCGCGGCCACGTCCAGTGGACGCACAACATGCGGGCCGCGGGCGGCGGCGAGCTGCGCCTCGGCAAGAGGGTGGACACGTTCACCGCGACCGAGGTCGGCGACGACGACAAGGTTCCGCTGCTGCGTGCCTACCTCAAGCGCTGGAAGGCGGAGGTCGGTGTCTTCTTCGGTGGCGTCGGCCCCGACTCGTCCCCCGAGGAGCTGCGGCGCATCGCCCCCGACCACCCGGTCTTCCGGATCACGGTCACGAGCTGACCGGCCGGAAGCCGACGGACACCCCCGCCGGCCACCGGCCACTCCACGGCCACGGAGACGGACACGCACACGGCCACGGACGCGGCTCCGCGCCCAACGGTCACTCCGTGGTCGGAGTGCTCTCGGCAACCGTCGGCGCGGCGACGGCCGAGCGCCGGTCGAGCGCGGACAGGGCGCGCCCTGCCATCGGGTGGGAACGCACCATCTCACCCAGCGTGGTCGAACCGCGGGTGATCCCGGCGAACGCCCTCCAGGCGGGCCGGAAACTGGTGATCGCCGCGTGGAGCATGCCCGGCCGGCGCTCGAAGGCCGCGAGCATGCTCTTGCCGACGGCCATCTCGACGCCGAGCCCCGCCTTGATGGCGAAGGCGTAGTTGAGCGCCTGGCGCCGGGTGTCCACCGCGTCGTGCGCCTCGGCGATCCGTACCGCCCACTCCCCCGCGAGCCGCCCGGAGCGCAGCGCGAAGGAGATGCCCTCGCGGGTCCAGGGTTCGAGCAGCCCCGCCGCGTCGCCGCAGACCAGCACGCGCCCTCGCGACAGCGGGGAGTCGTCGGCGCGGCAGCGCGTCAGGTGCCCGGAGGAGATGCTCGGCTCGAAGCCGGCGAGCCCGAGCCGGGCGATGAAGTCCTCCAAGTACCGCTTGGTGGCGGCGCCTTCGCCGCGCGCGGAGATCACGCCGACGGTGAGCGTGTCCCCCTTGGGGAACACCCATCCGTAACTGCCCGGCATGGGACCCCAGTCGATCAGGACCCGTCCCTGCCAGTCCTCGGCGACGGTCTCCGGCACCGGGATCTCCGCCTCCAGGCCGAGGTCGACCTGGTCGAGCTTCACCCCGACGTGCGCCCCTATGCGGCTGGCGCTGCCGTCCGCCCCGACGACCGCCCGCGCCAGCACGGTCTCGCCGCCCTGGAGGACGACGGCGACGGTGCGCCGGTCGGGCACGGCGGACCCGTGCTGTTCGACCCGCGAGACCGTCACTCCCGTGCGCAGCTCGGCGCCCGCCTTCTGGGCGTGCTCGACGAGCTGCTGGTCGAACTCGGGCCGGTTGATGAGCCCGAACAGCATCTGCTTGGAGCGCCGGGTGCGGGTGAACTTGCCGTCGAGCGAGAACGTGACCGCGTGCACCCGGTCCTGGAGCGGTAGTTCGAAGCCGGGCGGCAGGGCGTCGCGCGAGGGGCCGATGATGCCGCCGCCACACGTCTTGTAGCGGGGCAGTTCCGCCTTCTCCAGCAGCAGGACGCTGCGTCCCGCGACCGCTGCCGCATAGGCGGCCGAGGCGCCCGCCGGCCCCGCGCCGACCACGACGACGTCCCACACCCGCTGTTCGTCGTCCGCCGAAGAGTTCTCGCTGCTCACGATGGTCTACTGCTCCCAGTCCAGCCGTCTGCCGCCACGGTCCCGAGCATCCTACGGCGGGCATCGCCGCAGGCCACTGTGGGAGGATCGGGGGCGTATGCGCCCTGCACACCAGGGACGCGCGTACGCACCACCCGATCACTTGTACACAGAAGTACAACGTCGCACCTACAAGGAGCGTGCCCATGTCGTCGAATCCGGTCGCCGAGACCGTCGCCTCGCTCATGCCCAGGGCGCAGGCGGAGCTCACCGAACTGGTGGCCTTCAAGTCGGTGGCGGACTTCGACCAGTACCCCAGGAGTGAGAGCGAGGGCGCCGCGAACTGGGTCGCCGACGCGCTGCGCGCCGAGGGTTTCCAGGACGTGGCGCTGCTGGACACCCCGGACGGCACGCAGTCGGTGTACGGCTTCCTGCCCGGGCCCGAGGGCGCCAAGACCGTGCTGCTGTACGCGCACTACGACGTGCAGCCGCCGCTGGAAGAGGCTGCCTGGACGACCCCGCCGTTCGAGCTGACGGAGCGCGACGGCCGCTGGTACGGGCGCGGCGCCGCCGACTGCAAGGGCGGGTTCATCATGCACCTGCTCGCGCTGCGCGCGCTGAAGGCGAACGGTGGCGTTCCGGTGGGCGTCAAGGTGATCGTCGAGGGTTCGGAGGAGCAGGGCACCGGCGGTCTGGAGCGGTACGCCGAACAGCACCCGGAGCTGCTGACCGCCGACACCATCGTCATCGGCGACGTCGGCAACTTCCGACTGGGTCTGCCGACGGTCACCTCGACCCTGCGCGGGATGACGCTCGTTCGCGTGCAGATCGACACGCTGGAAGGCAATCTGCACTCGGGCCAGTTCGGCGGGGCGGCGCCCGACGCGCTGGGCGCGCTGATCCGCGTACTGGACTCGCTGCGCGCCGAGGACGGTTCGACGACGATCGACGGGCTGACCGGGGACGCGCGCTGGGAAGGCCTGCAGTACGAGGAGGAGGCGTTCCGCAAGGACGCCAAGGTGCTGGACGGGGTCGAGTTGATCGGCTCGGGTACGGTCGCCGACCGCATCTGGGCCCGTCCGGCCGTCACCGTGCTCGGCATCGACTGCCCGCCGGTCGTCGGCGCCACCCCGTCCGTGCAGGCGGGCGCGCGTGCGCTGGTGAGCCTGCGGGTGCCGCCGGGCGTGGACGCGGTCGAGGCGACCAAGCTCCTGCAGGCCCATCTGGAGGCGCGCACCCCGTGGGGCGCGCGGGTGAGCACCGAGCAGATCGGCCAGGGCCAGCCGTTCCGCGCCGACACCTCCAGCCCGGCGTACACGGCGATGGCCGAGGCGATGGCGGTCGCCTACCCGGGCGAGGAGATGCAGTCCGCGGGCCAGGGCGGTTCCATCCCGCTGTGCAACACCCTCGCCTCGCTCTACCCGCACGCGGAGATCCTCCTCATCGGCCTGAGCGAGCCGCAGGCGCAGATCCACGCCGTGAACGAGAGCGTCTCCTCCGACGAGCTGGAGCGCCTCTCGGTCACGGAGGCGCTGTTCCTCCAGAAGTACGCGGCGAGCTGACCACCCGGCCGAGAGGGTCCTCGCCACCCGGCGAGGACCCTCTGGCTCGGCCTGGTGAACAGCCTGCGCTCCGTGCGCCGTTGACCATCGGCGCCGGATCACCCGGTGTCCGTGCACCGTCGACGTCGGCCGAGGGGTGGCCCGGCGTCGACGTCAGCCGAGCGGTACACCGGCCTCCAGGTAGAGTGCGGCGCCGCGCTCCCGCGCCCGCAGGGCCCAGCGCAGCCGCTCGTAGCGCACCGGCGGCAGCAGGTCCGCAGCCTCCCGCTCGGTCACGAAGCGCCAGGCGCGCAGTTCGGGGCCGGGGAGCAGCAGCCGGCGGGCCTCGTCGGAGTCGAGGCGGCCGCCGTCGAAGAGAAGGCGCAGACCGCCGTAGCCCGGGGGTGCCGGCGGCTCCCAGTCCACCACCAGCAGACCGGGTACGTCCTCGAGCCGTATGCCGGTCTCCTCGGCGACCTCGCGCATGCCCGCGCGCGCGGGAGCCTCCCCCGGTTCGACGACGCCGCCGGGAAACTCCCAGCCCGCCTTGTAGGTGGGGTCGACGAGCAGCACCCGGTCCTCCTCGTCGAAGAGGAGGACTCCGGCGGCGACGGTCTCGGAGGTCGGTTCGGGGGTCTGCACGATGTCGCACGCCGACGCGTCACCGGTGCGTACGGCTTCGGCGACGCGCACTGCGGTGTCGTACGGGGTGAGGGCGCTGGTGTCGATGGGGTGGGCGTCAGCGGTGAGCCAGGAGGAGAGCGCCGCGCGGTAGGGCTCGATGTGGTCGTAGGACCACTGGCGCACCCGTATCTCGCCGTCGGGGAGGTCCTCGGGTATCTCCCGGCCGGCTATGCGCGCCCGCAGGATCGTTTCCGCCGGGGCGAGGAGCACATGGCGTACTTCGATCCGGCGCGAGGCGAGGCCGCCGAAGATCTCGTCACGGTACTCCTGGCGCAGCAGGGTCATGGGAACCACGAGCACGCCGCCGAGCTCCGCGAGCAGGGCGGCAGCGGTGTCGACCACCAGGCGCCGCCAGATCGGCAGGTCCTGGAAGTCGCCGACTTCGGCGAGGCGTTTGGCGGGCAGCAGGCGCGCGAGCTCGCCGCCGATCACCTCGGGGTCGAAGAGCGTGCTGTTCGGGATCAGGTCGACCAGTTCCCGTGCGGTGGAGGTCTTCCCCGCACCGAACGCTCCGTTGATCCAGACGATCACGGACAGTTCCCCCTCTTCTATTGGCCCCCTGAGGCTTGCCCGCTTCACCCTGCCACGGAAACCAGCCGCAGATGAGGGAGCCGACGGCGCGGCGCCGGTGTTCTCCGTCCCGAGGAGCACCGGCGCCGTGTGTCCGTCCCGGCGCCTCAGCCGTCCTGGCCGAGCGCGGTGTCGTCCACGCCCAGGCTGTCGCTGCTGAGCGTGTGGTCAAGGCTGCTGAGCGTGTCCTTGACGGGCAGGTCTCCCAGGGAGTCGCCGTCGACGGCGTGGGACGGGGTGATCGCCGCGACGACGAACCCGGTGGCGAGGGAGGCGATGGCGAGCATGCTGCGCTTCTTCATGCCCGGTTCAACTCCTCATGCGACGAGGAGTCACGGGTGGGTCACGCAACTCCCACTCCTCCCCTTCGGACACATCAGCGGCACTACCGTCATCCCACTCGAAACGCCTCAGGGGGGACGACATGACCAACCCGTACACGGCACCAGCCGCCGCGTCGGCCCGCACCGCCCCGGGCTGGGCCCGCAAGCGCTACGTACTGCCCGCGCTGGCCGTGGCCCTCTTCATCGGCGTCGGCATCGGCAACAGCGGTGGGGACACCACCGAGTCCGCCGCGGCGAAGCCCGGTCCGACCACCACCGTCACCGCCACGACGACCGCGACGCGGACGGCCACGGAGACTGTCACGGCGACGCCGGCCGCGACCGTGACCGTGCGGAGCACGAAGACCGTACGCGCGACGGTCACCGCGCAGCCCGCCGCCGCGGGCGGTGGCGGCAGCGACGACAGCGGCGGGGGCTCCGTGTACTACGAGAACTGCGCCGCGGCCCGGGCGGCGGGCGCCGCGCCCGTCCACGTGGGAGACCCCGGCTACGGCCGCCACCTCGACCGCGACGGAGACGGCGTCGGCTGCGAGTGACGCGCGGATCAGCCTTTGGTGGACCCCAGTGTCAGGCCCGCGAGGAAGTGCCGTTGCAGGAGGATGAGGCAGTCGCCGCAACGCTGCCTGGGGCAGACCGCCTGACCGGCCGGGAAGGCTTCTGACAGCAGCGAGCCCCGCACCGGGCGCTGTTCCGGGCGGGGCATCAGCAACAACCCGACTGGATCGTTGGGATGTTGACGACAATGCTACGGGCGGCCACTGACAACGCGGGCCGGCTACGCCGCCGAGCCACCAGCACACAGCTGATCCGCTCGGCCCGGCTACTTCGTTGCTCGTCCCGCGGCGCGACTACCAGCGCGTGCCGGCCGGCGGCGACGGCGTGCCAGGCGCCGCGCTGCGCCTCGGTGGGCGCGGCGAACGCGCCTGTGAACGACGCCCTGGTCGCCGGCGAGAACACGCCGGCGCATCGTCGCTCACCACGCCCCCGTCCTCGCCTGTCCCACCGACCGTTTCCGGCCCGCTGATCAGCCGGTTCACCGGCGGAGCCGGGGCGCAAGGACCGTGCGCACGACCTTGGCCACGTTGCTCGCGGCGGATCCGTCCTCTTCCCCGGGTTCCGGTTCCAGCACACGTTGGATCTGCAACAGCAGCTGGTTGGTCGACCGCCAGAGCGGGACGAACATGCCGGCCACCGGCCCGACGCCCTGGATCGGGCCGTTGGACAGCTCGGTGACCTTCTTGGCGATCGTGACCGTTGTCGGGTCCCGCAGGATCAGGTGCACCTCATCGTCGACCAGCCGGATTTCCATCTTGCGCGCGGCGGCCTCCTCCGGGTTCGCGTCCGTGGTCGTCTCCGGATCCAGTTCGTCGATCTTGGCGGCGACCGCGTCCGGGTCGACCCCGAGTTCGCGCAGCACCCTGGCCGCCATGCTGTTCTCGGCCCGCAGCATCGCTTCAAGCAGGTGATGGCTGCCGACCGGTGCGCCACCGGCCAGCGCGCTGGCGGCGGACACGGTGTCCTCGGTGGCAGGTGTGCCGGCCGGCCATGGGCCGGCCTCGACGTCCTGAGATCCCTCCAATGACGCCAGCACCACGGCACGGACCTTGCTGACCGGATTGATCCGCTCGGCGAGCACCTTCGCGCCGACGCCCTCACCTTCCCCGGTGACCAGGGCGAGCAGGATGTGTTCCGTACCGATGTAGGTGTGGTGCAGCTGCTGCGCCTCCCGCAGGGCGAGGTCCAGTGTCTTCTTCGCGCTCGGCGCGAACGGGATATGCCCGGTCAGCTCCTGCGTGCCGGGCTTGGCCACCGCGGCGATATCGGCCTGCGCCGTCTCCTTGTCGTACCCGAGCTGGCGCAGAACTTTCGCCGCCATGCTGTCCGGCGCGTCGAGCAGCCCCAACAGGATGTGCTCCGTGCCGATGTAGTGGTGCTTGAGCAGCCTCGCCTCCTCCTGAGCCGTGACGACCACCTTGCGGGCTTCCACCGTGAACCGTTCAAATGGCATGTCTCCATGGTCGCAACCATGTCAATACACTGTTATTGATAGGGTCACCCTGTCGAAGGGAGGGTGTGATGGAGACACCGTCGGACTGGGAGGACCGGCTCGCGCGCTGGCAGAATGAGCTGGAGCTGTTCGAGCAGCTGGACGAGACACCCTGGGTCACGCTGGCCAAGGCGGAAGCCGAGACCGGCGTTTCCCGCTCGGCCCTGCGGTCCTGGTACCGCAATGGCGAGATCCGGTCCCGGCTGGTGGACGGCCCGAACGGGCCGCAGCGCCTGGTCCAGCTGGACGCGGTGATCGAGCGCGCCGCCGCGTCACCGCGCATTCAGCGCAGGGCGGAACGGGAAGTCAGCCTGGAAGCCCAGGTCACTCTGCTACGGCACCGGGTTGACCAGCTTGAGCTGCGGCTGGCCGCGCTGGAGCGGAAGTGACCGGCGCGAGCAGCACCGTGCCATCGGCCCGGAACGGTAACGCCGGATCCGCCTGCTTATCCACGACCAGGGTGTACGGCCGGTCCAGCGGCGCCCAGTACGGGAACGGGGCGGCACCGAGCTTGGAGTGGCCGACCGGCACCACCGCGGTTCGTGCCGCGTACAGCATCACGAGTTTCAGCTGCGCCTGCTCCAGCAGACTGATCTTGGGTGAAATTGGACTGAGACAACCCAGAACCCAGCCTACGAGCACCCACGCCGTCCGGCACGCGCTGCGTGGGGCGCTCTGAGCCCGCGCTCCGGATGCGCATCCGGGCGGGCCGGGCGAGTCTGAAACCATGCCCGGAGAGCTGCACGTGATCGTGTACCCACCGTCCCCGACCGACGGCAGCCGACAGGTGCGCGTCAACGGAGAACTGCTCACCGCACACTCACTGCGCGACCTGGCCGCCTTCCTCCGCTACGCCGGGCTGGAAGGGATCGACGAAGTCGATGTAGCCAACTCAAGGGTGATCGAGTGGCACGGCGGCGGCCCTGAAGCGTGGTCTCCACCGACGTGACGCGCGGCCCAGCTCGAGGCCGGCGGCCGCTCCCGGTAGGCGACGAAGGACGGTGCGCCGCGCATGCCTAGGCCGTGTTGAAGCCGGCGCATAGTAGTCCGCGAATAGGGCCGTCTGGTTGGAGTGGTCGACGGTCAGGCGCCCGCGGGATGCGCTGCAGATGGCACACGCGCCGACCTGCCGCCTCCGAAGCACCTCGGTTGCTGACAGATGCGCCGGGGCTTCGCCGGAGAGCCTTCGGCCCAGCGCCCCTGAGTTCGGACCGCAGAAGGCGACGCCTTGTTCTCGTAGGCCGGCGAGCTCGGAGGCGGCGCACCATCATGGCGAAGCCCAGGATGAAGACGACACGGTCGCGCAGGCCGGTGAGCGTCGTCGCGTCACAGTCGGCAACCAGAAGTCGGAGCTTGGCCAAGTTGATGGGTGGGGACTTCCGCTTCCTAGCGTCTTGGGAGTGGCAGGCAGGGCGACGCGCTGCTCGGTGGCGCACCATGTGGTGAAGGTGTTCCACTGGCGGTCGTAGGCGCGGCGGGTGTTGTCGGTGATGGAGTCTTCGAGAGCCTGCCTGGTGACATCGGAGACTTCATGGTCCCGTGCCGTGCGAAGACTGACCGCAGTCGCCGTGGCGACGGCAGGCAAACTGCCATCGACTAGTTCGGCGTCGACCGTATCCGAGTTCTCCGTCGTGGAGTGCCCCCGGCGGGCTCGACGTTCGCGATGCGGTCCGCGCGCCACATGATGATCTGTGTAGTGCTGAAGCCGTACGAGCCCGCGCCCTGCACTGAGCGGAGGTCGTCTCGAAGCCCTGCTGCAGCAGGCCGCGTTTCAGGTAACGCTATGCGCTGGCTCGCACGCAGTCTTGACATCAACCCTTGACTGCAAGTCTTGGCTCACTACCTTGAGTTCATGCCGAGCAACGACAAGCCCCGCCTCCTGCCCACCGGGAAATGCTGGTGCGGATGCGGGAAGGAAACCGGCCTCGGGAAGTTCTTCACCCAAGGCCACGACAAGACCGCCGAGTCCGCGCTTATCGCCCTCAAGTACGAGGGAAGCGTCCCCCACTTTCTCCACGCCCACGGCTACGGCCCCCAGCACTCCGTGACCGGGCATGCCGTCGAAAGGACGGACTGGGAGGAGTGCGACGAGTGCTCCACCCAGCCCGGCTACAGGGGGGCGCCCGCCAGCGTCGCCAAACATAAGCGCAAGTACCACAAACCCAACGAAGCCTGAGGAGACCCGCGGATGACGCAACGCCAGGCACTTGAGCAGTCCATCCGGTCTCTGGGCGGCACGTGGGACACCGGGAGGGCGGTCACCGCACTTCGGGATGCCGGGTACGGGGAGGGCGACCGCAGGCAGCAGGAGAAGCGAGCCCGACAGGTTCTGCGGGACATTGCCGAAACGGGACTCATCGTCAAGGCCGACCCTGGCAGTGCGACTTATCACGTCGTCGAACAGTAACCTCACGCATACAGTGCCCCGCCCTCGATGAGAGCGGGGCGCAGGCGTGTTCGGGGCCGTGCGGCCGCACGGGCTTCAACTCCCGCTACATTCCCGCCGCATGAGTATCCCTTGCGGCGACATCGCCACCTTCTCCACAGCCGCCCTGAGCGCGGTCGCGACCGTCGGCGCGTGGCCGGCCGCGCACCGGTCGGCGAAGACTGCGGACACTGTCGCCCGCATCGAACAGGACCGCTGGCACGCCGACCTGCTCCCCCAGTTCCAGATCACCATCGAGCGCGCGGAGGGCGATCGGGCCACGCTCAGCGTGCGCCTCGTCGGCCCCCTCTCGCTCTGCCATCTGGACGAGATCCGCCTGAAGGTCGTCCCCAGCGACGACATGTCCCGCACCGTCACCCTCGCCGACGGACCTTCCCAGGAGCAGGTCGACGCGAACGTGGACGGTGCCTTGCGAAGTCGCGGTACCTGAAGCCACCCGAGCACGCCGGCTCGACTGACCGTCCCTGGACGAAGCAGAGCGCCCCCGCCACCACCCCGGAAAGGGGCGGCATGCAAGTCGGCCAACTTCGGCGGCCCACAGTTCGCGTCCGCTTGCGCCGCAGGTGGGCCGGACGTGGTCGCCGAGAGAGGGATGGTCGTGCGCGGCTGCGGCCCACTCCGTCCATCCGGGCGGGCCTTGCGCATGCCGTCACGGCGTCCCGCGCCTCAGTCGAGGTTGGCCGCTGCCGCCTTGTACTCGCCGGCCTGCTTCGGCGTCAGGTAGTGCGACACCCGCACCAGCGTCGTGCCCTGTACGTAGTCGTACTCCGACAGCGCCGGCATCGACTTGGTGACCGCCTGGATGTACTCGGCGCGGGCTTTGGCGTCCGAGGGGCTGGCGAAGGACTCGATGGCGCCGCCGCGGTCGACGTCTCCCTTGTCGGTGCCGCTGACGTCGTCGGCGGAGATACGGCTGTCGGAGAAGGTGACCTTCGACGTGTACTGGCTGGGGCGGCCGAGGAGGTGGTTGGGGTCGTTTTCGGCGGTGACGGTGCCGCTGAGCTTCGCCGAGGTGACGGTTGCGGAGATCTTGTCGAACGCGGTGCCGGCGGTCAGCGGCTTGCTCGCGGTTTCCTGCTTCGTGGTGGAGCTGTGCTTCGCGGCGGCCGGGCTCGCGGGTGTTCCGCTGCTGTCCGCCTTGGTGTTGCTGCAGGCCGCGAGGGTGGCGATGAGGAGGGCGGCGGCCGTGATGGTGAGGGTTTGCTTCATCGCGTGATCATGACGCCTGTGTATGTCTTTTGGAACTTCTGCGTCCGAGTTGTGATGAGGCATCCAAGGCACTGACCTGGTGTTTGTGAGTCGCCCAGGCGGCGGCGCAACCCAGACTGGAGGCAGGTCTACACAGCGCGGGTCATCAGCTCACGTTCCTCAGGTGGGGCAGGGCTCGTCCTCGAGGCCGGATCAAAGCAGGCCGACGGGCCGACAGCTGCCCCATCACCAAAACCCGGAGGCGGCGCCGACGCCTGACCGCCTCGGCTTCCCGACGGGGGGTGCGGCTATGGCTGTTGCCCACCTCGGGCTCGTCCCGGCGCAAGCGGTCACGATGATGATGCTCCAACGAAGTTACCGTCCCGCAGGCAAACAGAGGTGATCATGTCGCACACAGCCTGTCGCAGGACGAGGCCGACCTGATGGTGGCTCAGGTGCTGGCGGAGCAGCCGGAGCCGGGTTCGCCGAAGGCCTGGCCTGGGCGGTTCTCCGTTTCGCGGCGTTCGGCTCCGAAGGCCTGGTGCGGCTAGAGGTTGAGAAGGGCGTTGCGGGCTGCTTCGCAGTCGGTTCCGAAGGGTGTGACGATTTTGCCATTCGCCACGTCTTCATCGTCGTAACCGATCATGACGGGGCCGCCTTCTCGGCGCAGCTTCTCCTTCCGCTCCTTTTCAACGGCGGCTTCCCGCTCCTGGACGAAGCTGGAGAGCAGCATCTCGATGGGTTCGAGGTATTGGTCGGAGTCACGGGAGAGGCGTTGGAGGCTGTAGATCGCGCCCATTCGTTCGGCATGGCTGTTGCTGCCGAGGAGCTTGACGGCGGTCACGTACTGCTCGGTGACTCGCCCTTCGCGGTCTCTGTCGGCTGCTTCGCGGTCCTTCTCCTGTTCGTAGGCAAACTGCTCCTGCGTCTGCCTGAACTGTTCTTGCGCCAGCCGGAACTGCTCCTGCGCAAGGGTGAACTGTTCTTGTGTGTGTTCGAACTGCTGCCGGGCAAGTTGGTGGTTGCGGTGCGTGTAGATCAGACCGAAGGCTGCGATGACTCCGGCGCCGACGGCAACAAGCATGGTGCGGAAGCCAGTGATGACTACTCCGTCCGCGGGCTGCAGACCAGCCTTTCGGATGTGAGAGCCGTCGAACAACCAGGGGCCCTTCCAAAGGAGCCATCCGTAGCCGAGGATCACGATGAGGATGCCGAGCGCGGAGCCGGCCTTCTTCCACCCGTTCATGGTGTGCATCTTGGCCCCGTCAACTGCCCGTCATGCGTGAAATGCGAAAGTCGGAGCAACATCTGAGCTTTGCTCGCCTGCTGGCGATGGCGGCGCGGGCTGTGCTCGGGCAGGGAATCAGTGTGCTGTTGTCGAGGCACTGCTCTGTCCAGACCGCCTCCTCGGCCTCCACGGCTGCGCCTGGTGGGTTGCCGCAGTGCTGTAGGCACCTCGCGGGCCGTCGTCCGGCTGTCGCGTCCCTGCCGTCCCGTCTGGTTGGCGCGGTGCCGCCGAGCTCAGCCGGCCCGCACGCTCGCTGTATGGGGGTTGTCGAGGAGGGGCCGCGGCGATTGGGCGCGGGGCAGGTCTTCACGTGCCCGTATTGCGGGCTGCCGCAGGACAGGATGCCGACACTGGACCACGACTGGGTGCTGCTGGAGCCAGACGTGACGGTGCTGGCGCATCTGGTGCCGGCGGAGCACCGGTGGATCGTTCTGTCGGACGGCCCGGTGACGGTGTACGGAGTCTGCCCGCCGGTGGCCGAGCAACGCTGCCGGATTGAGCACCGGCTGACGTGTCCGGGGCAGGAGCTGCCGGATCTGTGGCCGTGGCTGACGGCGATGCGGGAGGAGAGCCGGCGGGCTTCGGAGCGCCGGGACGGCGGGCATCAGCCGCCAGAGCCGGACATCGAACTGCCGGACGTCGGATAGGGGCGGAATTTTCATGTCTTCTTGAGGGAGTGAACTGTTGCGGTCTTGTTGTCGGAGGGCGGCTGTTTGTCGTCACCGGTGAGGTTGCTCCCCAGTGTCATGGCGGCGATTGCGAGTGCGAGCACCCGCAACGACGGGTCCCCCGAGGGCGATCCTGTCGGCGTTGCCGGCCCGCTTCCGGGTCATGAAGCTGTCCGGGCCTGCGACATAGGCCCCTGCCACAACAGTGAGCATCATCGTTGCGAACAGGGCCGGCAGAAGAACTGCTGCCTTGTTGTTCTTCGAAGATTCGCCCGCGCCTGGCCCGACGCGCGAGCACGGCTTCCACTGCCTGCGGCACACGTTCGCCAGCATGCTCTCCCCGGATGAACGGGGCGCCGGTGACTACCTGACGCCCCGTAAATCTGCAGGTCAGGGCCTACCCCTTGGTGGACCCCAGTGTCAGGCCGGCGACGAAGTGCCGTTGCAGGAGCAGGAAGACCAGGATCGTGGGGAGGGCGACGAGGACGGAGCCCGCGGCCAGCAGGTTGTAGTCGGTGAAGAACTGGCCGCGAAGGTTGTTGAGGGATGACGTGATCGGGAGCTTGTCGGGGTTGGAGATGAAGATCAGGGCCCAGAGAAAGTCGTTGTAGATCCAGGTGAACTCGAGGGTGCCGAGGGCCGCGAGGGCGGGGCGGCACAGCGGGAGGGTGATGCGCCAGAACTGGGTCCACACGCCCGCGCCGTCGACGATGGCGGCCTCGAGGATCTCCTGTGGCAGCGTCCGCATGAAATTGGCCAGCACGAAAACGCAGAAGCCCATCTGGAAGCCGATGTTGACGATGATGACGGCCCAGTAGGAGTCGTACATCGTCAGCGAGTCGGACATCCACCACGGCAGCGGGATCCTGTTGAACAGGACGTACAGCGGGGTGACGATGACCTGTTGGGGCAGCAGGTTGCCCGCGGTGAAGAACATCAGCAGGACCAGGCCCCCGCGCAGCTTCAGCCGGGACACGGCGAAGGCGACGAACGAGGCGAGGAAGAGGGTCACCAGGACGGCGGGCACGGCGATGAGCAGCGTGTTGGTGAAGTACTTGCCCATGCCGGATTCGCTGTAGGCGCGACGGTAGTACTCGAAGGACAGGTGTTTCGGGAAGGAGAAGTAGCCGTTCTGCGCCGTCTCCTCGTACGGGCGCAGCGAGGCGTAGACGGCGAGCAGGAGCGGCGCGAGGAAGGCGAGCGAGACGCCCATCAGGAAGATGTGGACGCCGAAGCGGCCGGGGCGTGGCCGGCGGCGGGGAGCGGGCGCCCTCTCCGGGGCGGGTGCCGGGCGCACGGGGGCGCCGGTGCGGATGTCGGCGGTCATCGTTCGCGCGCACCTCGCAGCTCTTGGACCAGGAACGTCACGATGAACCCCAGGGAGACGGTGAGCAGGACGACCGCGATGGCGGAGCCGAATCCGATGCGGCTGGCTTCCCCGATGATGTTGTCGGTGATCAGGACGGAGAGCAGTTCCAGGCCGTTGCGGCCCTTGTTGACCGCGTAGACGATGTCGAACGCGCGCAGCGCCTCGATGACGGTGATGACTCCGACGATCACGTTGACCGGGCGCAGGGTCGGGAAGACGACGCGGAAGAAGGTCTGGCGGGCGTTCGCGCCGTCGATCGCGGCGGCTTCCTTCAGCTGCGGGTCGACGGACTTGAGTCCGGCGAGGTAGAGGATCATGACGTAACCCGTGTGCCGCCAGCTCGCCGCGATCATCATCATCCAGATGTTGAGGTGCGCGTCGCCGAGCCAGTCGATCGGGTTCTCGTGGTTGTTGAGGATCGTGTTGACCACGCCCTGGTCGGTGCCGAGGATCAGCTGGGCGATGAAGCCGACGATGGCGAGCGAGAGCACGACCGGCAGGTAGATCACGGACTGGTAGAAGCGGCTGAAGCGCACTCCGCGGTCGATGAGCACCGCGAGGAACAGTCCGAACGGGGTGGCGATCAGGCCGAGGAAGAGCAGCCACAGGACGTTGTGGCGGACGGCGGGCCAGAACGCCGGGTAGTTCTCGAACACGTTCTTGTAGTTGTCGCCGCCCACCCAGTGGATGTCGCCGACGCCGTCCCAGGAGGTGAAGGAGAGCCCGATGGAGGCGAGGGTGGGGCCCCAGACGATGACGATGTCGAGCAGGACGGGTATGCCGAGGAGCACGCCGAGGACGACGGTGTCGCGGCGGGTGAACCGCCGCAGCCGCCGTCGTCCGGCGCGCCGTGGAATGTTGAGCGCCACGGAACGTCTTCCCCCAGTGATCAGCCGACGGGCGACGAGAAGATGGTCTTCTTCTGTCGTTCGATGCTGTTGCAGAGACCGTCGACGTCCTTCGGGTTGCCGATGAAGTCCTGGATCGCCTTGATCATCACGGTCGAGGCGAAGTCCGGACGGGTGTCGCGGTCCATGAACTGCGAGATCTGCTTGGCGCCCGAGACGAGCTGGGCCGACTTCTTCTGCAGGGCGCTGTACTTGGTGGTGTCGGCCCCGTCGTTGACGGCCACGTTGTTGGGGTCGAGGGCGAGGTAGGTGTTCTCGGCGGTGGGGGTGCCCAGCCATGTCAGGAGGGCCTTGGCGCCGTCGAGGTTCTTCGACTTCTTGGCGACCAGGAAGCCGTCGATGGGTGCTTCCACGGCGTCCTGCGCGTACTGCGGGTCGATCTCGGGGAAGGCGAAGAAGTCGATGTCGTCGCGTTCGTTCTCGGGGAACTGGGTGCCCGGGTGCGGCATTCCGAAGACCGCCATCCCCGTCTTGCGCTGCTGCAGGCTCTGCCCGGCCTCCTCCCAGGTCCGGCCGAGGGCGCCCTTCTGGTAGTAGGGCATGACCTCGCGCCAGGTGTCGAAGACGTTCTTCACCTTGGTGTCGGTCCATGCCTCCGTGCCGGCCATCAGGGACTTGTGGAAGTCGTATCCGTTCAGGCGCATGTTGATGTAGTCGAAGGTGCCCATCGCGGGCCAGCCGTCCTTGTCACAGAAGGCGACCGGCGTCCCGTCCTTCGACATCCGCTTGGCCAGCGCGATGAAGTCGTCCCAGGTCTTGGGCTGTTGATAGCCCTTGGACTGGAAGAGGCTCTTGCGGTGGAAAACGGCCCACGGATAGTAGTAGTACGGCACGAAGTACTGCTTGCCGGAGTGGGTGGACTGCTCCTTCAGGGCGTCGGAGAAGCCGGTGAAGCCACTCCACACGTCACTGATCTCGTGCAGGAGCCCCTTCTCCGCGAAGTACTGCATGCGATACCCCGCGAACCACATGAAGACGTCGTCGGGCGTGCCCTGGAGATAGCGGTTGATGTTCTCCTGGAAGTCGTTGTGGTCCTTGGTGTTGACCTTGACCTTCTTGCCGGACTTCTTCTCGTACGCCGAGAAGGCCGCCGCGTACGCCTTCTTGGGGACCGGGTCCGAGGCGTTGGACCCCACGGTGACTTCGTTCTTGTTTCCGCCGGGTCCGTCGCCGCAGGCGGACAGCAGGGCGGGGAGCGTGAGCGCGCCGGCCCCGACGGCCGCACCACGCAAGAGATTTCGCCGGGACATCCGATGACCTGAGGTGCCTTCGGGCACGACGATCCCCTTCAACGATGACTGTGCCATGTCCCCCTCCTCGGGGTGCCACCCAACACAACCGAACGCGAGGCTTGGATCTCACTCCCATGTCGGAGACTCGTCAAGGGTTCCGACGAGATATCGAACAACCGTTACCACTTCTCTTCCAACAGAGTTGGACAGGTCCTACCGTAAGCGCGCACCCTTGTCGCGGACATGCAGTCATCCTATCTTTCGCGAGTTCGGAGGAACGTAACGATGCGTCACCTTCCCACCCGCACAACCCGCCGAAGAGTGGTCGGAGCACTCGCGACGGCCCTGTTGTGTACGACCGGCCTGACCGCTCCGGAGGCGCTGGCCGCCCCCGCCCCCACCGAAGCCCCCGCGTCCCCCGCCCTTGCGGACGGCCTCGCGCTCACCCCTCCGATGGGCTTCAACAACTGGAACTCCACACACTGCCGGGCCGAGTTCAACGAGACCATGGTCAAGGGGATCGCGGACCTCTTCGTGGAGAAGGGGCTCAAGGACGCCGGGTACCAGTACGTCAATCTGGACGACTGCTGGGCCCTGCCGTCCCGGGACGCCGACGGCAAGCTGGTACCCGACCCGGTGCGCTTCCCGAACGGGATCAAGGCGGTCGCCGACTACGTGCACGCCAAGGGACTCAAGCTCGGCATCTACACCAGCGCGGGCACGAAGACGTGCGACAGCGTCGGATTCCCGGGCGCCCTCGGCCACGAGTACAGCGACGCCCGGCAGTTCGCGGACTGGGGCGTCGACTACCTCAAGTACGACAACTGCAACAACCAGGGCGTGGACGCCAAGCTGCGCTACACGACCATGCGGGACGCGCTGAAGGCGACGGGGCGGCCCATCGTCTACAGCCTCTGCGAATGGGGCGAGAACAAGCCCTGGGAGTGGGCCTCGGACGTCGGACATCTGTGGCGAACGACCGGTGACATCAACGACAGCTGGGGCTCGATGCTGTCGATCCTCAAGCAGAACCTGCCCCTCGCCCCGCACGCGGGTCCCGGTCACTGGAACGACCCGGACATGCTGGAGGTCGGCAACGGCGGCATGACCGACACCGAGTACCGCTCGCACTTCTCGATGTGGTCGGTCATGGCGGCTCCGCTGCTCATCGGCTCGGATCTGCGCAAGGCGTCGGCCGCCACCTTCGACATCCTCGACAACAAGGAAGTCATCGCGGTCGACCAGGACCCCCTGGGCAAGCAGGGCACCGTGCTCTCCTCCGAGGGCGGACGCTGGGTCGTCGCCAAGGAGATGAAGGACGGCAGCCGGGCGGTGGCGCTGTTCAACGAGACCGGCAGCGCCCAGCACATCGCCACGACCACGGCGGCCGTGGGGCTGCCGGCCGCCCACGGCTACACCCTGCGCGACCTGTGGCAGCATCGGAGCTACAACACCGCCGGAGCCATCTCCGCGACCGTCCCCGCGCACGGCACGGTCCTCGTCCGCGTCTCGGCCGACCGCCACTGGGCCAAGAACCCGCCCGCCGTCGAACTCGGCCTGGCCGGAAGCCCGTTCGTGGAGGCGGGCAAGCCGGTCTCCCTGACGTCGGCGGTGACCGACCTCGGCCGTACGCCCGCGCGACGCGTCTCGGTGGCGCTGAGCGGCCCGACGGGCTGGAAGGTCGCGGCCGCCTCACCGACCACGGCGGGCACGGTACGCACGGGACACTCCCTGCGTACGAAGTGGCGGTTCACCGCGCCCGAGGGCACGGCCGCGGGATCGTACGACCTGACGCTCAGGGCCACGTACCGCTCACCGACCGGCATACGCGCCGAGAGCGTGCTCCCGCTCACGGTGTCGGTCGTCGTGGCTCCCCCTTCGGGCGTCTCCTACCTCGGCGACCTGCCATGGCTGTCGACGACGAATGGATTCGGCCCGGTTGAGCGCAACACCAGCAACGGGGAGAGCGCCGCGGGTGACGGTCATCCGATCACTCTCGGCGGAGTCGTCTACGCCAAGGGACTCGGTGCGCACGCCCCGAGTGCCATCGAGTACTACGTCGGCAATCGGTGCCGGACCGTCACCGCGGATGTCGGCGTCGACGACGAGAAGGGCGCCAAGGGCACCGTCGCGTTCGAGATCTGGGCGGATGGCACGAAGGTCGCCTCGACCGGGGTCCTCACCAACGCCATGCCGGCCCAGCCGGTCTCGGCCGACGTGACCGGCGCCCAGGTCGTCCGCCTCGTCGTCACCGACGGCGGCGACGGTGTCGACTCGGACCACGCGGACTGGGCGGACGCCCGACTGACCTGCTGACCGGTGCGCCAAGCCGGGGGTCTCCTCCGGCTCGGCAGCGGGCGTGAACCCGGCCGATCGGCCCCTTGTCGGTCGTCGGGCCGCCCCACGCCGGCACCCCGCCCCGGACACTCCGCCGGCGACCGATGTGCTCGGCACGACCGGGGCCGAGCCGACCGCGCCGGAGGACTTGGCCCAAGCAGGCTCCCCGCAGGGGGCGTCGGTCCCGGACCGCAGACCCGGTCACGGCTCGAGCCGCGACCGCGCTCCGCTCACCCCCGGCGGATCACCCGCACCTCCGGTCGGCGCACCCGACGGATCACCCGCACCTACGGTCGGCACACCCGCCCCGGACGCGCGAACCACGGCGCACGCCCGCTCACCCGGCCCGACCCGGGTCGGGCCGTCGGCCCCCGGCCCGGCCGGCCAACCCAGGCCCCGGCCGATCAGCCGCGGCTCGGGGCGGCGCTCAGCCCGCGACCCGCTCCGCGGTCGTGCTCGGCTGCCTGCTGAGCGCGGCCGCCGCCGCGCCGACAAGACCGGCGTCCGTGCCCATCAGTGCGGGCGCCACGGTCAGCCGCTGCACGAAGGACAGGGTGGCGTAGTCGGCCAGCGCCTTGCGGAGCGGCTCGAAGAGCACGTCCCCGGCCTTGCCCACTCCCCCGCCGATGACGGCGATGTCGATCTCGACGAGGGTCGCGGTCGCCGCGATGCCCGCCGCCAGCGCCTTCGCCGCGCGTTCGAACGAGGCCACCGCCACCGGGTCGCCCTCGCGCGCGGCGGCGGCCACCGCGGCGGCCGAGGTGTCACCGTCGGGCCCCGGCCGCCAGCCGCCCTCCAGCGCCCGCCGCGCGATGTTCGGACCGCTCGCGATGCGCTCCACGCAGCCGCGCGAACCGCACGGGCAGGGGTCACCGTCGAGGTCCACGCTGATGTGCCCGATGTGGCCCGCGTTGCCCGTGGGACCGGGGTGGAGCTGACCGTTCAGGACCAGCCCGCCCCCGACACCCGTCGAGACCACCATGCACAGGGCGTTGTCATGGCCGCGCGCCGCACCCTGCCAGTGCTCGGCGGCCGTGATGGCCACCCCGTCGCCGATCAGCTCGACCGGCAGGCCCCCGGTGGCCGCACGGACCCGCTCGACGAGCGGGTAGTCGCGCCAGCCCGCCACGTTCACCGGACTCACCGTGCCCGCGGAGGCGTCCACCGGCCCCGCGCTGCCGATGCCGACGGTCCCCGCCCGGCTCCACAGCGGTGACCCGGTCAGCTCGCCGAGCACCTCCTCGACGGCCCCCATCACGGTGTCGCCGTCCTCCTGCGCGGGCGTCGCGCGCTGCGCGCGCAGAAGAATGCGGCCGCGGCCGTCCACCAGCGCTCCGGCGATCTTGGTGCCGCCGATGTCGAGCGCGGCCACGAGGTCGGTGTGCATCAGTGTCAGTTCTCCCGGTGAACCTGGTGAAAGGGGCAGACCGGTCTCGCGATGCGGGGCGCAGGCCGGAGAATGCGGTGGACAGTGTCTCCCGCATCTGACAACGTTGTCCAGGCTCTATGCTCGACGCCACATCCTCATACAACCCCATGGACCGACGCACCCCCGTGGACAACAGGACCCGTGGCCGACAGGGACCGCCGCGTGGACGACGGGAACCGTGGACGACAGGACAGGACAGCGCATCGTGGCAGAGACCGCCCGCCGATCCGAGAACCGCTACGGCAACCGTCCGACCATGAAGGACGTGGCGGCACGAGCCGGGGTGGGCCTCAAGACGGTCTCGCGGGTCGTCAACGGTGAGCCCGGAGTCACTCCGGACACCGAGCGCCGCGTCCAGGAGGCCATCGACGCGCTGGGCTTCCGCCGCAACGACAGCGCCCGGGTGCTGCGCAAGGGCCGCACCGCGAGCATCGGCCTCGTCCTGGAGGACCTCGCCGACCCCTTCTACGGCCCCCTCAGCCGCGCGGTCGAGGAGGTGGCCCGCGCCCACGGCGCGCTGCTCATCAACGGCTCCAGCGCCGAGGACCCCGACCGCGAACAGGAACTGGTCCTCGCCCTGTGCGCACGCCGCGTGGACGGGCTGGTCATCATCCCGGCCGGTGACGACCACCGCTATCTGGAGCCCGAGATCAAGGCGGGCGTCGCCACGGTGTTCGTGGACCGCCCGGCGGGACAGATCGACGCCGACGTGGTGCTGTCCGACAGCTTCGGCGGGGCCCGCGACGGCGTCGCCCACCTGATCGCCCACGGCCACCGCCGGATCGGCTTCATCGGCGACATGCCGCGTATCCACACCGCCGCCGAGCGGCTGCGCGGCTACCGAGCGGCCATGGAGGAGGCGGGCATACCCGTCGAGGACGACTGGATGTCCCTGGGCGTCACCGACCCGCAGCGGGTGCGGAAGGCGGCCGAGGACATGCTGTCCGGTCCCTCCCCCGTCACCGCGGTCTTCGCCGGCAACAACCGCGTCACCGTCACGGTCGTCCGTGTCATCGCCGAGCGCGGCCGGCCCGTCGCCCTCGTCGGCTTCGACGACATCGAGCTCGCCGACCTCCTCCAGCCCGGCGTCACCGTCGTCGCCCAGGACGCCGCCACCCTCGGCCGCACCGCCGCCGAACGCCTCTTCCGCCAGCTGGAGGGCACCCTCATCACCCCGGAACGCATCGAACTCCCGACCCGTCTGATCACCCGCGGCTCGGGCGAACTGCCGCCCGCGGACTGAGCCGTGGCCGAGCCGGACCCGCGCACTCTCGAAGCGCTCGGCCTCGCCGAGGCGCCCCGCGAGCACCCGCTGAGCTACCCGGGCGCCCGGCCCGAGGAATCCGTACTCCTCGACGGGGACCGGCTGTTGCCGCTCACGCGCAGGGTGTACGAGGACCGCGTCCCGGTCCTCGCGGTCGGCTCCAACGCCTGCCCGGCCCAACTCCGGCACAAGATGGCGCAGTCCGGGGTGTCGGGCACGATCCCGATGGTGAAGACGCGGGTCTTCGGCCTCGGGGTCGGCGTCTCGGCCCATGTCAGTCTGATGGGGTACGTGTCCGCGTCGCCGTTCCACGCGCCGGGCGCCGTGGGCGAGTTGTTCCTCACGTGGCTGGACGCGGCGCAGCTCGCGGTGGTGGACGCGAGTGAGGGCGTTCCGGTGGCTGAGGGGGCGTACGGCCGGGCGTGGCTGCCCGCCTCCGACGTGCGGATCGAGTTGGACTCCGGTGAGCTCCTGCCGGGTGCCCATGTGTACGTCAACCGCCGCGGAGTTCTCCACAACGGCTCCGGGACACCTCGCCCGCACCCCGGCGAGCAGCGCCCGCTGCTCGCCTCGCTCCTCGCCGGGTCGGCGCGACTGCGGGAGCTGTTCGGGGAGACGCCGGAGGAGTTCTGCGCGCGGGCTCGCGGCGACGGCGCGCTCTGTGCGCGCGGTACCGAGCTGTTCACGGAGGAGCGGCTCACCACGGCTTCCGGTCTGGAGAAGTACGTAGGAGCCGGCCCGTCCTCGCGCCCCTAAAAGCGGGGAGCTTCACTTCCCCGAGATGGTCAGGTCGCCGCGCCTCGGCACGGCGAAGCCCTCCAGGTCGGCCCTCGTCAGGCCCGTCACCCGCGCCACCTCCGCGATGTCGAGGGCACCGCAGTCCAGGCCGCGCAGGAGGTAGCCGCTGAGGGCCTTGGCGGTGGCGGGCTCGTCCATGACGTCGCCGTCGGTGTGGTTGGCGTAGCGGGAGAGGCGGGCGGCCGCCTGTTCGAAGCCCTCGCGGTAGAAGGCGAAGACGGCGGCGTAGCGGGTCGGGATGTGACCGGGGTGCATGTCCCAGCCCTGGTAGTAGGCGCGGGCCAGGGCGCGGCGGGTGAGGCCGTAGTGGAGGCGCCAGGCGTCGTGGACCTTCTCGGTGGGACCGATCGGCAGCACGTTGGTGGAGCCGTCCGAGACGCGTACGCCGGTGCCGGCGGCCGCGACCTGCATGATCGCCTTGGCGTGGTCGGCGGCCGGATGGTCGCTGGCCTGGTAGGCGGCGCTGACGCCGAGGCAGGCGCTGTAGTCGAAGGTGCCGTAGTGCAGTCCGGTGGCGCGGCCCTCGGCGGCCTGGATCATCCGGGCGACGGTCGCGGTGCCGTCGGTCGCGAGGATGGACTGGCTGGTCTCGATCTGGATCTCGAAGCCGATGCGGCCGGGCTCCAGGCCGCGCGCCTTCTCGAACTCCTCCAGGAGCCGGACCATCGCGGTGACCTGCTCGGCGTACGTCACCTTGGGCAGCGTCAGCACGAGCCCCGCGGGCAGGCCTCCCGACTCCATCAGGCCTGTCAGGAAGATGTCGAGCGTGCGGATGCCCCGGTCTCGTACCGGCGCCTCCATGCACTTCATGCGGATGCCCATGTACGGGGCAGCCGTGCCGTTCTCGTACGCCTCGGCGATCAGGCGGGCCGCGCGAGCCGCCGCCTCGTCCTCCTCGGCGTCCGGGCGCGGGCCGTAGCCGTCCTCGAAGTCGACCCGCAGGTCCTCGATGGGCTCGCGCTCCAGCTTGGCGCGTACACGGTCGTACACGGGTTCGGCGAGGTCGTCGGTGAGGCCGAGGACGGCGGCGAAGGACGCGGCGTCGGGGGCGTGCTCGTCGAGGGCGGCGAGGGCCCGGTCGCCCCAGGAGCGGATGGTGTCGGCGGCGAACACGTCGCCGGGGACGTACACGGTGTGGACGGGCTGCCGGGTGCCAGGGTCTCCGGGGTAACGCCGCGCCAGTTCGGCGTCGACCGGGGCGAGGGAGGCGCTGATCTCCTCGCTGACGGCGCCCGCGAGGCTCGTCGCCACGTTCTCCTGCTGGCCCTGACCCATCCCACACCCTCCAGTTTTCCGCTCCACGGAATCAACAATCCGTAGAGCGAAGTTATCCATGGCCCTTCCCGATGGTCAACACCTGTCCACGGCATGGTCCGTCATGTGCACTCCTGCCCCACGCCTTCTTTCGCGTCGCGGGGCACACCCCTCATGCTGGCCCCGAGGGGAGGGGATCACACATGTCGAACACCCTCAGAGTGACGCGACGCATGGGTCTGCGGACGGTGGTGGCCGCCGCGGTCGCCGTACCCCTGCTCACCACGGCGTCCGCCTCCGCCAGCCGGCGCGGCGGCCACCGTCTGGAGGTCATGACGTTCAACCTGCGCTTCGCGAGCACCGCCGAGCCCAACAGCTGGGCCGTGCGCCGTCCGGTGATGCGCGCGCTGTTACGCCGGGAGGCGCCCCACGTCATCGGCACCCAGGAGGGCATCTACCAGCAACTGCGTGACATCGATTCCGACCTCGGACCGCACTACGACTGGATCGGCACGGGCCGCGTGGGCGGCAGCCACGACGAGGCGGTGGCGATCTTCTTCGACACCCGTCGGCTGGCACCGGTCGAGCACGACAGCTTCTGGCTCTCCGACACCCCCGAGCTGATCGGCTCGAACACCTGGGGCGCCGCCTTCCCGCGCATCGTCACCTGGGTCCGCTTCCGCGACCTGCGGGACGCACGGGAGTTCTATGTGCTCAACACCCATCTGGACCACGCGAGTCAGTACGCACGCATGCGTGCCGCGAGTCTGATGTCCGAACGCGTCGCGCGCTTCGACCGCGCTCTGCCGCTCGTCGTGACCGGCGACTTCAATGCCGTCGCCCACCAGAACCCGGTGTACGAAGCGATGCTGGGCGCCGGGCTCGTCGACACCTGGGACACGGCGGCCGAGCGCGGCACGCTCTACGGGACCTTCCACGGCTACCAGCCGTTGACGCCGGACGGCGACCGCATCGACTGGATCCTGGTGGGCCCCGGGGTGACCGTGCACCGGGCGGCCGTCAACACCTTCTCGGTGGACGGCCAGTTCCCGAGCGACCATCTGCCCGTGCAGGCCTGGCTGAGCCTGCCATGAGCGAGGCCCCCGTGACCGCGCGGGCGGTCACGGGGGCCTCGTACGGCCGGAGCCGGACTCGATCAGCCCTTGCGGGTCTTGATCTCCTCGGTGAGCTGCGGGACGACCTCGAAGAGGTCGCCCACCACGCCGTAGTCGACCAGGTCGAAGATGGGCGCCTCGGCGTCCTTGTTGATCGCGACGATCGTCTTCGACGTCTGCATACCGGCGCGGTGCTGGATCGCGCCGGAGATGCCGGAGGCGATGTACAACTGCGGCGAGACGGACTTGCCGGTCTGGCCGACCTGGTTGGTGTGCGGGTACCAGCCGGCGTCGACCGCGGCACGCGAGGCACCCACGGCCGCGCCGAGGGAGTCGGCGAGCGCCTCGATGATCGAGAAGTTCTCGGCGCCGTTGACGCCACGGCCGCCGGAGACCACGATCGCGGCCTCGGTCAGCTCGGGGCGGCCGGTCGACTCGCGCGGGGTACGCGCGGTGACCTTGGTGCCGGTGGCCTTCTCGGAGAAGGACACCGCGAGGGCCTCGACGGCGCCCGCGGCCGGGGCGGCCTCCACGGCGGCCGAGTTCGGCTTGACCGTGATGACCGGGGTGCCCTTGGCGACACGGGACTTGGTGGTGAAGGAGGCGGCGAACGCGGACTGCGTGGCCACCGGGCCCTCGTCACCGGCCTCCAGGTCGGTCGCGTCCGTGATGATGCCGGAGCCGATGCGGACCGCGAGGCGCGCCGCGATCTCCTTGCCCTCGGCGGAGGACGGGACGAGCACGGCGGCCAGGGAGCCCCCGGCGGACACCACCTCGTACGCGGCCTGGAGCGCGTCCACCTTCGGGACGACCAGGTAGTCGGCGTACTCGGCGGCGTCGTGCGTGAGGACCTTGACCGCACCGTGCTCGGCGAGCGCGGGGGCGGTGGCCTCGGCGCCGGAGCCGAGGGCGACGGCGACGGGCTCACCGATGCGGCGGGCCAGCGTCAGCAGCTCCAGGGTGGGCTTGCGGACGGCGCCGTCCACGTGGTCGACGTAGACGAGAACTTCAGCCATGGGACTTCTTCTCTCCTGCTTACGAAAGATGAGGGGCGGTCAGCGAGTGGAGGTTCAGCGAGCCTCGAACAGGCCTTTAGATGAACTTCTGGCCCGCGAGGAACTCGGCGAGCTGCTTGCCGCCCTCGCCCTCGTCCTTGACGATCGTGCCGGCCGTGCGCGCCGGGCGCTCGGTCGCGGAGTCGACCTTGGTCCAGGCGCCCTCGAGACCGACCTCGTCCGCCTCGATCTCCAGGTCCTCCAGGTCCCAGGACTCCACCGGCTTCTTCTTGGCGGCCATGATGCCCTTGAAGGAGGGGTAGCGCGCCTCACCCGACTGGTCGGTCACCGACACGACGGCCGGGAGGGAGGCCTCCAGCTGCTCGGACGCGCTGTCACCGTCACGGCGGCCCTTGACGACGCCGTCCTCGACGGAGACCTCGGAGAGCAGGGTGACCTGCGGGACGCCCAGGCGCTCCGCCAGCAGGGCGGGGACGATACCGGCGGTGCCGTCGGTCGAGGCCATGCCGGAGATGACCAGGTCGTAGCCGGCCTTCTCGATCGCCTTGGCGAGCACCAGCGACGTACCGATCGCGTCGGTGCCGTGCAGGTCGTCGTCCTCGACGTGGATGGCCTTGTCCGCGCCCATGGAAAGCGCCTTGCGCAGCGCGTCCTTGGCGTCCTCGGGGCCGACGGTCAGCACGGTGATCTCGGCGTCGTCCGCTTCGTCGGCGATCTGCAGCGCCTGCTCCACCGCGTATTCGTCGAGCTCCGAGAGCAGACCGTCCACGTCGTCACGGTCCACGGTCAGGTCATCGGCGAAGTGCCGGTCGCCAGTGGCGTCGGGCACGTACTTCACAGTGACAACGATCCTCAAGCTCACGCCGGCTCTCCTACTGCATCGTCATTTCTGGGCTGCCTTCTTTCAGGCAGCATAGGCGCCTGAAGCGGCCGATCCCGGTCGGGGCGGCCCGCGCTCCGAACGAAATATTACTCGCCAGTACACCCAGTTCCTGCCCACTAAGCAAGCGCTTTGAACTGTGACCTTGGCAACGCTGCGTAACCGACGAGTAGGACTCGCCGGTAGGACCGGCGAGTAGCTTCAGTCGCGCAGGCCGTTGAAGCGTCCCTGGTGGTACAGCAGCGGGCGGCCCGCGCCGGACGGATCACCGAGGACGACCTCGGCCAGCACGATGCGATGATCCCCGGCCGGCACCCGCGCCGCGACCCGGCAGACCAGCCAGGCCAGTACGCCGTCGAGGACGGGAACACCTTCCGGGCCCTTGCGCCAACGGGTGGGCGCGCCGAAGCGGTCGGCGCCGCTGCGGGCGAAGGTGGCGGCGAGTTCCTGCTGGTGCTCGCCGAGTATGTGGATGCCGACGTGGTCGGACTCGGAGATCGCGGGCCAGCTGGAGGCGCCGACACCGATGCCGAAGGAGACGATCGGGGGCTCGGCGGAGACCGAGCTGAGCGAGGTGGCGGTGAAGCCCACGGGACCCGAGCCGCCCTGCGCCGTGATCACGGCGACACCGGCCGCGTGCTGCCGGAAGACGGAGCGCAGGAGGTCGGGTGAGGCGAGTTGCGCATCGGGAGAGGCGAGCCGAAAAGTGTCCAGGTCGGGCGTGGCCGTCATGGAGTCGTCCTTCTGCGAGGGGTGACGTGGGGGTCCCCCCGCTCGAGCGAAGCCGAGAGTGGGGGAAGGTCCGTGGGTGCTCAACAGACCGGACAGCGCGCACTCGCGGTGCGGGCCAGGTCCACGTGGACGCGCTCGAAGAGAAGGAGTTCCGGGGGCATACGGTCAGGTTGACGATAGGTGGTGCGTGCAGTCAAGTACGTCCGGTCATCTGCGAGATGCCTCACCATGATCGCCACGAGTCAGACGGCCTCTCCCAGCGCCGCGATCACATCCGCCTTGCGCGGCTGTCCGGTCGCGCGCCGCACGATCCGTCCGTCGGCGTCGAGGACGAGCACGGTCGGGGTCTTGAGGATCTCGAGTTCGCGGACGAGTTCGAGGCGGTCCTCGGCGTCGATCTCCACGTGGTGCACGCCCGGGACCATTCCGGCCACCTCGGCGAGCACCCGCCGGGTGGCCCGGCAGGGAGCGCAGAAAGCGCTGGAGAACTGGACGAGCGTGGCCCGTTCACCGAGCCCCTCCCCCAACTCCGCCGCGCCGAGCCGCTTTCCACCGTCACGCCCGCGCACTCTCACCCTCCCGTTCCGCCGCCGTTGCAGCACTCCGAACGCGCTCGCCGCCGCGAGCACCACCACGCACACCACAAGTCCGGTCATCTCCAGCACAAGCATTCACGAGACCGCAAAGATTCCCGGGTCCACGGACCGCCGTTCATACGGAATGCTTGATTCATGGACATTGACGCAAGAGGGCCGCGGTTCGGTGCGGCCGTGACGACCGTCGTACTGGCGGCCGTTCTGATCACCGGCAGCACCTGGCTGTTGGCCTGGCAGGTACTGGCGTTCGCGCTGGGCGCCTCGGGCGGCGTGGCGCGCTCTCCCTACGGCTGGCTGTTCCGGAAGGTCGTACGCCCCCGACTCGGGCCGCCCGCACAGTTCGAGTCGCCGCAGCCGCCGCAGTTCGCGCAGGCCGTCGGGCTCGTGTTCGCCGTCGTGGGTCTGATCGGTTTCACGGCGGGGCCCGACTGGCTGGGGTTCGCCGCGACCGGCTGCGCGCTGGCGGCCGCGTTCCTCAACGCGGCGTTCGGGTACTGCCTGGGCTGCGAGATGTACCTGCTCGTACGTCGGTTGACCGTACGCGCCCAGTGACGGTGAGTGAGAAGTGCGAGGTCGATCAGGGGACACGTGACGAGGATCTCGCCGCATCGCGGCACTGGGACTGGCCACTCGTCCGTTCTTCGGGCACGATCTGCGCAATGCCGTAAACCTACGGCTGCGTAACTTTCCCGCCGGGAGACCCCTTCCCGAGCAGAGAGAAAGGGTCCACCCCGTCCATGGCAGAGCTTGTCTACCGTCCCGTCGTCGGTCTCGCCCAAGTGTTGTTCAAGGCCTGGGACCTCAAGATCGACTGCAAGGGATCGGAGAACATTCCGCGCTCGGGCGGCGCCGTGCTGGTCAGCAACCACATCAGTTATCTGGACTTCATCTTCGACGGTCTGGCCACCCTGCCGCAGAAGCGCCTGGTGCGTTTCATGGCGAAGGAGTCGGTCTTCCGGCACAAGATCTCCGGTCCGCTGATGCGGGGCATGAAGCACATCCCGGTGGACCGCAAGCAGGGCGAGACGGCGTATCAACACGCGCTGGATTCACTGCGGTCCGGCGAGATCGTCGGCGTCTTTCCCGAAGCGACCATCTCCCAGTCCTTCACCCTGAAGAGCTTCAAGTCGGGTGCCGCGCGCATGGCCCAGGAGGCCGGCGTGCCGCTGATCCCGATGGCTCTGTGGGGCACCCAGCGGCTGTGGACCAAGGGCCAGCCGCGCAACTTCAAGCGCAGCCACACCCCGATCACCATCCGGGTCGGCGAACCGGTGGAGGCGCCGCAGGACCAGTACGCGGGCGCCATCACCCGGCGGCTGCGCGAGCGCGTCCAGGAGCTCCTGGAGGCCGCGCAGCGCGCCTATCCGGTCCGCCCCAAGGGCCCGGACGACACCTGGTGGATGCCCGCACACCTCGGCGGCACGGCGCCGACCCCCGAAGAGGTGAAGGCGGCCGAGGCCCGCTGAATCGTCACGCCGGGGCGTGGACGGTGATCCGCGCCCCGGGGCTGAACTTCTCCGGGAGTGCGGTGAGTTCGGCCCCGTCGCACCACACCACCCCCGCCCGCGTCCGGGTGATGGGCGGCCGGTCTCAGAGTGCGCCGGGAAGCGTCTTCCAGAGGTGCGGCCGGTCGGGGGCGGCCTTGAGGACGCTCAGCACGACCGGGTGAGGTTCGGCGTACAGGACCGGATAGTCGAGCTCGTCGAACTCGGGATCGGGCGTGAAGGCCAGCCGCTCGCCGTCCAGGGAGAACTGGGCGTCCACGCCCGGCTTGTTGCCCCGGGGGTCCTGCCGGTGCCAGGCGCCGTTGAACCGCACGGCGACCAGCCCGTGCACCTCGTCGAACTTCTGGTAGCAGAACGCCGTCGGGATGTCCTCGGCCCGCAGCAGCGCGGCCAGCGCGTGGGCCTTCGCGTAGCAGATGCCGGTGCGCCGCTCCAGCACGTCGGAGGCACGCCAGGTGACCCGAAGATCGCCGGAGTCCTGCGAGTGCGGAATGGTGTCGCGCACGAATTCGAAGGCCGCCCGCGCATAGGCATACGAGTCGACGGCCCCCTTGGCCAGCCGCGCGGCCGTCTCCCGTACGAGCGGATGGTGATGGTCGATGACCTCGTCGGCGGCCAAGTAGGCAGACAGGTCGGCGGTGTTCTGGATCAGCTCCATGCCCGGAGAGCATAGGAATGCGATCACCCGAGAGTCAATGACTTTTCAGGTGACCGCATATCTATGCAGACGCTGGTGCTCCGGCTACGCGTGAGCCATCTCCTCCTTGAGCGCCGCCACGAACCCGTCGACGTCGTCCTCGGTCGTGTCGAAGGAGCACATCCAGCGGACGTCGCCCGCCGCCTCGTCCCAGAAGTAGAAGCGGTAGCGCTTCTGGAGCCGCTCGCTCACGTCGTGCGGGAGTCGCGCGAAGACGGCGTTGGCCTGGACCGGGTGGAGGATCTCCACGCCGTGCACCGCGCGCACGCCGTCGGCCAGCCGCTGGGCCATCTGGTTGGAGTGGCGGGCGTTGCGCAGCCACAGGTCCTTGGCGAGCAGCGCCTCCAACTGCACGGAGACGAAGCGCATCTTGGAGGCGAGCTGCATGGACAGCTTGCGCAGGTGCTTCATGTGACTGACCGCGTCCTGGTTGAGGACGACGACGGCCTCGCCGTACAGCGCGCCGTTCTTCGTCCCGCCGAGGCTCAGGAGGTCGACGCCGACCGCGTTGGTGAACGACCGCATGGGGACGTCCAGGGAGGCGGCCGCGTTGGCTATCCGGGACCCGTCCAGGTGCACCTTCATGCCGTGCGCGTGGGCGTGGTCGCAGATCGCGCGGATCTCGTCGGGCGTGTAGAGGGTGCCCAGTTCGGTGCTCTGGGTGATCGACACGACCTGCGGCATCGCACGGTGCTCGTCGTCCCAGCCGAAGGCCTGACGGTCGATCAGCTCAGGAGTGAGCTTGCCGTCGGGCGTGGGCACGGTGAGCAGCTTGAGGCCGCCCATGCGCTCGGGGGCGCCGCCCTCGTCGACATTGATGTGCGCGCTCTCCGCGCAGATCACCGCGCCCCAGCGGTCGGTGACCGCCTGGAGCGCGACCACGTTCGCGCCGGTCCCGTTGAAGACCGGGAAGGCCTCGGCGGTGGCGCCGAAGTGACTGCGGATGATCTGCTGGAGGTTCGCCGTGTAGTCGTCCTCGCCGTACGCGACCTGGTGCCCGCCGTTGGCCAGGGCCACGGCGGCGAGCACCTCGGGATGGGCCCCCGCGTAGTTGTCGCTGGCGAAACCGCGGACGGCCGGGTCGTGGTGACGCCGGGCGTCGGTCTTCGGAGGGTTCACGGCTTCTCGGTCAGCCACAGACGGTTTCCGTTCACTTCACCGGCGGGCCGCGACCAGACGCCGGCGATGGCCTCGGCCAGATCCTCGACGTCCGTGAAGCCCGCGAACTTCGCGTTCGGGCGCTCGGCGCGCATCGCGTCGTGCACCAGTGCCTTGACCACCAGGATGGCAGCCGCGGAAGTCGGGCCCTGCTCGCCCCCTGCCTTGCGGAAGTAGTCGGCCATGGCCAGCGTCCACGCCTCGGCGGCGGCCTTGGCTGCGGAGTAGGCGGCGTTGCCCGCGGTGGGCTTGCTCGCGCCGGCGGCGCTGATCAGGAGGTAGCGGCCACGGTCGCTGCGCTGCAACGCCTCGTGGAACGCGAGGGACGTGTTCTGCACCGTGCGGATGAGCAGCAGCTCCAGGAAGTCCCAGTCGTCGAGGCTCGTCCTGGTGAAGGTCTCGCTGCCCCGCCAGCCGCCGACCAGGTGGACCAGGCCGTCGACATGGCCGAAGTCCTTCTCGATGCGGACGGCCCAGTCGCGGGTCGACTCGAGATCGAGCAGGTCGACCGTGTCGCCCACGACGGTGGCGCCGCCGTGCCCGTAGCGGGCCGCGTCCACGGCCTCCGCGAGCCGCTCGGGATCGTTGTCCGATCCGATGACGGTCGCGCCCGCGTCGGCGAGCCGGGCCAGCGTCGCGCGCCCGGCGGGTCCACCCGCTCCGGCGACCGCGATCACCGCGCCGCTGAGAGGTCCGTTGCCGTTTCCGTGTGCCATCGCCTTCGCCTCCTGAACATCCCCGGTACGAGCGCTCACGCGGCGGCCCGCTCGGCGCTCGTCGCGGTGATGCCCTTGGTGGAGGCGATCACGTTCTTCAGTTTCTTGGAGAGCGCCTCATAGAACATGCTCAGCGGAAACTCGTCCGGAAGCACGTCGTCGACGAGCTTACGGGGCGGCTGGGTCAGATCGAGGGCGTCCGGGCCCTTGGCCCAGCGGGAGCCGGGGTGCGGGGCGAGGTAGGTGGAGACGAGCTCGTACGCCTTGAACCAGTGGACGAGCTTGGGGCGGTCGATGCCGGCCCTGTAGAGGTCCTCGATCTCGGCGCACAGCTGGTTGGTGACCTGAGGGGCGCGCTGCCAGTCGATGTGCAGCTTGTTGTCGGTCCAGCGGACGACGTCGTGCTGGTGCAGGTAGGCGAAGAGGAGCTGGCCGCCGAGACCGTCGTAGTTGCGGACGCGGTCACCGGTGACCGGGAAGCGGAACATCCGGTCGAAGAGCACCGCGTACTGCACGTCACGGCCGTGCTGGTGGCCCTCGGCCTCCAGCTTCACGGCCTCCTTGAAGGCGGTGAGGTCGCAGCGCAGCTCCTCCAGGCCGTACATCCAGAACGGCTGGCGCTGCTTGATCATGAACGGGTCGAAGGGCAGGTCGCCGTGGCTGTGGGTGCGGTCGTGGACCATGTCCCACAGCACGAAGGCCTGCTCGCAGCGCTCCTGGTCGTGGACCATCGCGGCGATGTCCTCGGGCAGCTGAAGGCCCAGGACGTCCACGGCGGCGTCGGTGACGGCGCGGAAGCGGGCGGCCTCGCGGTCACAGAAGATGCCGCCCCAGGAGAATCGTTCCGGCGCCTCGCGCACGGCGATCGTCTCCGGGAAGAGGACGGCCGAGTTGGTGTCGTAGCCCGCCGTGAAGTCCTCGAAGGTGATGCCGCAGAACAGCGGGTTGTCGTAGCGGGTGCGCTCCAGCTCCGCCAGCCAGTCCGGCCAGACCATGCGCAGCACGACCGCCTCGAAGTTGCGGTCCGGGTTGCCGTTCTGCGTGTACATCGGGAAGACGACCAGGTGCTGGAGGCCGTCCTCGCGGTGCGCGGCGGGCTGGAAGGCCAGCAGGGAGTCCAGGAAGTCGGGCACCTGGAAGCCACCGTCGGCCCAGCGGCGCAGGTCCTTCACGAGCGCCTCGTGGTACTCGGCGTCGTGCGGCAGCAGCGGGGCGAGCCGCTCGATGGCGTCTATGGCACGGCGTACGGCCAGATCGGCGTCGGCCGTGTCCGGGGCACCCTCGGCCTCGAAGTCGATCGACCCGTCCTTGGACTGCCAGGGCCGGATCTCCTCCACGGCATCCTTGAGCACGGGCCAAGCCGGGTGCTCCACCACCCTGCCCACGGGAGGAACCCGCTCCTCCACACCCACTGGCACAAGAATTTCCGTCATCTCTCACCCTCCACGGGAGAACCTCGCGTATGCACACCGTATGTAAACGAGGTTCCTTCCCGCAAGGGGAGACTCGATAGATTATCCTGCACCACCCCACCTTCACCGCTCTTTTTCCTGCCGGATACCGTGGAGGCGATTACTTCCGCTATATGGCGCCGGGCAGACAGACATCCGCGGGAAGCGCCGGGAAGTGGCAGGAGCAACGGCTCCGGGGCGCTCGGGGTCAACCGCCGAAAGACTCGCCCACGCCCGGGTGACGCGCCCCGGCGGCAACGGCCCGCTCTCCCCTTGTGGCAGACACGCCCTGCCTGGCGTACGAGCGGGTACATCCCGCGGCGGGACGATTAGGCTGCGGCCTTGCCGCGTGGGTGCCGCCGAGACCACGCGCGAGCCGAGCCGCCGTCGACGGAAGCGAGTCGAATCTTGAACTTCCTCACCATCGGTCATCGCGGAGTGATGGGTGTCGAACCCGAGAACACCCTCCGTTCCTTCATCGCCGCCCAGCACGCGGGCCTCGACCTGATCGAACTCGATCTGCATCTGAGCAAGGACGGCGCGCTGGTCGTCATGCACGACGCGGACGTGGACCGTACGACCGACGGCTCGGGGCCGATCGCCGAGATGACCCTCGCCGAGCTGCGCGCCCTGGACGCCGGGCACGGTGAGCGCGTGCCCGTCTTCGAAGAGGTCCTGGACGCCGTCAGGGCGCCGCTGCAGGCCGAGATCAAGGACACGGCGGCGGCGCGGGCGCTCGCCGAGGTGATGCACCGGCGCGATCTGGTGGGGCGGGTCGAGGTGTCGTCGTTCCACGACGAGGCGATCGCCGAGATCACGCGGCTCGTGCCGGGCGTCCGCACGGCGCTCATCGCGAGCCGCTACGGCGTCGATGTCGTGGACCGCGCCGTGGAGGTCGGCGCCGCCACCGTCTGTCTCAACATCCGCCGACTGACCCTGGAGGTCGTCGAGCACGCCCGCAAGGCGGATCTGCGGATCATCGGCTGGGTGGTGAACACCCAGGACCACCTGCGGCTGGTGCGGGCCCTGGAGCTGGACGGCGCGACCACCGACTACCCCCAGATCAAACGCACCGGCCGCTTCACGGCCTGAGGATCACTGCGCCGGCTGCGCCAGTGGCTTGACCAGCAGCTCGAACTGCAGGTCGTCGCGCTGCGGAATGCCGAAGCGCTCGTCGCCGTACGGGAAGGGGGTCATCTTTCCCGTACGGCGGTAGCCGCGCCGCTCGTACCAGGCGATGAGGTCCTCGCGTGCGGAGATCACGGTCATGTGCATCTCCGTGACAGCCCAGGTCTCGTGGGCGTGCCGCTCCGCCTCGGCGATGATCACCTTGCCGAGTCCGCCGCCCTGGAGTGCGGGGCTGACCGCGAACATGCCGAAGTAGGCGTGGTCGCCGCGGTGTTCGAGCTGGCAGCAGGCGACGACGGCGCCGTCCCGCTCCACCGTCAGAAGGCGGCTGCCCGGCGCCTTGATGACGGCGAGCACGCCCTCCGGGTCGGTCCGCTGACCTTCGAGGATGTCCGCCTCCGTGGTCCAGCCGGTCCGGCTGGAGTCCCCGCGGTAGGCCGACTCGATCAGCGCGACGAGGGCGTCCACATCGGCGTCGGTGGCATCACGGAAGGTCAGTCCGGTGGCGGCGGCGGTGTCCATGGAACAGTTCTCCGAAATCTCTGGCGCGACGCGGGCACCGCTGAGCGTAACGCCCCCGCCTTTGAGGCCCTAGGCTCCGGGTGCATGGTGCATGTACTGAGCAGTCGGGTACTTCTGCGGCCCACCGACCCGGAGCGCTCCCGCGCCTTCTACGGCGAGCGGCTGGGGCTCGCCGTCCACCGGGAGTTCGGGACGGGTCCCGAGCGCGGCACGGTCTACTTCCTCGGCGGCGGCTTCCTGGAGGTCTCGGGCCGCTCCGAGACCCCGCCCTCGCCCGCGCTCAGGCTGTGGCTCCAGGTGGCCGACGCCGACGCGGCGTACGAGGAGCTGTCGGCGGCCGGGGTCGACATCGTGCGCCCGCCGGTGAAGGAGCCGTGGGGGCTGATCGAGATGTGGATCGCGGACCCGGACGGTGTCGAGATCGTGCTCGTGGAGATCCCGGCGGATCATCCGCTGCGCTACCGCCCCGGAATCTGAGCGCACGACGCCCTGCGTCGGATGGCCACGGCCCGGGCACGGGCATAGCGTGCTGGAGGGGCCTTCTGGCGGAAGGGCGGAGGAACGTCATGAAGCTCGACAAGCCGGTGACCGGCGGTCCGTGCTGGACCGAGCTCGGGACCAGCGATCTGGAGGCGGCCAAGCGCTTCTACGCGGATCTGTTCGGCTGGCGCCCGGAGACCGACCCGCGCCAGGAGGCGGGCGGCTACACGGTCGCGCACCTCGGCGACGCGCCGGTCGCGGCGATCTCCCCGCTGTACCAGGAGTCACAGCCCGTCGCCTGGAACGTGTCGTTCGCGGTGGCCGACGCGGACACCGCCGTGGACGCGGTGCAGGCCGCGGGCGGCACGGTCGTCCTCGGCCCGATGGACGTGTTCGACGTCGGGCGTTTCGCGGTGGCGTTCGACCCGACCGGAGCGGCCTTCCAGCTGTGGCAGGCGCGGGCCTTCCCCGGCGCGGGGCTGTTCAACGCGCCGGGCGCGCTCGGCTGGGTGGAGCTGCTGACGCGCGCCCCGGACCGGGCCGTCGAGTTCTACACCACGGTGTTCGGCTGGACCGTGAACGCCTCCGAGCACTACACGCAGTGGGGCATCGAGGGAGCCGACTTCGGCGGCATGGTGGCGATGGACGACAACTTCCCGCACGCGGTGCCGCCGCACTGGCTGCCGTACTTCGCCGTCGAGGACGTGGACGCCACCGCGAACGCCACCGTCGGGGCGGGCGGCAGCATTCTCATGGAGCCCACGTCCGTGCCGCAGGGCCCCCGGATCGCCGTCCTGCGGGACCCGCAGGGGGCGTTCTTCGGGGTTCATGTGGCGGGCGAGGAGGGCTAGCCGGACGCTCGACCGGAACTCATGCCAGGGGTGTCACCGCCACCTGGTCGATGACCGGCGCGTACGCGGAGCGCTGCTGGTGGGCGTTGGTGGTGTCGCCGTCGAAGTCGGGCCGTTCGTCGGCTGTGAAGGTGAGGGTGTTGGTGCCCTCGTTCAGGGTGACGGGGACGGCGAGGTCCCAGAAGTTGTTGAAGTGGAAGGTGGTGGGGAAGAGGATCCGGTGCGCCGGCGCCCCGTTCACGGACAGGTCCGCGTGGCGGCAGACCGGATCGGGGTTGTAGTGGGTGGCCGGGGCCTGCTCGCCGTTGGAGTAGCGGACGGTCACGGCATGACGTCCGGTGCGTGCCGCCGTGACGGTCAGGGTGAGGGCGTTCTCCGGCCCCCGGCCGATTCCCTCGACCGCCTTCCCGCCGGTGGCGAAGGTGTGGGCGCCGGTCACCTTGGCCTCACCCGTCACCGTGCCCTCCTCGGCGGGGTACACGGTGGTCTCGAGGCGTCCGGTTCCCGGTCCCACGCACAGCCGGTCGAGGACGAGGCGCTCCGAAGTGCCGGTCACCGTCAGCTTGTTGATGCCGCCCGCCAGGAACAGCGGGATCCCGTCCCGGTCGAGGCCTCCCACCTCCATCCCGTTGACCGTCAACAGCCCTTCTCCCGGACCGATGTGATCGACCGTCACGACCGCCTCGCCGTCGGCGGCCGCGTGCACCCAGAACGTGGCGGTCCCTCCCGGCGGCAGCAGTACGGCACCCGGCCCGCAGGCTCCGCGCTCGTACGTCACGCGGGCTCCGGCGCCGAGGCCCGCGTACGCGGCCTCGTACAGCGCGGGCGCGGTCACGTGCGGGTCCCGCAGGACGAGGTCGATCCGGTCGATGATCGCGTCGCCCTTGGTGGCGCCGAGGTCGGGGTCCCGTGCGGACAGGGTGAGCGTGTGCGCGCCCGCCGTCAGCTCCACCCGGGTGTCGGTGTGCCCCCAGACGACCGGCTTGTAGCCGAGGGGGAGGCGCAGTTCCTGGGGGTCCGCTCCGTCGACACGCAGGAAGACGTTGGTGGGGCCCTGCTCCCGCACGAGTTCGTGGAGGTTGTGGGAGTTGGCGAGGACGCTCAGGTCGTACGTCCCGTCCTGCGGGACCTCGACGGAGAAGGCGACGGCGAGGTCGGAGCCGGTGCGTAGTCCGCCGACGTGGTAGGTGCCCGAGGTGGCGAACCTGTCGACGTCGGAGGGGGATCCCTCGGGCCCGTTCCTCGAGTGGCCCTCGCCCGTGCAGGTCGCGTTCTCCGCGTGGTACGACCGGCGCCAGCCGATGGAGGGCGGCGCGAGGACCCCGTCGCCGCCGGGCGAGAGGATCACCTCGTAGGCGGACATCGCGTCGAGATCGGCGAGGGGAAGGACCACCCTGCCTTCGCCGACCGGCAGTTCGAGGTCCTTGATGCGCAAGGGCTGTGCGGAGGCGCCGACTTGGCCGGTCCACGGGATCTCGTGGAGCCTGGCGTGGACCGTGCCGCCGAAGATCTCGGCGGGGACGTTCGCGAAGACGAGTTCCACGGCGCCGCCGCTGCCGCCGAACAGGGCGCGGGCCTGGCGCTTGTCCCGGTCGAGCGTGGCGACGCCCTGGAGGGTGTACTGGGCATTGGGGTGCGGCGCCCGTACGTGGACCGTGCGGCCGGTCATCCGGCCATAGGTGTGGAACAGCCACCACTGGCCGTTGCCCTTGTTCGCCTCGACCGCCGAGTCGTTGAGGTTGCCGTCGATGTTCCAGTACGCCATGTCGGCGTCGATCTTCGACTCCTCGATGGCGGAGATCCACTGGATCATCTGCCCGGGCACGGACAGGTGGTAGTTGTGCGCGTACTCGTTGATGTTGACGGGGAGGGGGCCGATCCCCAACTCCCGTTCCATGTCGCGGTACTTGGCGACGTTCGTACGGATCGCGGCGGGTGTCGACAGCTCGTGCCAGGTCACCACGTCCGGGAGGACGTCATGGGCCTTGGCGAACTCCAGGAATCCCCGCACCTCGTCGTACAGGACGCAGGTGTTGGGGCCCGCGATGCGCGCGTGCGGGTCGAGGCCCTTGATGAGGTGGTGGAGGTCCTTCCAGGCCGCGAAGTAGTGCCGCGGGTCGCTGTGCCAGGAGGTCTTGTCGTAGCTCCACTCCCCCGTGCCGAACATGTTGCCTTCGGGTTCGTTGAACGGCACGTAGACGATGTGGGACTTGAGGGCACCCATCGTCAGGACCTGCCTGACCTGCTTCTCCACCCTGGCCCGGTAGTCGGCGAGGCGTTCCTCGCCGGTGGCGCCGGGCCACTGGTAGGGGAAGCCGCGGTAGATGTCGGTCATGTAGAGGTAGACGTCCCTGCCGCCGCAGTCCACGAAGGAGGGCAGGATGTCGAGGGCGTCGGCGCCGGGGTGCTGGGTGCCGTCCTGGGCCTTGGTCGACACCGTGCGCACGTGCATGCCCTCGACCACGTTGCGGCTGGGCACTCCGTCGCCGTACAGGCCGTAGAGCGTGCCGCTCGCCCCGCCGTGGAAGGCGCCGGTGTCGGTGCCGAGGTCGATGGTGAGCGTCTCGGTGTCTGCTGCCACTGCGCCTCCGCGGTCACGCTGCTTGTTCGACATCCCGTACGTCAGCCGGAACTCCGAACCGGGCGAGCCCGAACGTAGGAGCGCCGCGCTGCCCGTGTCAACGGCGAGTGCCCTCGAAGCGCGTGGGCCCCTGGCCGCCTCAGACGCGGGGCACCCCGAGGCGGCCTTCGAGCTGACCGAGCAACTCACCGAGCAGGTCGGCGAGTTCGCGTTGGCGGGCGAGGTCGATCCCGGACAGGGCCGTCGTCTCGTAGGCGAGCTGCTGGGGCAGGATGCCGTCGACGAGGTCGCGGCCCGCGTCGGTGAGCCGGACGTGCGCGACCCGACGGTCGCGGGTGTCACCGCGGCGCTCGACCAGGCCGCGCTCGGTCAGTTGCTTCAGGCGCTTGGTCACGGCGGCACCGGAGGAGAACGTCTCGCGGGCGATCTCACTGGGGGTCAGCTCGTGACCGGTGCGGCGCAGGGTCCCGAGGACGTCGAACTCCGGACGGGTGAGCCCGGCCCGGCGCAACGGGGCGTCCTCGGCCTGCTGGAGCAGCGCGGCCGAGCGGTTGATCCGGCCGATGATCTCCATCGGCCCGGTGTCGATCCCGGGATGCACGGCCTGCCACTGCCGCACCACGGCAGCCATGGTGTCGACCGGGGGTGGGGTGCCGGGGGGTGCGGTGGTGGGGGTACCTGAGGGAGTCTGGGTACCTGAGGCGACTGGGCTGCCTGAGGGGGCCGGGGCACCCGAGGGAGCTGGGCTGTCCGGGGGAGCCGGAGTGCCTGAGGCGGCCGGGCCGCCCGAGGGAGCCGGAGTGCCTGAGGCGGCCGGGCCGCCCGAGGGAGCCGGAGTGCCTGAGGCGGCCGGGCTACTCAAGGCAGCCGGGCCACCCGAGGCCCCCTGGGCAGCCGAAGTGCCCGAAGTTCCTGAGGCAGCCGGGCCGCCGGGGACGCCCGGGGCACCCGAGGCACCCGAAGCACCCGAGGGAACCTGGGGAGCGGCCTCGGTGTCCGTTGCGGGGTCGGGTCGAGCGGCGGGCGTGTCCGCCCCGGCCGACCGCGCGGAACCGGCCGCCCGCGCGGGCCCGGAGCCCGGCTCCGCCGACGCCGAGCGGCCGGCCTGCGGATGCGCCGGCGTGGACTCCCCGGCCGGGGTACTCGTGTCGGCGGCTTCTCCGGTCCCGTTGTCCCTCGACGCCACGCCTCCGAGCGGAGCACCCGCCGAGAGCCCCCGTCCGGCCGAGTCGCCCGACGGGCCGCGCCCACCGGCGCGCGCGTCCGCCGACGCCGAGCGCCGGGCCGCCGGACTGTCCGCGCCGGCACCACCACCGACCACAGCACCGGCCGAACCCGGCCGTCCAGCCGGGGGCTCGCTCATCCGACTCGGCTGCCCGTACGGCGCCGCGTGCCGAGGTGTCGCCGGGGTCGCAGTGCCGCTCCGGCCGAGTGCCGCGTCCGTCGCGCGCCCATCCGCTGCCGTCATGCCTGTGCGCCCTCCAAGGAGTGCAGTCCCTGCCGTCGTACCGTCGCCGCGAGCGTACGGTGTCCGGACTGCTCGGCCCGCATCACCCGCTCCTCCGGCAAGGCGCGTTGCCACCATTCGCCGGCGGCGGCGTCGGCGGTGGCGCGCAGCTCGACGACGGCACCGGACAGCGCGCGGCGAGCGGACTCCAGGGCGCCGGGTTCGGGACGCTCGGCGTCGAGCAGGCCCGCGGCACGTTCGCGGGCCCGCTCGACGGCGTCGAGGGCGTCCTCGATACGGTCGCCGGCCCGCCGGTTGGTGACCGCGACCGCCGCGGCGAAGCCGACCAGCGCACCCACCAGGGTGTCCGCGACCCGGTCGGTCATCAGCTCACCCGGCTGCTGGACGCGGGCGAACTCGGTGATGAGCAGCGCCATGGGGGTCACGCAGATGCTGCCGAGCCAGTAGTTGCGGCCGATCAGGGCCTCGGCGCCGAAGTTGAGGGCGAGGCACAGCAGGACGAGGACCGCCTGGCTGAGATGGGCCAGCGGGGCGAGCACGGCGAAGAGGAGGACGCCGATCAGGTTGCCGACGACGCGCTGCACTCCCCGGCTCCAGGTCAGGGTGACGTTGGCCTGGTAGAGCGAGGCGGCGGTGACCAGCGCCCAGTAGGGGCGGCCGACGCCGAGCGCGAGCGACGCGTATCCGGCGAGGGCACAGCCGAGCGCGGTGCGCAGGGCGATCGGGGCGAGTGGGCCCAGGCGACGGAACAAGGGGTTCGGGGGGACGGCGAGTTCGACTTCCACACCCAGGAGTTCGTCGGCGGCTTCCCCGAGGTCGTCCGGACGAGGTACGGGCCCGGTGCCCCGTACCTCGCGCGCCCACGCCCGCAGCCGCTCGGGCTCCGTGTCGGCGGGCGCGGCGATCGCCACCTCGGCGCGCACGACGAGCCGTTCCAGGGCGCGCCGGGGTGCGCTGCGGGCGCCGGTGGAGAGCAGCGACTGCCAGGCCCCGTGCACGGCGGCGGCCGCGGCGGCGCGGGCCCGGGCGGCCCCGTCACCGGTACCCGCCGTCTCGGCGTAGGCGGCCGCGGCGTTCAGCGCGTGCGCCGTCGCGCGGCGCTCGGGCCCGTGCGGGCGGACGAGCCCGGGTGCCATGCCGACGATCCACGCCCAGGCGCCCGCAGCGGCGCCCAGCGCGAGATGGCCGGGCACCTGGCCGAGCGTCTGCGGCACGAACAGGGACGCGGAACTGATGAAGGCGAGGACCACGTGGCCGGGCGGCCCGATGCGCGTGGCGTCGCACAGCGCCTTCTGCACGGCGGCCAGCAGCGCGCCGACGGTGACCAGCACGACGGCGTTCGTCGTGAGCGAGGCCGCGGTCAGCGCGACGGCGAGGCCGCCGAGCATGCCGAGGACGACCCAGGCGAGCGCGCGGGCGCGGGCGGCGTACGGACGGTTGTGGGCGTAGAGCGCGCAGAGCGACCCGGCCATGGTGTACATCGCCAGGTCCAGCCGGCCGAGCGCGAGAAGCGTCAGATTCGGCGGGGCGACCGAGGCGACCACGCTCAGCGCGGGCTTGAACCAGATGTCGGCGGGACGGCCGAGCCGCAGCACACCGGCCAGCGGGAGACGACGTCCATGAGAGCGGTGACGTCCATGGGGACGTCGGCGTACAGGGGGGATCTGGGGGGTCGCACTGCTCATATCTTCAAGCTTAGCAGGTGTTTTACTCGTGAAATATATTCTCCCGTCACCACCCACCCGCGCCCACCTGCGACGCACTCCCGCACGCTCCCCCGTGTACACCTGTGCGCTCGCTTGCGCACCGCCCGGCCCGGGCATGCCCTGACCGACTGTCCGACATCAACGACTGTCCGACTCCGTAGAGCGGGGAGGTACGCGGTGCACGGACCGGCGTCACCCGGCTGGCTGCTCGTAGCGCTGTGCGCGGCGAGCGGGGCCTACTGTCTGTTGCGGATGCGCAGCCCCGTCGAGGAGCAGCGCCGCACCGCGGGCGCCGAGGCGCTCATGGGATTCGGCATGGCCGCGATGGCCGTGCCCGCGGCGGCGGCCACTCCGCCGCGCTGGGCCTGGTTCGCGTACGCCGCGGTGTTCGGGGCCGCCGCCCTGCGCGCTCTGTGGTCGGTCCACAGCAGCCCGCACCATCTGCACCATCTGGTCGGGGCCTGCGCCATGGTCTACATGGCCGCCGCGATGGCCGCCTCCCCCGGGCACCACGGACACGGCGGCGGTTCCGGGATTCCTCTGGTCACGGGGGCGCTCCTGGTCTACTTCGTCGGGTACGTGCTGCGCTCCGGGGCCCGGCTGCTGCCGGTAGCGGCGATGGCCGGCGACTCGGGGGCGCTCGGCGGCACCCCCCGGACCCTCGGCTGGGGCGACCGCCCCGAGCTGTCGCAGGCGTGCCGTCTGTCCATGGGGATCGCGATGCTGGCCATGCTGGTCACGCTCTGAGAGCCGCTCCGGCCCCGGCCATGTGAAACCGTGGCGTACGTCACTTTGTCGTCGCGGGCCGTATCCCCCGGCGACGCTCCGCTCATAGGCTTCACCTCATGATGGTCCCCGCGGCACTGTTGCTGCTCGGCGCCCTGGCCGCCGTGGTCGCTCCACGACTGCTCGCCCGGGCGGACTGGCCGGACCATGAACCCGTGGTCGCCCTGTGGGCGTGGCAGTGCGTGGTGGCGGCCGTTCTGCTGTGCTGCGTCCTGTCGATGACGCTCAGCGCGGCCGCCGCGTGGGTGGCGGTGCGCGGCCATGTCTTCGCCCCCGCTCCGCACTCCGTCGTGGACGCCTACGCGTTGAGCAAGGGGAGCCCGTGGGCCGCGACGACCGCCGTGGCGCTCGCCTGCGGCGGTGCCTGGACCGCGGCGATGCTGGTCCGCGAGGTGCTGCGGGCCCGGGCCCACCGTCGGCAGAGCCGTGACGAACTCCTCGTACGCGCACCGCTGTTGCCCGGTGAGGAGCCGAGCAGTGACCGGCTGGTGGTGCTGGAGGGCGAGCGTCCTGACGCCTGGTGGCTGCCCGGGACCGCTCCCCAACTGGTCGTCACCACAGCCGCGTTGCGCCGTCTCAAAGGGCGTCAGCTGGACGCCGTGCTCGCCCATGAGCAGGGGCACGCGCGGGCCCGGCACGACTGGCTGCTGCACTGCTCGGCCGCGCTCGCCGTCGGTTTTCCGCAGGTGCCCGTGTTCGCCGCGTTCCGCGACGAGATGCACCGCCTGGTCGAACTCGCCGCCGACGACATGGCCTCGCGCCGCTTCGGTCGCCTCACGACCGCCCTCGCACTGGTGGAACTGAACGAGGACCGGGGCGTGTTCGGCCCCTGTCCGACTCCGCAGGCCCATGTCCCGCAGCGGGTGCACCGCCTGCTCGCTCCCCCGGACCGGCTGACGCCGTCGCGGCGGCTGCGGCTGACGGCGGCGGCCACGCTGGTGCCGGTGATCCCCCTGCTGGTGGCGTTCGTACCGGGCCTGCGGGCGCTCGGCTAGCCGCGCCGACGGCGGTTCGGCACCACGGGGTTGGCCTCCGGCCCCGTACGTCGGCGAGGATCACCGTATGCGCTCCCCGCCCCTCGACCCACCGCTTCGCACCCCGACGCCACGGACCGCGGCAGTCACCGCGGCGGTGCTCGCCGTTCCGTCCGTGCTGCTCCTCCTGCTGGTCGTGTTCTCCTGGCGACCGCTGCTGGCCCTCGACGGCGACATCGCGCGCACCACGCACCGCTGGGCGGTCGACGAACCGGGTGCCACCCAGGTGTTCCGCGTTCTGACGGACTGGGTGTGGGACCCGTGGACGATGCGCGCGCTGGGTGCGCTGGTCGTGCTCCGGCTGGTCTGGCGGCGTTCGGCGTGGTGGCCGGCGCTGTGGGTGACGGCCGCCTGCGTGCTGGGCACGGTGGCGCAGCAGTCACTGAAGGCGGCGGTCGGCCGGGCACGCCCCGTCTGGCCCGACCCCGTGGACTCCGCGCACTACGCGGCCTTCCCCTCGGGCCACGCCATGACCGCGACGGTGGTGTGCGGGCTGCTGCTGTGGCTGCTCCAGCTGTACGGCGCCGGGCGCGCGCTGCGGCGTACGGCACTGGCGCTGGCCGTGGTCTGCGTCGTGGGTGTCGGACTGACCCGTGTCTGGCTGGGCGTCCACTGGCCCTCGGACGTCCTGGGCGGCTGGCTGCTCGGCGCGCTGGTGGTCGCCCTGGCGGTGACGACCCATGAGCGCCTCTTCGGCTCGGAACGTACTTGACCGGCACGGAGTGTGCTCGACCCGCCCGGAGCGTGCTTGACCGGCACGGAGCGCGCCCCGAAGGATCTCCCTCATGACGATCAAAGGCGTGCTCTTCGACTTCTCCGGAACCCTGTTCCGTGCCGAACCGACCGAGTCCTGGCTGCGCGCGGTGCTCAGGGACGCCGATCTCACCCTGCCCGAGCGGGAGTTGACCGAGGCGGCGGACGCCCTGGAGGCGGTGGGCGCGCTGCCCGGCGGTGGCGTCGCGCCCCGACTGCCTGAGGGCTCGGAGGACTTGTGGCGCAGGCGGGACGAGAGCGCCGAGCGGCACCGGGCCATGTACACCGCGATCTCCCGCCAGGTGCGGCTGCCCGATGCCCGGCTGCACGACGCGCTGTACGAGCGTCACATGCTCCCGGCGGCGTGGGGGCCCTACCCCGACACGGCCGAGGTGCTCGACGCCCTGTGCGAGCGCGGGGTCGCGGTCGGGGTGGTCAGCAACATCGGCTGGGATCTGCGGCCCGTCTTCCGTGAGCACGGCCTCGACCGGTACGTGGGCGCGTACGCGCTGTCGTACGAGCACGGCATCCAGAAGCCGGACGCCCGGCTGTTCGCGACCGCCTGCGACGCTCTGGGCATCGCTCCCGAGGACACGCTGATGGTCGGGGACGACCGCCGCGCCGACGGGGGTGCGGCGGCGCTGGGCTGCGCGGTGCACTTCGTGGACCACCTGCCCGCGGCGCGGCGCCCGGAGGGACTGCGGCCGGTGCTGCACCTGGTCGGCTGACCCACACACCTTCCCGGGAGCGCCCGCGGGCCCGAGGGCCGTCGATGTCGGCCCGGAGGCCAGGGGGCGGCCCGGAGGCCCGGGAGCGGACCCTCACGATCAGCTCTGATAGCCCTCGACCTGCGAAGACGGTCGTACGCGCGCCTCGTCCGGGTTCTCCCCGAACTCGGACTTCGCGCGCCGCTGGCGCAGCAGGTCCCAGCACTGGTCGAGCTCGCGCTCCAGCTGACCGAGCCGTTCGTGTTCCGTGGCACTGTCGATCTGCCCTGATGCGACGGCGTCGCGCAGCCGGCGCTCGTCGTCCACCATCGCCGTGATCTTGGCCAGGATCTGCTCTTGATCCATCTCCACCCGCCTCCTCGGCACTTTCGCCCACTCTAAGGAGGCCACGACGGCTGTGCGACTCGCTCGGGAATCCTGCCCGGCCGGGAATTTCCGCTCGCCCGGTGCCCGTCCGCCTGAGACGATCCCCCGCGTCGCCCCAGGCGGACGGCAGCCCGAGGCCTCCCCCGCGGTGGGTCATGGCCCGGACGCTCTGAGTATAGTTGGCTGGCAGCCAGTCAACACAGGAGTTCCAGCATGTCCCCGCGCAGCCCGTCGGTCAATGAAGAGTTGCGCCGGCGTTCCCGGGAGCGGCTGTTGCAGGCCGCGGTGGAGCTGGTGAACGAGCGCGGCTACGAGGCGACGACGCTCGGGGACATCGCGGATCGCGCGGGATCGGCGCGCGGACTGGTGTCGTACTACTTCCCCGGCAAACGCCAGCTCCTGCAGTCCGCCGTGCACCGGATGATGCACCGCACGCTGGAGGAGGGGCTGGAGCGCGAGCCGCGTACCGAGGACGGCCGGGAGCGGCTGGCGCGGGCCATCGACGCGATTCTGGGCCTGGCGCGGGACCGGCCCGTGCTGATGCGTCAGCACATGGCGGGGATACTGCTGGGCGAGGGGTTCGTCCAGTGTCCGGAGCAACAGCGCCTCGCGCAGCTCCTGCGGGAGACCGTCGCCGAGTACGGCTCCCAGGACGCCGACACCGACTACCCGATGCTGCGGGCGGTGCTCATGGGCGCGGTGTACGCGGCCCTGGTGCCGGGTGTGCCGATGCCGGTCCCGAGGCTGCGGGCCGAGCTGTTCGAGCGCTACCACCTCGACTGGGAGATGGGTGTCCCGCCGGACACCGAGGTGCCCGGCGGGACGCGCGAGAGCGATCTGTCGCGGTTCTTCACGACCGGCCGACAACCGGACGAGCAGGCGCCTGACGATCAGTCGCCCGACGATCAGTCGAAGTAGTCCGGCTGCGTCTGGACGTTGAGCTCGCGCAGGTGGACCCGCTGGGCCGGATCGGTGCGCCGGTCGCTGAGCTTGAGGACGTCGAAGCCCTTGGCGATGTCGTTCGAGTAGATGTAGCCGTTGTAGTAGTACGCCGACCAGGAGCCGCCGACCGTGAGCTTGTCGGTGGTCAGCGGTCCGCGCTCGAAGTAGGCGATCTCCTTCGGGTTCGAGGAGTCGGTGAAGTCCCAGACGGAGACGCCGCCCTGGTACCAGGCCTGGACCATGAGGTCCTTGCCCTTGACGGGGATCAGCGAGCCGTTGTGGGCCACGCAGTTCTCGGTGTCGGCCTGGTGGCGGGGGATCTTGAAGTAGTTCTTGAAGACGAGCTTGCGCTTGTCGCCCTTGCCGACGATGTCGTAGATGCCGTCGGCGCCGCGGTTCGGACCGATGGCCGCGTTGCAGGTGGCCGCCCCACCGCCGCCCAACTCGTCGGTGAAAACGACCTTGTTCGCCTTCTGGTTGAAGGTCGCCGAGTGCCAGAACGCGAAGTTGACATTGTCCTCGACCTGGTCGATGACCTTCGGGTGCTCCGGGTCCTTGATGGAGAACAGGATGCCGTCGCCCATGCAGGCACCGGCGGCCAGGTCCTTGGAGGGCAGGACCGTGATGTCGTGGCAGCCGGTGGTCTTGGAGACGCCCGGGTTGGTGGGTGAGCCCGGGTTGCCGCCGCCGTCCGGTCCCTCGCCCGGGAACAGCACCGGGAAGTTCACCACGGCGGCCTTCTCAGGGGCTTTGCGCGGCACCTTGATGACCGAGATGCCGTCGTGCGGGGGCTGGCAGTCGGGGAAGGTGGCGCTCGGCGAGTACGAGGCGACGTAGATGTAGACGTTCTTGCGCTCGGGCACCAGCGTGTGGGTGTGCGAGCCGCAGGCGGTCTCGACGGCGGCGACGTACTTCGGGTTCGCCTTGTCGGTGATGTCGAAGACCTTCATGCCCTCCCACGAGGACTTCTCGGTCGCGGGCTGCGTGGTGCTGTTGCAGGAGTTGTCGCTGCGCGAGGAGTCGGTGGACAGGAAGAGCAGGTTGCCGGAGACGGACACGTCGTTCTGCGAGCCCGGGCAGAGCACCTGCGCCACCGTCCTGGGCGCCTTCGGGTCGCTGATGTCGAAGATGCGGAAGCCGTCGTAGTTGCCGGCGAAGGCGTACTTGCCCTGGAAGGCGAGGTCGGAATTGGTGCCGGCCAGCGCGTCCTTGGGGATGTTGGTGAGGTGTTCGATGTTGTCGGAGTGGACGATCTCGTCCTGCCCGGGTATCTCGCCGTTCGCGATCGCCGTCCTGGTCTCGATGGCGTCACTGCGGGACACCTTCTCCGGAACGGCGGGGCCGTCCCCGGGATCGGGGGTCGCGGCCGCCGGGCCGGCCGTGAGCAGCGCGGCCAGGAGTCCGGCCGCGGCCGCGGCAACTCCCAGGCGTCTGCGCCGCGTTCGGGGATCGATCAACAGGGTCACTGCGTCCTCCCTTGTAGCCGTTCGCAGTCGAACGGTTCACGGACCCCAGAAGTATCGTCCGACCCATGCACTGATCAACAGATGGCAACGCACTCGTAATAAAGGTTTTTGATCAGTAACGTTCACCGACGTGCTAGGACGGTCATGAAACACCCGTGAGGTGTCCGGCGATTCATGTGCCCCTGGAGGTCGATGTGTTGCTCCGTCGTACGTCCCGCGCGTCCCGTACGCCCCGCACACGCCGTGCGCTCCTGGGCGCGGCCTCGCTGGCGGTCGCCGTGCTCGCGCTCGGGGGCTGCGACTCCGGCTCGGCCTCCGCGCCCAAGTCCGTCGGGACGAGCGGGCCTTCGGTGATCGCCCCCGGCAAGCCGGGCGAGGCGGCCGAGACACTCTCCGCCGCGGACGCCGCGAAGCAGCGCAACGAGGACGACTCCCCCAACGCGGCGGACTTCGCCTACGCGCGGATGATGATCGAACATCACACCCAGGCCCTGGAGATGACCGCGCTCACCCCGAAGCAGGCAGCGTCGGGTCAGGTGAAGCGGCTCGCGGCGCGGATCGCGGCCGCGCAGGGGCCGGAGATCACCACGATGAAGGGCTGGCTCACGGCCCACGACGGCGACCAGCGGGCCACGGAGCACCGGCACGAGGCGATGCCCGGCATGGCGACCGAGGCACAGCTGAAGGAGTTGCGCGCGGCGCGGGGCAAGGCCTTCGACACGCTCTTCCTGAAGCTGATGATCACACATCACGACGGGGCGATCGCCATGGCCACGGAGGTGAAGGCCCAGGGCAACAACATCCAGGTCGAGGAGATGGCCGACGACGTGATCGCCCAGCAGACGAGCGAGATCAGCAGGATGCGCGCGTTGCGGTGACGCTCGGCGACACCTCTGACGACCGCCGGAACGATCACCACATGTATTCATGTCATGACTTTCCGTGCGGACGAACCCGTACGCGTGCGCCGCGCGCCGCACCCTGTCAGCGGAGCGTCGGTGGTGCGATGCTGGAGCCATCAGCGATCTCCTCGAGCTGTTCGGGTTTCGGATTGGGAGTTCCGCCGTGCTGTATGTCGCCGTCGTCGGCTCGGGGCCCAGCGGGGTCTACACCGCCCAGAGCCTCGTCCAGAGCGGGCTGTCCGGGGTCCGGGTGGACGTCCTGGACCGGCTGCCGTGCCCGTACGGCCTGGTGCGCTACGGCGTGGCGCCGGACCACGAGAAGATCAAGTCGCTGCAGAACAATCTGCGGTCGGTCCTGGAGGACGAGCGGGTGCGGTTCCTGGGCGGTGTCCAGGTCGGCCCGGGCGGAGTGCCCGCGACTCGACTGCGGGAGCTGTACCAAGCGGTGGTCTACTGCGTGGGCGCCGCCACCGACCGCCATCTCGGAGTGCCGGGCGAGGAACTGTCGGGCAGCTGGTCGGCGACCGAGTTCGTGTCCTGGTACAGCGCGCACCCCGACTCCGCCACCGACGGCTTCGTGCTCGGCGCGCGCTCGGCGGTGGTCGTCGGCGTCGGGAACGTCGCCGTCGACGTGACCCGGATGCTGGCCCGCGGCGCCTCCGAGCTGAGCCCCACGGACGTGCCGCAGGCGGCGCTCAGCGCGCTGGCCGCGAGCAAGGTGACCGAGATCAGCATGATCGGGCGGCGCGGTCCCTCGCAGGCCCGCTTCACCACCAAGGAGCTGCGCGAGCTCGGCTCGCTGCCGGACACCGAAGTCGTGGTGGATCCCGAGGAGTTGGCGCTCGATCCGCAGTACGCCGACCCGTCGGACCTGCCCGCCGCGCAGCGCCGCAATGTGGAGGTGCTGCGGGGGTGGGCCGCCGCGCCGGCGCAGGACCGGGCCCGCCGGATCCGGCTGCGTTTCTTCCTGCGCCCGGTCGAGCTGCTTCCCGACGAGGGCGACGGCACCCGGGTGGGCGCGGTGCGCTTCGAGCGTACGGCGCCCGACGGGCGCGGCGGGGTGACGGGCACGGGACGGTACGAGGACATCGAGGCGCAGTTGGTGCTGCGCTCGGTCGGCTATCGGGGCGTCCCGCTCGAAGGGCTGCCCTTCGACACGGACCACGGCACGGTGCCGCACCGCGCGGGCCGGGTGCTGCGGGACGGCGTGGTCGCGCCGGGCGAGTATGTGGCGGGCTGGATCAAGCGGGGCCCGACCGGTGTCATCGGCACCAACCGGCCGTGCGCCAAGGAGACGGTGACCTCGCTCGTCGAGGACGCCCCCGAACTCATGCGACGGGAGCTGGCCGAGGATCCCCTCGCGGCGCTGCGGGCGGCCGGGGCGACACCGGTTCCGTGGGCCGGATGGGAGGCGATCGAGCGGGCGGAGGCGGAGCTCGGGGCCTCGCTCGGACGGGGTGTGGTCAAGCTGCCCGACTGGACGTCACTGCTGGCGGCGGCGCGGACGGCGACTTCGTCCTAGGGCGTTTCCGGCAGGTCGGGCGCGACTCGGTGGGCATGACACATAGCGGCAACGGGCCGGAAATCAACAAACTGTTCAAGGCCCTTACGGTCTCGTGCTGTTCGGACGTTCCTCGCGCCGTCCGGCCGTCCCCGTCCCCACCCGCCGCTCCTGGAGTGCCCATGGCGACCACCGCACCCGCGCATCCCGTGCATCCCGTCGACGAGGTCCCACCCGTACGCCACCTGGCCGCCTTCGGGCTCCAGCACGTGCTCGCGATGTACGCGGGCGCGGTGGCCGTGCCGCTGATCGTGGGCGGGGCGATGAAGCTCTCGCCCGCCGACCTCGCGTATCTGATCACCGCGGACCTGCTGGTGTGCGGTATCGCGACCCTCATCCAGTGCGTCGGCTTCTGGCGGTTCGGTGTACGACTGCCGATCATGCAGGGCTGCACCTTCGCGGCGGTCTCGCCGATGGTCCTGATCGGGACGACGGGCGGCGGACTGCCCGCGATCTACGGATCGGTGATCGTCGCGGGGCTCGCGATCGTGTTGCTGGCGCCGGTCTTCGGCAGGCTGCTGCGCTTCTTCCCGCCACTGGTCACAGGCACCGTCATCCTGATCATCGGGGTCTCACTGCTGCCGGTCGCGGGCAACTGGGCGGCAGGCGGCGTGGGCGCGAAGGACTTCGGGGAACCGAAGAACCTGGCGCTCGCGGGCTTCGTCCTGGCCGTGGTGCTGGCTGTGCAACGGTTCGCGCCGCCCTTCCTGAGCCGGATCGCGGTGCTGGTCGGCATCGCGGTGGGCCTCGCCGTGGCGGTGCCGTTCGGGTTCACGGACTTCGGCGGGGTCGGGGACGCCGACTGGGTCGGGATCAGCACGCCGTTCCACTTCGGCACGCCGACGTTCCACGCCTCCGCGATCGTGTCGATGCTGGTCGTGGCGCTGGTGACGATGACGGAGACGACCGGTGACCTCATCGCCGTCGGCGAGATGACGGACCGGAAGGTCGAGCCGCGCACGCTGGCCGACGGTCTGCGCGCCGACGGTCTCTCCACGGTGCTCGGCGGTGTGTTCAACACCTTCCCCTACACGGCGTTCGCGCAGAACGTGGGTCTGGTCGGCATGACCCGGGTGCGCAGCCGCTGGGTGGTGGCGACCGCGGGCGGCATCCTCGTCCTGCTCGGTCTGCTGCCCAAGCTGGGCGCGGTGGTCGCGGCGGTGCCCGCGCCGGTCCTTGGCGGCGCGGGTCTGGTGATGTTCGGGACGGTCGCCGCGAGCGGGCTGCGGACGCTGGCCGAGGTGGACTTCAAGGGCAACAACAACCTGACGGTGGTGGCCGTCTCGGTCGCCGTGGGCATGCTCCCCGTCGGTGTGCCGACGATCTACGCGAAGTTCCCCGACTGGTTCCAGACGGTGATGAACAGCGGGATCAGCGCCGGGTGCCTGACGGCGATCGTCCTGAACCTGCTCTTCAACCACCTGCCGGGGAAGGCGGGTTCGGCCGGGGCCGCCGCCGAACCGAAGGCCGCCTCAGTCTGATCCCCACCGGTCACCCGGCCGGTCGCCCCACCGGTCACCCAGCCGTTCGCCGAGGTTCGCCGAGGCGCTCGCCCTGCCGCTCGATCGCGGCGAGGACGCTGTCGAGGAACCCGGGGAACAGCGCGTCCAGGTCGGCTCCGCGCAGGGCGTTCATCTTGGCCGTTCCCCGGTAGACCTGCCGGATCACCCCGCTCTCACGGAGCACCCGGAAGTGGTGCGTGGTGGTGGACTTGGTGACCGGCAGGTCGAAGTGCGAACAGGAGAGCTCGTCGCCGACGGCGGCGAGCTCGCGCACGATCCGCAGCCGAATGGGGTCGGAGAGCGCGTGCAGCACCGACTCCAGGCGGATCTCCGCACGCACGGGGTGCGGCAGGTCACGGCTGCTGCCGGCGGGGTCTGCGGTCGTCACGGTGGCTCCACTTCGTCCACGAACCTCATCTTCGTCCAGGAACCTCAGTGTACGAGGATTGTTCGACATCTCTCGTAGTTTGACACATGCCGTACTACGACGCCTATCGTATGAGGTGCAGCTCGGCACCCTCGACGAACGGAGTCCGCCGTGAGCACGCTCTTCGAGCCCTTCACCCTGCGCGAGGTGACCATCCCGAACCGGGTGTGGATGCCCCCGATGTGCCAGTACTCGGCCGCGCCGGAGGGACCCTCGACGGGCGCGCCGAACGACTGGCACTTCGCCCACTACGCCGCCCGCGCCACCGGCGGCACGGGGCTGATCGTCGTCGAGGCCACCGCCGTCTCCCCCGAGGGCCGGATCAGCCCCTACGACCTGGGCATCTGGAACGACACCCAGGTCGAGGCCTTCCGCAGGATCACGCGCTTCCTCAGGAGCCAGGGCACCGTGCCCGCGATCCAGCTCGCGCACAGCGGCCGCAAGGCCTCCACCGACCGTCCCTGGAAGGGCGGCGCGCCGGTCGGCGAGGACGCGTACGGCTGGCAGCCGCTCGCTCCGAGCGCGCTGGCCTTCGACGAGCGGCACCCGGTGCCGACCGAGCTGACCGTGGCCGGGATCCGGGAGATCGTGGGCCAGTTCGCGGACGCGGCGCGGCGCGCCCTGGACGCCGGTTTCGAGATCGCCGAGATCCACGGCGCCCACGGATACCTCGTCAACGAGTTCCTCTCCCCGCACTCCAACCACCGCACCGACGCGTACGGCGGCTCCTACGAGAACCGTGTCCGCTTCGCCCTCGAGGTCGTGGACGCCGTGCGGGAGGTCTGGCCCGACGACAAGCCACTGTTCTTCCGGATCTCCGCCACCGACTGGCTGGAGGAGGGCGGCTGGAGCGCCGACGACACCGTCCGCTTCGCGGGCGAACTGCGCGCGCACGGCATCGACCTGCTCGACGTCTCCACCGGCGGCAACGTCTCGGGCGTACGCATTCCGGTCGGGCCGGGTTACCAAGTCCCCTTCGCCGCACGGGTCAAGGCGGAGACCTCGCTGCCCGTCGCCGCCGTCGGTCTCATCACCGACGCCGAGCAGGCCGCGAAGATCCTCGCCAACGACGAGGCCGACGCCGTGCTGCTGGGGCGCGAGCTGCTGCGCAACCCCTCGTTCGCACGCCTGGCGGCCCGTGAACTGGGCGCGGAGGTCCAGGTCCACGTCCCCGACCAGTACCACCGCTCCGTGTAGCGGTACCACCACCCCGCGGTACCACCACCCGGCGCGGCCGTCCCGGGAGCGCGCCCTAGCGTGCCGCGTTCCGGTGCAACCGTCGTAGGAGCAGCGCCAGTTGGAGGCGGAGCCGGCCGTGCGGGTCGTGGACCGGCCAGTCGAGCCAGTGCTCGGCCTGGACGAGGCGGTCCTGGAGTGTGGAGTGGTGCACGTTCAGCTCCGCCGCGGCGGCGCGCAGACTCGTGCTGAAGGCGACCGCGTTCAGCGTGCTCGCCGCCCAGGGGGCCGTCGCGACGGCGCGTTCGAGGGCGCGGACGTCGGGGACGGGTTCCGTGGTCGGGCCGACCGTGTCCGCGAGCAGCGCGAGGCCGCCCAGCTCGTCCGCGTACACCGTGCGGGGGCCGGGGTCCTGGTCGGTGCCCTCCGCGGTGAACCGCAGGGCGGTACGGGCAGCGGCCCACGACGCCGGAAGGTCCCGTACGGGCACCGCGGGGCCGATACCCGCGCGACGGCCACCGGTGGTGGGCGTGCTGTCGCCGGTGGCGGGCACCGCTTCGACGAGCGGGCCGCCCTCGGCGGTCGCCACCACACGGGCGGCGGCCACGTCCCGCAGGCCGAGCCGGACGGCCGCCTGACGCCGGGCGTGCTCGGTGGCGGCGGCGTCCAGGAGTACCTCGACCGAGGCGGGGTCGGCCTGGCGGGCCTCCGCCGGAGCCCGCCCGCGGGTCCTGTCCAGCACCACCCGAGCGGCGGCCGCGGCACGCTCGAGGACCATCGCGTGGACCCCGTCGGACACTCCCGTGCGCTCCAGCCAGACGGCAGGCGGTCCGTCCGGCGTCAAGCGGGCCGAGGGCCAGGCCGGGTCGAGGGGGCCGCCGTCGTCCCGGCGCATCCCGTCGGCCTCGACCCGGACACGGACCCCGCGCTCCTCGTCGACGAGCCGGGCCGGGCAGCCGGACAGCACGGCCGCGCCCCGCACCAGGGACTCCAGACCCGCCCGGCCCTCGATCAGCCGGTCGAAGTAGGTGATCACCTGGAGTGCGGCACCCGCGTCGGGGTCGAGCGCCGCGAGCCTGCCCGCCAGCTCCTTCACCGAACTCACTCACCTCGCACAGGCCACCGGAAAGCGTCGCCCCCATGCTCCGTCCTCCGGCGTCCGGTGCCAAGCCGTCACCGGCAAGAACGCCCGGTGGACGGGGTCAGTTCTCCAGGAGTCGGCGCAGCCAGCGCAGACGTGCGGCCTTGGTGTCCTGGGACAGGGCGGCCTGCGGCGCCATCAGGTCGTATCCGTGGAAGCCACCGGGCCACACGTGGAGTTCGGCCCGGCCGCCCGCCTTCCACAGGCCGCTCGCGTAGGCGACGGCCTCGTCCCGGAAGGTCTCGGCCGAGCCGACGTCGATGAAGGCCGGGGGCAGCCCGGAGAGGTCCTCGGCGCGGGCCGGGGCGGCGTAGGGAGAGACGTCCGGGCCGCCGCGGGCGTCACCGAGCAGGGCCGTCCACCCCATGTGGTTCGCCGCGCGGTCCCACACGCCGAGACCGGCCATCTGATGGCTGGAGGGGGTGTCGTTGCGGTCGTCGAGCATCGGGCACAGCAGCACCTGTCCCAGGAGAGCCGGTGTGCCGCGGTCCCGGGCCAGCAGGGCGACCGCCGCGGTCAGACCGCCCCCGGCGCTCGCGCCCGCGACGATGATCCGCTCGGGGTCGAACCCCAGTTCTCCGGCATGCTCGGCCGTCCACTTCAGTCCGGCGTAGCAGTCCTCGACGAGGGCCGGATGCGGGTGTTCGGGTGCGAGGCGGTACTCCACCGACACCACGGCCGTGCCCAGCTCCTCGGCCCAGTCGAGCATTTCTCCGACGCCGGTGCGGTTGTCGCCGATCACCATGCCGCCGCCGTGCACGTTGTAGACGACGGGCACGGCCGCGGCAGCCCGGGTCGGCCGGCAGATGAGCAGCGAGATGTCCGGTGCGCCCTGCGGCCCGGGCACCGTGCGCTCCTCCACCTCGAAGGCGCCCTCCCGGGTCAGGTCCAGGTCCGCCCCTTCGGACAGTAGGACGCCCTCGCGCAGCGCCGGGATCATCTCGATGCTGAACGAGGACGGCAGCTGTTCGCGGATGATCTCGAGGGCGGCGGCGAGCTCCGGGTCGAACGGCGGGGGCGGCCCGACCCGGGAGCCCTGTGCCTCGGCGGACGGATTGGTGGTCATCGGCTCTCCCTGCGTCCTGGCCACGTCCCTGTGACCACTGGCTGTCATCGTGCCGCGCGCCCGCGGTCCCACGGCAGCGCCAGACGGCGGAGAAGTCCCGCCGAACGGCGGGATGCCCGTCGCCGCTCGATCCCCGTCACCGCTCACCCCCGCCGCCGCTCACCCCTGTCGCCGCTCAGTCCCCGACCCGTACCAGCCCGCTCTCGTACGCGAAGATCACCGCGTGGATACGGTCCCGGAGGCCGAGCTTGGTCAGGATGCGGCCGAGGTGGGTCTTCACGGTCGTCTCGCCGACGAAGAGGCGGGCCGCGATCTCGCCGTTGGCCAGTCCCCGGGCGACCAGGGCGAGGACTTCCCGTTCCCGCTCGGTGAGCGCGGCGAGGCGGCGGCGCTGGGCGGGCGTGGACGCGGACGCGGGCCCGTGCAGGACGAAGCGTTCGACCAGGCGCCGGGTGAGCGAGGGCGCCACCATGACCTCGCCCCGCAGCACCGCCCGGACGGTCACCAGGATCTCCTCGGCCGGGGCGTCCTTGACGAGGAAGCCGTTCGCGCCGGCACGCAGGGCCGCGTAGGCGTACTCGTCGAGGTCGAAGGTGGTGACGACGAGGATCCGGGGCCCGTGGGGCTGCGCGCAGAGGTGCTCGGTGGCGGCGAGTCCGTCCAGACCGGGCATGCGTACGTCCATCAGGACGAGGTCCGGCTCCAGGGCGGCCGCGCCCGCGATCGCCGCGTCGCCGTCGGCGGCCTCGCCCACCACGGTGAGGTCGGGCTGGCTGTCGACGACCATGCGCAGCCCCATCCGGATCAGCTCCTGGTCGTCGCAGATCAGCACGCGGGACGGGGACGACGACGTAGGGGGCGGGGTCGGGGTCGAGGTCGGGCCGGTCATGGGGCTGCCCCCGTGGGCTCGGGCTCTGCGACGCGCAGGGTGGCGGCGACCTGGTAGCCGCCGTCGGGCGTGGGCCCGGCGTCGACACTCCCGCCGTACAGGGCGGTGCGTTCGCGCATGCCGGTGAGACCGCGACCGGACGAGGGCAGCGGGGCGGGGCGCTCGGCGACGGCGCCCCCTGCGGCTGCGGCTCCGGCTCCGGCTCCGGCTGAGTTCTCCACCCGCACGCGGACCAGCCGCCCGGGCCCCCGAGTGCCCGTGTCGACCCGTACGTGGATCGTGGCGTCCGGCGGCGCGTGCTTGACGATGTTGGTGAGCGCCTCCTGCACGATGCGGTACGTCTGCACGGTGAGGTCCGGCGGAAGGCCGCCCTGCTCGCCGCGCAGGTCCAGCCGGGCGCGCGTGCCGCTCGTGTTGAGGCGTCCGATCAGCCGACGCAGATCGGCCGAGAGGGGCTCGGGAGCCGCATCGGGGCCGCAGTCGGGGTCGGAGTCGGAGTCGGGGTTGTGGTCAGGGTTGTGGTCGGCGTCGGCTGAGGCGTCCGCGTCGGGCGTACGCAGCACCTCCAGCAGCCGGCGCAGTTCACCGAGGGCCTCGCGGCCGGTCGCGCCGATGACGCCGAGGGTGCGGTCGACGACGGCGGGGTCGACATGCCGCATCAGCCTGCCGCCCTCGGCGTTCACCACCATCACGCTCACACTGTGCGCGAGGACGTCGTGGATCTCGCGGGCGATGCGCGCCCGTTCCTCGGCGACGGCCACCCGGGCCAAGGCGAGGCGCTCCGACTCGACGAGTACGGCCCGCCGCTCGAACTCGGCGAGGTAGGCGCGCCGGGCACGGACGTACTCGCCGAACACCCAGGCCCCGGCCAGCAGCAGCCCCACCGCGAGCGGGGTGAGCCAGGCACCTCGGGCGCCCGGACCCACGTACTCCCGCTGCCACGCGGGAATCCACAGCAGGACGCAGGCGGCGGCACACACCACCGTCAGCGCGGCGGCGCGGCGCAGACCGCGCACGGTGAGGGTGGCCAGGACCGCGGCCAGGGCGACGGCACCGCGCCCCGGCTCCTGTCCCCACACGTGTCCGAGGTACTGCGCCCAGAAGGCCGCCGTCACCAGGGCCGCGACGAGCACCGGCCGACGGCGGCGCCACAGCAGGGGCAGCACCAGGGCGACGTACACGCCCGCCTGTACCCAGACCGGCCGCCAGCCCGGCTCCGGGCGGATGACCGGGGGCACGGCCACCAGCACGACCAACAGGACGTCCGTCAGCCACGGGTGGCCGCGCCGCCGGCGGAGCAGGGTCTCGATCAGCCGATGCACCGCCTCACGCTATGACCGGGGCCCGCTCCGCCGCATCGTCCTGCGGGGCGTCACGGGGTCCTCCCGCGGTCGTACGCGCACCGGCCGGGGATACGACGTGCGGCCACCCGGCGCGCTTCCAGCATGGCCGTCATGTCGATCACCACCGAGTTCCTCAGACGGCCCCTCATGACCGGTGCCGTGGCGGCCAGTTCACGTCGGCTGGCCCACGCGATGACCGAGGGCATCGGTCTGGAGCGAGCCCGGCTCGTTGTCGAACTGGGCCCGGGGACCGGAGCGTTCACCGACGCGATCCTCGCCCGACTGGCGCCCGAGGCGCGGCTCGTCGCGGTCGAGCTCAATCCGGTGCTCGCGGCACGGCTGTCGGCCGCACGGCGCGACGAACGGCTGACCGTGGTGTCGGGTTCGGCCACCGAGCTGCCCGCCGCGGTGAGCGGACCGGTCGACGCGGTGGTCTCCGGGCTGCCGTGGACGGTCATGTCGCGGGAGCGGCGCGGGCACATCCTGGACGCCGTGAGCGAAGTCCTGACGCCCGGCGGACGGTTCACCACCTTCGCGTATGTGCACGCGGCCTGGACTCCGCCCGCCCGTGCCTTCACCGCCGAACTGGCGTGCCGCTTCGACCGGTTGGAGCGCTCGCCCGTGGTGTGGCCGAACCTCCCGCCCGCCTTCGTACACCGGGCCACCAGGAGGCCGTGACGCTCGGCGCAGGGCGACGTGTCCCGTGCCGAAGTGCCGAAGATCCCGCGACCCGATGGAGACCCGACACCGAAGCGGTTGACGAGCAGAAACCCTACATACTGTAGGGTTTGCCTCATCGTGAGCCTCTTACGTCTCGGGGGACCCCCAAATGAAGGAACGTGACGACGGTCCGGCGGCGCCGAGCGACGGCACCTTCGAGCGGATCCTGGACCGGGCCCTCCACTCCCCCGAGATCATGGCAGCCGTGGAACGCGTCGGCGTGGCGGACACGCGCGAGCGCCTGCGCGCCGAAGCCCTTCAGGCGCGCCCCTCGCTCTCCCGGACCGCCGCGGTCGAGTACGACCGGTACCTCCGCGTGCGGGCGTCCGGACGACATGAGGGACCCTCAAAGGCCGCCGTACGTGTGGGGGATGGCTCCGTGTCCGTCTCGGCGCTGCTCGTGCCGAGTCTCGGTGTCGTCGCCGCGGGTGTGTACGTCCTGAGCGGGTTCGACCTGCACGCCCTCGACGTACGCCCGCATCTGAACGACGGGCTGATCATGGTGGTGGTGATCCTGGCCGCGGTGACGGCGGGCGCGGCGCTGGGCGACCTTCTCTGGTCACTGGCGACGCGCGACCGCCCCACCTCGGAGGACCGCGATCCCGAGGTGAGGCGTGCCCATGAGGAGTGGCAACTGGCCCTGCTGGAGCGGGGGGTGATGCCGTTTCTGCTCGGTACGCTGGACGGGGCGGCCTCGTGCCCGGCCCCGGCCCAACCCCCTCTTCACCCTTCGCTTCAGCCCTCCACGAGGGAGCGGCCCAGCCAGTCGGACTTGTCCTTCACCCCGGGCAGCGCGAAGAAGTAACCGCCCCCGGTGGGGCTGATGTAGTCGACGAGCGGCTCGTCGATCAGACGCGTCTGGGTCGCCTCGAACTGACGGACCACGTCCTGCTGGTAGGAGCAGAAGGCCAGGCCCATGTCGAGGTTGCCCGCCTTGTCGACGCCCCGGTCGTAGTTGTAGCCGCGGCGCAGGATCCGGGTGGTGTCGGTCTTCGCCGTACGGGGGTTGGCGAGCCGTATGTGGGCGTCCAGCGGGATCGCCTCGCCCTTGGGGTCCTTGGTGTAGCGCGGGAGGTCGGTCTCCTGGGCGCCGTCCAGCGGTGCGCCGGTGTCACGGCGGCGGCCTATCATCTTCTCCTGCTCGGTGAGCGAGACCCGGTCCCAGAACTCGACCAGCATGCGGATGATCCGGATGACCTGGTAGCTGCCGCCGACCGCCCAGGTCGGTTCGCCGTCGGCCGCGGTGACCCAGACCAGCTTGTCCATCTCGCGGGACGAGGTCGTGTCGGGGTTGGCGATGCCGTCCTTGAACCCGAGGAAGTTGCGCTGCGCGCCGGTGGGACGGGACGGGTTCTGGAAGCCGTCGACGCGCCACTTGATCTGCATCGCGCCGCGGGTGTGCCGGGTGATGTCGCGCAGGGCGTGCAGCACCGTGTCGGAGTTGGCGGCGCACAGCTGCAACGACAGATCGCCGTGGCACTCGGCGGCGTCGAGGTTGTCGTTGGGGAAGGTGCGCATCGGCTTGAGGTGGCGCGGCATGCGGTCGGCGAGGCCGTAGCGGTCGTCGAAGAGCGAGGCGCCGACGCCCACGGTGACGGTGAGGTCGTCCGCGGGCAGGTCCGGTCCCAGCAGACCGCTGTCGGAGGGCGGTGCGCCCACGCCGAGGTCGACCGGGGTGCCACCGGTGGTCAGGAAGCGAGCCCGCTCGGTGATCGTGCGCAGCAGGGCGGCCAGTTGGGTGCGGTCCTCGGCGATGACGTCGAAGGAGACGAAGACGGCGGCCGTGGGCGCGGGGGTGGTGATGCCGGCCTGGTGGGCGCCGTGGAAGGACACCTTGCCGCTGCCCGAGTCGGCCGCCGCGGCGGGAGTGCTGCCCGCGGCCACCTGGGCCCCGACGAGCCCGGCGCCCGCCAGGGCGGCTCCGGCCGCGCCGACGCCGAGGGCGGTCTTGGTGAACGTACGGCGGCCGAAGGGGCAGCCGCCCTGCGCGGCCTGGTCGTCCTGGCTCGGGGTCGTCATCGGGGGAGGTCCTCTCCTGTGGGCACATGGTCCCGGGACTGCGGGGGCGGTGGTTCGGCGCGGGTGGGCCGACGGTCTCGGGGTCGGCGCCGCCGGGCTGCTGACGCGGCCGTGGGGCTGCTCACGCGGCCTTGGGGTCGCTCAAGCAGGCGTTCGGCTGCTCACGCGGCCTTGCGGATCTCCAGGAGGTCCGGGATCGGGGCGAGCTCTTCCAGCAACTGGCCGACCGAGCCGTCGAGGCGCTGCCGGTCGGTGTCGGACAGCTTGTCCAGCGGCGTCCAGGTGCCGTCCTCGGCCCGCTGGGCGAGCACCAGTTGCTCGGTGCGCCGCATCCATGTGTCGACTGCCGGGATCACCTTGGCGTTGCGCTTGTCGATCAGCGGGCGGAGCAGGGTGAGCAGTTCGCGGGTGCCGTCGAGGTTGGCCTCGGTGGTGGCCAGTTCGGTGCCGCTGCCGTAGTCGGCGTTGCCGCTCAGTTCGCGGTGCAGGGTGTTCTCGAGGATCTCGTGGGCGCGCAGCGGGAGGTCGGCCGGGTCGAAGTCCTGCTTCGGGAAGTCCTTGCGCAGGGCGTCCACATCGGCGGCGAGTCGCTTGGCGTACGGCGCGAGGGTGGCGGCGGACTGGCCGTGCCACAGGCCGTACTCGATGCGGTGGAAGCCGGTGAAGGCCGGGTCGTCGACCCCGCCCGCGAGTCCGGCCGTACGGCCGTTGATCTTCGCGTCGAAGTCGGCGAACGTTCCGTAGGCGGCGCCGAGCGAGGCGTACCGCGTGTGCGCGGGCAGCCAGTCCTTGCGTGCCTGGTCGAGCTTGTCGGCGTCGAGGTCGCTCTGGAGGGTGCGCGTCTTGGTCTGCAGGTCGGCCAGACCCTGGTCGACGTACGTCCGGTAGGCGGCCAGCGGTGCGGCGAGGTCCTTCTCGGAGACCGGCAGTACGGCCTGGACGGAGCCGCCGCCCGCGCTGACGCGCACGGCCGCCGAGGTGACGGCTTTCCCGCCGTTGGGCACACAGCGCCAGGCGTACGAGCCCGTCCCGACGGTGGCGATCAGGGCGCGGGTGGTGCCGGGGGCGATGCCCTCGACCTCGCCGTAGACGGCGTTGCTGACCGGGTCGATCAGATAGATCTCGGAGGTACGGGAGCCGGTGTTGCGCACCTGGAAGGTCTGCCGGCCCGGCTTGGGCGCGGTGAAGCCCTTGCCGCAGTCGGCCGCGGACACTTCGACGACGGGCGTCCCGGACGCGGGCTTTCCGCCGCCGGCGGCGATGGCGATCCCCGCGATGAGCGCGGGCACGGCGACGAGAGCGGCGGGGACCGTCCAGCGAGGGAAACGACGGGGGGTGGACGGCGTGGCCACGGCGCCCTCGGCGGGAACGGACGGCTGGTCGGGGCCGGAGGCCCCAGGCTCGGCGGGCTTCTCGCCTTCGGCGGCGGGCTCTCCTTCGGCGGCGTGCTCGTCTTCGGGGGCGGACGTGGCGGACGGGTCGGCCTCGGCCTCGATCGCGGCCGACGTGGCGGCCTTGTCGGCGTCGGCGGAAACAGACCCGGCCTCACCCCCGGCCGGTGCGGGCGCGGCGGACCGCTCGGCCTCGACGGCGGTCGACGCGACGGCACTCCCGGCGCCGGGGCGGGGGCCGGGGCCGGCGGGACTCCCGGCCCGCGTAGCGGCGGGCGTCGCGGGCTGCTCCGCGTCGGCGGAGTCGAGCGGCACGGACACGCGCTTGGCTGCCCCCGCGACGTCCGTCGCGGCGAGCACCACGGGCACCGGCTTCGCCGGGGCCGCCCCGCGGACGCCGCGTACGAACAGCGTCATCACGATCGCCAGGTACGTGCCGTAGACACCGACCTGAAGCCAGGTCATCTGCGGGGTGAGGTTGAGCGTGCCCTGGACGACGGTGACGTACCACGAGGCCGGGTCGAGATGCGCCGACAGATCGAAGGCGTACGACGTGCCGCCCGGGATCACCGTGGCTTCCTGGAGGTCGCGCATGCCGTAGCCGAGGACGCCCGCGGCGATGACGATGAGCACGGCGCCGGTGATACTGAAGAACCGCGTGAGGTTGATGTGCAGGACGCGCCGGTACAGGCCCCAGCACAGCGCCGCGGCGAGCAGCAGTCCGACCGCCGCTCCGGCCAGCGGACCCGACGAACTCCCCGCGGCCTGCGCGGTGGTCCACAGGAACAGCGCGGTCTCCAGACCCTCGCGGCCGACGGCGAGGAACGACGTGGCGATCAGTACGCCCGCGCCCATGCCCAGCGCGGCGGTGACCTTCTGCTTGATCTCGCCGGAGAACGTACGGGCCGAGCGCCGCATCCAGAACACCATGGCGGTGACGAACACGACCGCGACCAGACTCAGCGAGCCCCCGAACGCCTCCTGCGACTTCCCCGGCAGGTTCGCCGCCGTGAACGTGAGGACCGCGCCGAAGCTCATCGACAACCCGATGGCGGCGGCAACTCCCGTCCATACATGGGGCAGTCGGGCGCGCTGGTCGGACCGTACGAGCGTGGCGACCAGAACCGAGACGATCAGTCCCGCTTCCAGCCCCTCACGCAGACCGATCAGAAAGCTGGGAAACGCGTCGTCCCACACCTCGGGCCTCTCTCCGATGCAGCAAACACCAGGCCGGGCGGCCAAGGGCGGGACTTAGTGTAGGCATGCCTAACTAACGGTCAAGAGAGCGCGCAAATCGCGACACAGCGGACGCGGATCGCACGCCGGGCCCGGGTCGGCCGCATCGAGCGCGGATCGGCCGACGAGTCGTCGCGGGGGCCGCGCAAGGCGGGCATCACGCCTCTGAGCTGCGGTAACACGAGAGCGGCAGCCAAGAGGCCCGGTGTCCGCGTCCATGCGCGCGGCGCACGGCGACAGCCCGGCGGCGCGGTCGCACCCCCGCCACGGACATTCTGTCCGCGCTTCGATTCTTACCAGCTGCTTACCCAGCGGCACCGCCTGGACCAGGCAGTCTTTCCCCGCAACACCGCTGACCGCCACTCGTTAAGACCCTCGGCGGCAATCCTCACCGTGACCACAACTCACCTTTTCCTTACAGCATGTAGGGTTTCCCCGCTCTGCCCCTCTCAGGGAACACACAGAGTTCCCCGCCCCCGCAGCTCTCCCCCACCGCCCTCTCCCCAAGGTGATGCTCCACGGTGTCTGCACAACAGCCAGTACTCGTCCCGGAACAGAGGAACTCGAAGTCGCGCCGGCCGGACCCGACCGGACGGCCGGCCATCGGCGACCGGCTACGACCACGGGCGGCCGCGGCCACGGTCTGGTACCTGCGACTGCTCGCGCTGCTCAACGTGGTGGCGGTCACGTCGCTGCCGTTCCGGGAAGAGGTGCACGAGCACAACGGAGGTGAGTTCTTCACCCCGTACCTGGCCACCGCCGGGCTGGTCTCGGCCGCGCTGGCGCTGTTCCTGGCGCTGGTGATGCGGCGCCGCAAACGGGCCGCGTGGATCTTCAACATGCTGCTGGCGGGACCGCTCTTCGGGCTGTACGTCCTGGCCCTCACACAGGAGCAGTACCGACGGCACGGCTTCAACTGGTTCTCGACCGTGTTCACCGGGCTCTTCGTCGTCGCGCTGCTGGTGGGGCGAAGGGAGTTCCAGGCCGTCGGGGACCGCTCCAACCCCCGGCTGGCGCTGGCCGTCGGCGCCGGTGGCTTCCTGGTCAGCGGCACCCTCGGAACGCTGCTGGTGAGCGCCACCAACAAGGTGTCCGGGGCGCCGCTGAGCGACCGGATCGCGTACACGCTGCTGCGCGGGGTCAGCGTCGGCCCGCTCGCCGACCGCCTCGACTCCGTGGTCGCGCCCCGCTGGGTGGACGTGATCGTCAACATCCTGATCGCGGCCTCCTTCCTGCTCGTGCTCTACGCCTGCTTCCGCGCCCCGCGCGGGCGGGAACTCCTCGGCGAGGACGACGAGCGACGTCTGCGCGACCTTCTCGCCAAGCACGGTGAGCGGGACTCGCTGGGCTACTTCGCGCTGCGCCGCGACAAGGCCGTCATGTGGTCCCCGAGCGGCAAGGCGGCGATCACCTACCGGGTGGTCGGCGGAGTGACCCTTGCCTCCGGCGACCCGATCGGCGACCCCGAGGCCTGGCCCGGTGCGATCGAGGCATGGCTGCACGAGGCGCGGCGGCACGCCTGGACGCCGGCCGTGACGGGCGCCGGCGAGGAGGCCGGCACCATCTACGCCCGGCACGGCCTCGACGCCCTCGAACTCGGCGACGAAGCCATCGTGGACCGCGCCGACTTCACCCTCGAAGGGCGCGCGATGCGCGGAGTGCGCCAGGCCCACAACCGCGTCCGCCGGGCCGGTTACACCGTCGGCATCCGCCGCCACGAGGACATCCCCGAGGCCGACATGGCCACCCTCATCGACAAGGCGGACCACTGGCGGGACGGCGAGACCGAGCGCGGGTTCTCCATGGCGCTCGGCCGGCTCGGCGACCCGGGCGACGGCCGGTGCGTGATGCTGGAGTGCCGCGACAGCCAGGACGAACCGCGGGCCGTGCTGAGCTTCGTACCGTGGGGCGACAAGGGGCTGTCGCTCGACCTGATGCGCCGGGACCGTGACTGCGAGAACGGCCTCATGGAGTTCATGGTCATCGAACTCCTGCTGCGCGCCGAGGAGATCGGGGTGCAGCGGGTCTCGCTGAACTTCGCCATGTTCCGTTCCGTCTTCGAGCGCGGCTCCCGGCTGGGCGCCGGACCGGTGCTGCGTCTGTGGTGCGCGGTTCTGACCTTCCTCTCCCGCTGGTGGCAACTCGAGTCCCTCTACCGGGCCAACGCCAAGTACCGGCCCGTCTGGGAGCCCCGTTACCTCCTCTTCGAGAAGAGCAGTGACCTCCCCCGCATCGGGATCGCCGCCGCCCGCGCGGAGGGCTTCCTCACCCCGCCCGCGCTGCCCGCGCTCGGCCGCCGCCCACTCCTGCGGAGGCCGGGAGGACGGTCACAACCCCCGCACGGGAGCGGGCAGGTCCCCGGACAGCAGAGCAGTTCCTCGACCAGCACCTCGTCAACCAGGTAACTCTTCTGGCCTGTTCGAGGTACGGGCGCCGGGGCACACGCACCTGGCGCCCTGGCCCTCACCCTCTCCGCGCTCTCCGTCCTCCTCATGTCCCCGCTCCCGGCGCAGGCGGCGGGCGGGGCGTCGGGCAGTTACGGGACGAAGACGCCGTACGCGCCGCAGCAGAACGCCCGTACGTACCAGCGGGCACCGAAGGGGTTCGTCCCGGTGTTCACCGAGTACGTGTCCCGGCACGGTTCACGCGCGGCGACGAGCGACGAGGACGGAGAGTTGATCCTCCAGCTGTGGGACAAGGCCGAAAGCGAGGGCGAACTCACCCGTGCCGGTGCGGAGTTCGGCCCGCAGGTGCGCTCACTGCTGGCGGCGATGGAGAAGGTCGGATACGGCAACCTCAGCGGCCGGGGCAAGCGGGAGATCCAGGGCACGGCGGCCCGCATGGCACAGCGGCTGCCCAGACTGTTCGCGCGGATCGCCCAGGACTCCGAGCCGATCGACGTGGTCAGCTCGGGCCAGGGCCGCGCCGTCGACAGCGGCGCCCTCTTCGCCTCGGCCCTCGCCGACACCGACCCGGCTCTCACTCCCCTCATCGGCCCGGCGCGCACCGACCCCGACCTGCTCTACTTCCACAAGTCCGCGGGCGGTGCCGCCTACCGCGACTACCTCGCCCACGACCAGCGGCTGGCCACCACCCTCAAGAGCGTCACCGACCAGCCGGCCACCCACCGCGCGGCCCGCGACATCCTGAAGAGGATCTTCACGTCGGCCTTCGTGCGGCGGATCTCGGACGGGGAGTTCGCCTCCATCGGCAGCGAGGTGGACGCGGCCCAGGCGGTCTACAACCTGTACAGCATCGCCCCGGCCATGACCGACGAGGGCACCTGGCACCTGGCGCGCTACCTCGCCCCGCGCGACGCCTGGTTCGCCTATCTCAGCGATGCCGAGGACTTCTACGAGAAGGGACCGGGCTTCGCGGACAGCGACATCACGTACAAGATGGCGGACGTCCTGCTCGACGACTTCTTCAAGAGGGCCGAGGCCAAGCGTGACGGAACCAGCGACCTCGGCGCGGAGCTGCGTTTCACCCACGCCGAGGAGATCATCCCGCTCGCCGCTCTCATGCGGCTGCCGGGCAGCACGAAGCCGGTGACGACGACTCAGCCGTACACCTATACGGACAACCCCTGGCGGGGCGGCTCGGTGGCGCCGATGGCCGCGAACATCCAGTGGGACGTGTTCCGCAAGGGCGACACCTCTCTGGTGCGGATGCTCTACAACGAGAAGGAGACCGCGTTCAAGGCGGGCTGCGCGCCGGTGGCGAAGGGCAGCGCGTTCTACGACCTGGACGAGCTGGAGCGCTGCTTCGGGCGCACCAAGTCGTGAAAGATGCCTCCGTCCAGGTGACTTGGGAACTTCTTTACCGATGCCGTCAGTTCTGATGACACCGGCTCGGGGCTCGCTCCGAGCCGGTTCGGAACGATGAGTGCGATCAGTGAAGGAGCCACACCGACATGGTGTTCAAACGGCTGCTCGGAGCGATGGGCGCAGGCGGCCCCTCGGTGGACACGGTTCTCGACGGCGGCGCGGTGGCGCCCGGCGGGATCCTGTCCGGGCAGGTCCATCTCCAGGGTGGCAGCGCGGACGTGGAGATCGAGCACATCGGGCTCGAACTGATCGCCCGGGTGGAGACCGAGCACGAGGACGGGGAGAGCGAGGGCGTCGTCGTCTTCGAGCGGTTCACGGTCGGCGGCGGTTTCCGCCTCGCCGAGCAGGAGCGGCACAGCGTTCCGTTCAGCGTGTCCCTGCCGTGGGAGACACCGGTCAGCGAGCTGTACGGGCAGCCGCTGGGCATCGTTCTCGGTGTGCGCACCGAGCTCGCGGTGGCCGGTGCGAGGGACAAGGGCGACCTGGACCCGCTCGTGGTGCGTCCGCTGCCGGTCCAGGAAGCGGTCCTGGAGGCGCTGGGGCAGCTGGGCTTCGGCTTCAGGTCCGCCGACCTCGAACACGGCCACATCGGGGGTACGGGGCAGCAGTTGCCCTTCTACCAGGAGATCGAGCTGACGCCCGCGCCGCAGTACGCGCACGTGGTGAACGAGATCGAGCTGACCTTCCTCGCCACCCCGGCCGGCATGGAGATCGTCCTGGAGGCCGACAAGCGCGGCGGGCTCTTCGAGTCCGGGCAGGACGCCCTCACCCGCTTCACGGTGAGCCATCACGATGTCGGGGCCCGCGACTGGAACGGCGAAGTCGACGGCTGGATCAGGCAGTTGGTCGAGCACCGGGCGTCGTACGGCTCCCACGCCACGTACGGCCACGCCGATCCGTATGCCGCCGGAAGCGGGTACGGGCATCACTCGGCCCATGAGTCCAGCTACGGGTCCAGCCATGAGTCCGGCTATGGGTCGGGTCATGAGGGCCACCGCTCCGGGCCCGGCCTCGGCACCGCGGTCGCGGCCGGCGCGGCGGGACTCGCGGTGGGGGTGGTCGGCGGGCTGGTCGCGGCCGAAGTCGTCGACGAGGTGGGCGACTTCTTCGAGGGCGACGACGACGAAGGCGGCGAAGAGGACTGAGTCCTCAGACGTGTCCGTGTCCGGGGGCGGTGTGCGCCGTCCCCGGACCGGACCACATGGGCTCAGTGCGCGGCGCTCGGAGCCTCGGTCGTCGCGCGCGGGGCGGCCTGCTCGGCGGAGTTCTTGATGACCGCCGTGGGGGTCACCGGAGCCGTGCCCTGTTCGGCGGTGGCGGCGGACGCAAAGTTCTCGTCCTTCATCGCCTTGGTCTCGCTCTTGAGGATGCGCATCGACTTGCCCAGCGCACGGGCGGTGTCCGGCAGCTTCTTCGAGCCGAACAGCACGATGAGCACGATCGCCACGATCAGCAGGTGCCAGGGTTCCAGTCCGTTGCGGAGCATCGCGCGCCCGCCTTTCTTCGCCTCGGTCGAGGGCACGCCCCACTGGCCGCCACCCACTTGAAGATTGCCGCTTTGCGCAACAGTACAACCATGGGTGCGGATCGGACGGCTCCCGGCTCCCCCTTCCGCCCCCCTTCCGTTCCCGTTCCGCTCCTGTTCCGCCGCTATTCCGTGCGCAGGGCGACGGCACTGCGGGTCCGGGCGGCCCAGCCCGCGGGCAGCAGAGCGCCCAGGACGGCGATCAGCAGTCCGCCGAGGGCGAGCAGGACCAGTTCGGGCGTGCGGTAGACGGCGATGACGGACTCGGGCAGGTTCAGCCCGGCGCTGTGCCCCATGGCAGGCATGATCCAGCCGTGCAGGGCGACGCCGAGCGGCACTCCGACGGCGCCGCCGCCGGGTCCGGTCATGACGACCGAGGTGACGACCATGACGACGGTCTGCCGCGGCGTCATTCCGAGGGCCTTGTGGATGCCCAGGTCGCGGACCCGTTCCCGGGTGTCGAGGACGACTCCGTTGAGCACACCGAGTCCGGCGACCGCGACGAGCATCAGGGTGAGCACCGCGGTCAGCGAGTTCAGCACGGCGACCGTGCCACTGTCGCCGACCCACGGATGTCGGCGCTGGAACGCGAGCGGGCCGCGGAGCTGCGCCGCGCCGCCGAGCATGAACGGGCCCGCGTCGCCCGTGAGTTGCACAACGTCGTCACCCACAACGTCAGCGTGATGGTCATCCAGGCCGGCGCCGCCCGCAAGGTCATGGACCTCGCGCCCGACCAGGCTCGCGAGGCCCTGCTCGGGGTAGAGGCCGGCGGCCGGGCGGCGATAGCCGAACTGCGGTACGCCATGGGTCTGTTGACGATGGAGGCCGAAGGGCCGGAACCGGCCGCCGCGGCGGATCTCGCGCCGCAGCCGGGCCTGGACCGGTGGAGTCCCTGGTCGGACAGGTACGCGAATCCGGCGTACCCGTGGAACTGACGATCACGGGGTCGGCCCGTGCGCTGCCGTCGGGGGTCGGTCTGGCCGCGTATCGGGTGGTGCAGGACGCGCTGACGAACACGGTGAAGCACGCGGTCGGTGCCAAGGCGACCGTGACGGTCGAGTACGGCTCCGACCGTCTCCGTGTCGACGTCAAGGACACCGGGGGCACGCCGGACGCGTCCGCGACGACCACCGGAAACGGCCGTGGTCTGCTCGGTCTGCGCGAGCGACTGGCCGTGTACGGAGGCACCTTGGACACCGGACGACGTCCGACCGGCGGCTACCGTGTCAGCGCGCCGATCCCCCTGGAGGCGTGATGACGTCACCGCTGCGCGTGGTGGTCGCCGACGACCAGACCCTCGCCCGTACGGGCTTCCGGATGATCCTCATGGCCGACGGCATCGACGTGGTCGCGGAGGCGGCCGACGGCGCCGAAGCCGTGGAGGCGGTCCGCCGCACCCGCCCCGACGTGGTGCTGATGGACATCCGGATGCCCGAACCGGACGGCCTGGAGGCGACCCGCCACATCCTGACCGGCGCGTCCGACCCGCCCCGCGTGATCATCCTGACGCTCTTCGATCTCGACGACCTGGTGTACGCGGCGCTGTCCGCCGGGGCCAGCGCTCCTCCTCAAGGACGTCACCCCCGAACACCTGGTCTCCGCCGTCCGCCTGGTCCGCTCCGGCGACGCGCTCCTGGCTCCCACGATCACCCGCCGCCTGGTCGAACGCCACGCCCGCCGGTCCCCGGAGACGACCGCGCTCCCTCGCGACCTGGCCCCGTTGACCCCGCGCGAACTCGAAGTCCTGCGTCTGCTCGCGCAGGGCCTGAGCAACACCGAACTCGCCGCCCACCTCCACCTGGCCGAGACGACGGTCAAGACCCATGTCGCCCGCATCCTCGCCAAACTCGGCCTCCGCGACCGCGTCCAGGCGGTCGTCACGGCGTACGAAACGGGCCTGGTCACGCCCGGCACCGTGGCCAGGAGCACATAGGACCGACGGGTTCCGGCCGGCAACTCCCGCTCTATTTCTACAGTGATGTAGTTTTTTGGTGTCGATCCATCCAATGCCGGGCGTCCACTCGCCCGGCCGACGGCAGCACGGAGGAGAGCAGCGTGGGAGTTTCCCTGTCCAAAGGCGGCAATGTCTCGCTCAGCAAGGAGGCGCCGGGCCTGACCGCGGTCCTGGTCGGTCTGGGCTGGGACGTGCGGACCACGACGGGCACCGACTACGACCTCGACGCGTCCGCGCTGCTGGTCGACGAGTCGGGCAAGGTCCTCTCGGACCAGCACTTCGTCTTCTACAACAACCTGAAGAGCCCGGACGGTTCGGTCGAGCACACCGGCGACAACCTGACCGGTGAGGGCGAGGGCGACGACGAGTCGATCAAGGTGAACCTGGCCGGCGTACCGGCCGAGGTCGCCAAGATCGTGTTCCCGGTCTCGATCCACGACGCCGACGCACGCGGACAGAGCTTCGGCCAGGTCCGCAACGCGTTCATCCGTGTCGTCAACCAGGCCGGCGGCACCGAACTCGCGCGCTACGACCTGTCGGAGGACGCCGCGTCCGAAACCGCGATGATCTTCGGCGAGTTGTACCGCAACGGCACGGAGTGGAAGTTCCGCGCGGTGGGCCAGGGGTACGCCTCGGGTCTGTCCGGGATCGCCTCCGACTTCGGCGTCGGAGTCTGACGCGTCCCACCGGTTCCCCGCCGTCCCCGCCTCGATGCGAATCCCCTGGGCGCGGGCGGCGGGCCCTTGCCACCTCTGTCGCCGGAACACGCCCCAAAAGGCACACGTGACTGTCAGTGCCTTGGTGCACACTCACGATGAGTTGTCGTACGCCTGGGGAGGATGCCGTGTTCACGGGGATGGACGAGGTCGGCTGGGCCTCGATGAAACATGCCTATGGAAGCGCCGAGGACGTCCCGGAGTTGCTCCGGGGACTGGCCTCCGCGTGCCCTCAGGAGCGTGAGAGAGCGCTCGACGGGATGTACGGAGCCGTGCACCACCAGGGCGATGTCTACGACTCGACGCTCGCGTGCATCCCGTTCCTGTTCGAACTCGTCGGGCACGCGGAACTCCGCGACCGGGGCGACGTCGTGGAGCTGCTCGTCAGCATCGGCGGTGGGGACGCCTTCGACGACGATCCACTCGAAGACGGGGACGGCGCCGAGGGCAACTACGCCATGGCCCGCACGGCGGTACGGTCGGGCGCCGCGGCCTTCATCGGCCTGCTCGCGGACCGGGACCCGGAGGTCCGCCGGGCGGCACCGACGGCGCTCGTCCGGTTCCTCGGCCAACCGGAGCGCGTCCTCGGGCTGTTGACGGGACGACTCGAGGAGGAAGAGGAGGAACAGGTCAGACCGGCCCTGGCCGAGGGCCTGGGGCTGTTCGCGCGCCTGCACCCCGCGTCCGCCGCTCCCGCGGTGGAGTGCCTGATCGAACTCGGTGCCGCTCCGCACGACCCCGGGCTGCGGCTCGCCGCCCTCGGCCAACTCGCCGGCTGCGCACCCGATCACCTTCCAGCCGACCTCGTACCCACCGTCATCGCACTGCTCCGGGCCAGATCACGACGCACCCGGGTGCCGGACCAGCCCGAGCGGCCCGACACCGACACCCTCATCGGCCACCTGCGACGCCTGCGCCCCGCCGACGAGGAGGGGGGTCATCTCCTGCGGACCCTGCACACCGCGCTCGGCGGCCGGACCGCCGAGCGGATCGCCCTGCTCAAGGGGCAGTTGAGCAGCGACGAGTCGGCCGACCGGTGCAACGGCGTGTGGATGGCGGCGGGGCTGTTGCGTGAATGGCGGGGCTCGTACGAAGAGCTGGTCGCGTTGATCGGCGAACAGGTCGTCACCGAGGAGCAGCGGCTGCGCGATGCCGCGGCCTCCGTCCTGGAGACACTCTTCGGTCTGGCCGCCCCGGCCGCCGACCACCTGGCCGCCCTGGTGGCGGTCGGCCCCGAGCACCGAATACGCCAGTGGGAGCACGGGACACCGGCCCTCGGCGCCCCGCTCAAGGCGCTGGCCAGAGCCGGCGATCCGCGCGCGGTGGCGGCGCTCGCCGAGGTGCTGGACGGGCCGGTCGTGCCCCCCGAAATCGGTTACGAAGTACAGCACTTGGGTCCGGCGGCGGCCCCGCTCGCTCCACTGCTGCGCGAGCGGCTCGGCGAGCTCCCCCTCGACGCAGTCGACACCTACGACCGTGCGGTGCCGCTGCTGTTCGCGCTCGGCAGGCTGGGACACGCGCCGGCGGTACCGGAGATGCTGCGGCTGCTGCACGGGGCGCCGGAGGGGCTGCGGAGCCGGGAGTGGCTCGTGCGGGCGATCGCCGACGCGCTCGGCAGGTGCGGCCCGGATGCGCGGGAGGCGATACCGGCCCTGCGTGAGCTGCTGGACGGGGGGTGCGCGGTGGTGGCGGCCGATGCGCTCTGGTCGCTGGAGGGCGACGCGGAGGCCGTACTGCCGACTTTGCGAAGGGAGTTGGTGGCGGGGCAGTTCCAGGCACGCAACGCGGCCGAGGCCCTGGGCCGACTGGGGCCCGCGGCCCGACCCGCCCTGCCGGCACTGCGCGGCATGGCCGACTCCGGGAAGGTGTGGCTGCGTGCGAGCGCCGCGGCCGCCCTGTGGGACATCGCCGGGGATCCCGGGCCGGTCCTCCCCGCGCTCCGCTCCGCCTGGGAGCAGAACGCGCACACCCGCGCCGTCCTCGCCGACTGTCTGACCCGGATGGGTCCGGCGGGCGCACCCGCCCACGATCTGCTCCGTACGGAACTCGCCACACCACGGCGGCACCAGTCGCGCGCCGGCGGATACGGCAGCCATGACATCGCCGAGGACGAACAGCTGCTGCGTGCCTGCCGCGCCGCCCTGGACGCCGCGTAGAAACCGCAGCTCAGAGCCAGTTGAGCACAACCCGTCGAGGCATTGTCAGACCCCTCCCCTACTGTGATCACCATCGCCGACAGGTGGGTTCGGGAGGGGTCCTGTCATGGGTTGGATCGAGACATCCAGTGGGTACGCCGTCACGTTGGACGGCGCACAGGTGCGGTGCCGTAACGCGGCGGGACGCATGCTGAAGCAGGTGCCCGCGAAGCTGCGGGACGACGTGGAGGTCGTCCGGCTGCGGCAGTTGGCCGAGTGGCTGGAGCGGCATGAGCGGGAGTGCCGCTCCCAGGTGGACACCTGGATCGTCCGCTCCCTGCCCGTGCCGACGGACCTGCTGGCCCGGGTGTGGCCCGACGCCGCCTGGCAGGCGGTGCTGCGGGACCTGGTGGTGGCGCCGGTCGACACGGACGGCACGGTCGCGCTGGAGCGCGCCGGGTTCCTGCGGGACGCGGATCCGGAGCAGGGCCTCGGCGTGGTCGACCTGGACGGCGACTCGGTCCGGCTCGCCGCGCGGACGGTGGTGATACCGCATCCGGTGCTCCTCGAAGACCTGGAGGACCTGCGGGAGTTCGCTGCGGAGCTCGGTGTCGAGCAGGGCGCCGGCCAGTTGTTCCGGGAGGTCTGGCCGCGGCCGGACGAGAGGGACGGCGCCGCCTTCGAGTGGAGTGCCTACGTGGGCGGGAAGTTCGAGGAACTGCGGCACGCGACCGCGCGGGCGGGTTCGTACGGCTATCGGGTGCGCGGCGGGTACGCGGTGTGCCCGCTGATCGAGAACGGGGTCGCGGTGGAGGCGGCCTACTGGATCGGCGCCGACTACCCGGAGTCCGAGACCCGCACCGGCGGCCTGGAGTGGCGGGCCGCGGGCGGGCGCCGGCTGCCGTTGCGGGAGGTGGGGCCGGTCGCCTGGTCGGAGGGGGTTCGGATGGCGGCTTTGGTGTACGCGGGGCGTGTGGTGAACGGCGAGGACGAGGAGGGGGAGCTGTGAGCGGGGATCAGCTGCTGGAGTCGGGAGCGGTACTGCCGCTGGGCGAGGGTGCCGGCGATGTGCTGACGGCGCGGACGTACGGGCATCCCGTGCTGGAGGGGCGCACGGTGGTGCGGCTGGTGCCCGAGGCGATCGGGCCCGCCGAGGACCTCGCCCTGGAGTACCTGGGCTTCGGCACCGCCGACGCGGCGCCGGTGGGCCGGGTGAGGCGGCAGTCGCTGGGCTTCCCCGCCTGGGCGCTGGTCAACGACCCGGTGAACGGGCACCATGCGCTCGCCGTGGTCAAGGAGATGGAGCGGCTCACCCGGATGGTGTCGAGCAAGCCGGGCCACGCCAAGGACGGCTTCGACGAGATCGGCGCCCGGCTGGACCGCTCGGTGCCGCACTTCCTGCCGACGTACTACGAGCAGGTGGCCCGGCTGTTCCTGGCGGCGGAGTCGCGCCAGCACGCCGCGTCGTTCTTCGGCAAGGCCCGGGCAGCCGAGCAGCGGCACGCCCTCGACGTGGACGAGGACCGGCTGCGGGAGGTGTTCCTGGAGTTCGCCGGGGCGGGCGCGCTGAGCGGCAAGGCACTGCGCGACCACGCCAAGGGGCTGGCGGCACGACTGTCCGGCACAGCCGCGTACGAGCAGTTCAGGACGCTGTCGTCGCAGCGCTGCGCGGCCGGGATCGCTCCCTACGCGGGCATGCTGGAGGATCTGCGGCGGCTGGCGAAGGGTGCGGGGCTCGATCCGCGTGCCGAGGAGCGTGCACTGCTCGCCGAGATCCTCCCCTCGGGCGCCATGAACCGCGCGGCCGGGAGCTTCTGGAAGTCCGCGCTGCCCGCTCTGGCGGAGCTGGCTCACGAGGATCCGGCGGTACGGGAGCGGTTGTTGACGCTGATGCCGTCCACGGGCGGTGATCAGCGCGAGGAGTTCGACGCGGCGTGGCTGGCGCTGCTCGACGCCTGCGGGGCGATCGGTCTGCTGGTCGACGGCACGGTCGACGCCGCCGACTGGCTGAGCTCCTGGGACCGGCACCGCCAGCGTGGCTGGCGGCAGCGCAAGCGGCTCGTCGAGGAACTCGCCCTGGTGGAGCGGCTGGCGCCCCGGCTGATCGCCGACGGCAAGCCGGTGCGGCTGCTGCGCGAGCAGGGCTGGAACTCCTACGTGGATCTCGACCTCCTGGACACCGCCCTGGCGGCGGGTGTCCCGGTCGCCGACCCCTCGCCGGGGACCAAAGGCCTGGAGCTGCGCTACTGGACGGACGACGAGCGCCCGGGCCGCCGGGACCTGGCCGCGGTCACCACCGACCCACGCTTCACTCCCCTGTTGCGCAGGGCGGTGGAGGACCTCTCGCTCACGGACGCACCCGCGTCCGGGCCCTCGGCCCGCGTGCGGCGACTCGCGGACCATCCGGCGCTGCGCACGGCCGTGGCGGGCTGGCTCCGGGACCGGGCCGACGAACTGGCCGAGCCGGTCGGCCTGCCGGGGCTCAAGGAGCTGCTGACCAAGGTCTCCCGCTTCTCGGCACCCGCCGCACTGGCGACGGCACCGGAGGCCGTCCGGCGGATCGTCGACTTCGATCCCGCACCGGTCCTGGGCCGCACCCTGCGCACGGGCATCTTCGACGAACTGGGCTGGCCCGCCCTCGAAGAGGCCCTGGACACCCTCGGCAAGGTCGCCCCGCCGACGAGCGGACAACACCCGTGGCCGCACCAGCACGGCGGGTCGTACCAGTACGCGGACGCCTGGCCCGCGCTGATCGTCCGTGTCGGGACCCAGGTCGCACTGGCCGGCCCCGACGCCCTGCTCGACACGCGCACGCTCACCCTGCCGTCCCAGGGACGCCAGTACGGCGAGCCGACAGTGCGTCACGTGGACGGCCAGTGGCTCATCGCGTCCGGGTACGGGAACGAGCAGCGGGCCGTCTGGTCCGGACGCCCCGCCGACGTGTTCAAACCGACAGGCCTGCCGGGCGGCTGGTACGGCGGCCACCCGGTGTCGCTCGCGCTGCCCGACGGCGGCCGCTGCTTCGGCGGCCGGCCCGTGCACGCCGGGGACACCACGTTCGCCGAGCAGCGCCGCGAGATCGCCTCGGACGGCATCTCGTACTGGGTGCTGCACGAGAACCACTGGCACGAGTACGACCCCGCCACCGCCAAGCGCGGCCGGGCGTCGGTGCCTGCGTTCTTCGACTCGGCGCTCGCCGGCGCCCGCCCGGGCGTCGTCCTCACACAGTCGGCCTGCCGGCTGCTGCCGGTCCAGCCAGGTCTGGAGGGCTCGCCGTTCGGCAGCAAGGACGGGCTACTCGGCTGGTGGGTGACGCACGACCAGAACTCCGGTGCCTGGACGGCCTGTTCGGTCGACGGGAACCGCAGTCCGGCGACCACCAAGGGCGTTCCGGCCCCGCCCCTGCGCCTGCCGGGCGGCGCCGTCCTGCACCCCGTGCAGACGGGCTGGAACCGTACGATCGTCGAGCTGTGCGACAGGGACGGCCTGTCGCTGGCCCGCGTCCAGCTGGGCGACCGCGGCAGCGCACATGTGGCGGGCACCCGCTTCCTGCCGCCGCTGTGGTACTGGCACGCGCTGCGCCCGCGCGACGAGCACGGCTCGGCCGCGCTGCGGGCCGTGACCGACGCGGACGCCACCGCGCTGCTGGCCGCCGTCCGGGACGGCGAGAGCCCGCGGGAGGCCGTGGCCCGGCTGCTGCCCGCCGTCACCGACGAGCGGCTCGCCCTCGGGGTGGCCGGGTTGGTCGAGGAGACGGCCCGCTGCGCCAAGCGGATCGCCACGCTCGCCGAGCGGGCCGAGCGGCCGGTCGCCGCGCCCCAGGACAAGGAGGAGGAAGTCCGGCACGCGTACGACCACGTCCTGCGCGAGGCGCTGCGGGAGCTCACCGCTCCCGGACACTTCTACGGTTACTACGGCAACGAGCAACACGCCACCACCACGGTCGACCAGCTCAGGGCGTTGCGCTCGCTGTTGGCCCCGGGCACACCGCCCGCGAAGTTCCCGCTCGTCGGCACCGGAGTCGCCTGGCTCTCGCTGGCCGGCCCCGGCATGGCGGCGGCCGCCCTGCGCGCCGCCGCGCCCACCACGCCGGAGGGCCGGCGCGCCGGGCTGCTGGAATTCCTCGACGTCGTCCTGTCGGTCGGCGACGGCGTGCTCGTCGATCCCCGCGGACGACTGCGGGTCGTGCAGCTCAAGGCCTCCCGGTCGGAGCGGCCGGAGCGCGTCGGGGAGGTGCTGGCCTCGGGCGACCGGCGGCTTCTGATCCTGTCCTGCCAGAAGGTCGACGCGGGCGACGCGTACTGGAACGCCGTCGAGTACGACCCGGCGGGCGAGTTCGGCCCCTGGGAGGGCTTCGCGCTCGTCGAGTCCGAGATCCGGGGTACGTCCGGGGACGAGGCCCTGGCGCCCGCCGTACGGCGGTTGGTGGCGCTCGTGAGGGAGCGGGGACCGCTGCCCTACCGGCCGGAGCAGGCACGGGAGTTCGCCGAGCGGGTGGGGGTGAGCGCGGTGGCCGGAGCGCTGCTGCTCCTCGGGCTGCCCGGGCTCAACTCCTACGGCAAGGACGGGCTTCTACCCGCGGAACACCTCCAGCCGCTGGGCGCGAAGAGCGCGGAGGCGCAGGCCGCCCGGAGCGCCCTCGGCGAACTCTCCGTCGCGGAACGGCAGTTGTTCACCGCCGCGCTGGTCCCGTCGGATCCCGGACACACGGAGCGGCTGTGGACCGACGGTTTCGACCTGGAGCCCGTCGTACGGATCTGGATCGAGCGGCGGGGGCAGCGGCGGGCGGCGCCGCCCGAGCTGATCGCGCGGATGGTGAGCGAGACAGGGCCGGGCCGGATGCTGGACGCCGTCCTCAACCCCCAGGCGCGCCCTGAGCTGACCGGTCGCACCGAGCAGCGGATGCGGGGCAACGGACTCGAACCGCTGGACGCGCAGGCCCTGTTCACCGGCTCCACCCTGGCCGCGTACGTCAGCATGCTGCGCTGGCTCGCCTATCGACTGCCGTACGGCGATCCGCTGCGCGCGACGCTGCCCGAGACCCTGCGCATGCTCCGCGAGCGCCTCACCGACCCCGGGCTGCTGCTCGACCTCGGGGTGACCTGGGGGCATGACGGCAACACGGTGTCGACGCGGGTACGGGAGACGTTCGGGCTGCCCGCCCAGGGAGGCGGGGACGCGGAGGGCCTGCTGCGGGCGGGCCCGGCGATCGTGCTGGCGCCGATGCGGCACCGCTCGGAGTGGGACACCGTATGGCTGCGGCCCTCGGCCGTGCTGCCGCAGGCGGGCGAGGAGGGCGGACCCGATCACCCGGCGCTGAAGCTGCTCGCGGCGCTGAGCCGGGACAGCGGGCAACTGCAGTCGCTGCGCACGCTGTTGAGCGAGGAGTTCACCGCCCTGATCACGGCGGACGGCCCGCCCGGAGCCGCACAGCACCCGGCCCACAGCGCGCCGGAGCTGGTGGCCGAGGCGGCGCAGCGCTGCGGGCTCTCCGAGGACGCGGCCGGGCTCTATCTGATGCTGCTCGCGCTCCCGGACCCCACGGACCGCAACCAGGCGGCCTGGACCGGCTGGAAGCCCGCGCGGCTGAAGCGGGCCAGGGCCGAACTGGCCGCCACCGGGCTGGTGGTGGAGGCGAAGCGGTCCCGGGCCGGGCGAGCGCAGTTCCTGCCCGGCGGCTGGCTGGAGCACAAGGCGCCGCGGCTGCCCGTCGAGAGCTGGAAGACCCCGCTGCTGCCGGAGACGACCCACGGTTTCGTGGTGCCGGACCACCCGGTGCCGGAGTTGTTCGCGCGGGCCTGGCGGCGGGTCGTCGAGGGTGACGCGCCCGGGTTCGAGGAGTTCGCCGGGCGCGGTGGCCGGGGCGGCAGAGGTGGCCGGGGCGGCCGGAGCGGAGGCAGGGCATGAGCGGCGGACGGAGCACGGCGAGCGGGATGACGGCATCGGGTGCGACGGCCAGGACGAACGTGACGGAGGCGAGGGGCGTAACGGGTGTGCCGGACGTGTCGAACGTGACGGGCGCGCGGCAGATCGAGCTGCCCGAGGACCGTCACGCCGAGGAGCTGGCGTTTCTCGCGGCGTACGACGAGGGGCCGCGACCGCCGGGCTGGCACCTGACCCCGCGCGCCGTGGTGACGTTCGTGTGCGGTTCGGACGGCGAGACGCTGAGCGGCGCGGACGGGCGACGGCTCGTCGTGTCACGGAAGTTCGTGGGCGACCGGGGACTCGTCGAGCGGTGCGTGGTGACGCTCGCGGGCGAGCGGGGTCTCCTGCTGGTCGGCGAGCCCGGCACCGCCAAGTCGATGCTCTCCGAGTTGCTGGCCGCCGCCGTGTGCGGCACCAGCGCGCTCACCGTGCAGGGCACCGCGGGCACCACGGAGGACCAGCTCAGATACGGCTGGAACTACGCGATGCTGCTCGCCACGGGGCCGAGCCGAGCGGCCATGGTGCCCTCACCCGTGCTCACGGCGATGACCCGGGGAGCCGTCGCCCGGATCGAGGAGGTCACGCGCTGTCTGCCCGAGGTGCAGGACGCCCTGGTGTCCCTGCTGTCCGAACGGCGCATCGCCGTACCGGAGTTGGCTGGTGGCCCGGAAGGGGACGGCACGGTGCACGCCGTGCCGGGGTTCACGCTGATCGCGACGGCCAACCTCCGTGACCGCGGTGTCTCCGAGATGTCCGCCGCCCTCAAGCGCCGCTTCAACTTCGAGACCGTCGGACCGATCGACGACCTCGACGCGGAGACGGAGCTGGTCCGAGGCCAGGCCACGGCGGCGCTCGCCCGCTCGGGTGCCCCTTTCTCCGTAGACGACGCGGTGCTGGAGGCGCTGGTCACGGCCTTCCGGGATCTGCGCTCGGGCCGCAGCGCGGAGGGCTGGGAGGTCGAGCGGCCCACCACGGTGATGTCGACGGCGGAGGCGGTGCAGGTCGCCACGTCCATGGGCCTGGGCGCCGCGTATCTCGGGGACGGCAGGGATGTCGTGCGGACCCTGCCCGGCCATCTGCTCGGCACGGTGCGCAAGGACGACCCGGCCGATCACGCACGGCTGCTGGGCTACTGGGACGGTCCGGTGCGGCGTCGCGCGGAGCAGGGCGCCGCGCTGTGGCGGACGCTGTGGGAGCTGCGCGATGACCTCGTGTGAGCAAGCGCCCGACTCGGCGGGGTCGCCCGAGGTGGCTCTGGAGGCGCTGGCCGAGTGTCGGGAGCCGTTCCTGATCGGCGTGCGGCACCATTCACCGGCGCTCGCGGCGGCCGTGCCGGAGATGCTGTCGGCGGCGGCGCCGGAGGTGCTCCTCGTCGAGCTTCCGGAGGAGTTCGCGCCGTGGCTGGAGTACCTGGGGGATCCGGCGACGGTGCCACCGGTGGCGCTGGCGGGGAGCCGGGAGCACGGCGGGGTGGTCTTTCTGCCCTTCGCCGAGTTCTCCCCGGAGCTCGCGGCGATTCGCTGGGCGAGGGAGGCAGGGGTGCCGGTCGTGCCGTTCGACCTGCCCCTGGCCGCGCGGGACACGGGGGAGCGGGCGCGGGAGGTGGCGGAGGAGCCGGGTGCGGGCCGAGCGGGTGGCGGGCGTGGGCGGCTGGCGGCCGCCCTGCGAGCGCGTGCCGGGGGCCGGACGGAGGACGACCTGTGGGCGCGGCTGGTGGAGTCGGGCGCGCCGGGCGCCTCGCCGGAGGAGTTGCGGCGCGCCGCGCTGCTCGTCGGCTGGGCGTTGCGGGCGGACACCGGAGAGGACGCCGTGGACCCGTACGACCTGCGGCGCGAGGCCAATATGCGGGGGCGACTGGCCGAGTGTTCGGGGCGGCGTACGGCAGCGGTGATCGGGGCGTTTCACGCGCCCGCGCTGCTGCGGGCTGGTTCCGGCCCGGTGGGTTCGGGTGCCGGGCCGATGGGTTCGGGTGCCAGGCCGGTGGGTTCACTTGTCGGGCTGGTGGGTTCGGGTGCCGGTTCCGCGGAGGACGTCCCCTCGGTCATCACCTCCCTCGTGCCCTACTCGTACCCGCTGCTCGACGAGCGGTCCGGGTATCCGGCCGGCATCCGTGATCCGGAGTGGCAGCGGGGGGTGTTCCGGGCGGCCGGGGAGCCGGGGCGGCTGGACGAGTTGCTGACGGCGACGGCCGTGCGGATCTGCGCCGCCGTCCGCGAGGCGGGACATCCCAGTGGCCCCGCCGACGCCCGGGAGGTGGTGCGGGTGGCGCGGGATTTGGCCACGCTGCGCGGGTTGCCCGCCGCGGGCCGCGGCGAGCTGGTCGAGGCGGTGCAGACGGTGCTCACGCAGGGCCAGTTGCTGGGTCGGGGGCGGGTGGTGGCCGCGGCCATGGAGCGGGTGCTCGTCGGTGACCGGCAGGGGCGACTCGCTCCCGGCACGCCACGCTCCGGCCTTGGCCCGGCGGTCGAGGGCCTCCTCGCTGAACTCTCACTGCCCTCCCCCACCGCCCCCGCCCGCCGTGAGCTGCGGCTCGACGCGCTGCGGTCCGAACTCGACCGCCGACGCGAGATCTGTCTGCGCAGGATGGCGGTCTGCCGTGTTCCCTACGGCGAAGAGGCCGGCGTCGCGGGGGTCGGCGACGGCGCCGCGCTCACCACACGGTGGACGGTGACCTGGACGCCCTCGACCGCGGCGATGCTGGATGTCACCGGCGTTCACGGAGTGACGTTGGAACAGGCGGCCGGCGGCGTACTGGCGCGGCGACGGGCGGCGGAGCGGCGCGACGGCGGTCCGACCGCGGCCCAGGTGCTCGCCGGGCTCGAGGACGCGGCCCGCTGCGCCCTCCCGGGGCTCGCCTCGGAACGCCTCACGGAAGTCGCCGAACTGCTGCCCGCGTCCGGCACCCTGCCCGAACTCCTCGGCGGGCTCGACCTGTTGAGCCGGATCGGCGCGGGGCATGTGCCGGGGCTGCCCGCCCCTTGGGAGAAGGAGCGGATCGAGGCCGCGTACGAGGAGTTGGGCGCCGCCGGTGTCCGCGCGCTCGACGGGCTGACCGGCTCCACCGACACCGCCGACGCCCGCGCTCTGGTGGACCTCGCCACCCGGGTGGACGGCGCGGGCGGCGGACTCCGGCTCGCGGACGCCCTCGGCCGCCTGGACGAGGACGGTACGCCGCTGATCCGCGGCGCCGCGGGAGCCGCCCGGGTGTTGCTGGGGCTGCGGGAGGCGACGGAGTTCGGCACCCGGCTGGCCTCCCGTGTCGACGGTGCCGTGACTCCCGAACTCCGTTCCGACCTCGCCGCGTTCCTGCGCGGCACGCTGCTCGCCGCCGGTCCGCTGCTCGAGACGGGCGAGGTCGTGGACCCGCTCCTGGAGCGCGTCGAGTCCCTCACCGACCGGGCCTTCCTCGACCGCCTGCCGGCCCTGCGCGCCGGCTTCGACGTCCTGGCACCGGCGGCCCGGTCCCGGATGCTCGCCGCGGTGGAGGACCACACCGGCCACGCGGTGGGCGAGTTGCCGGACCCGGTATCGGAGCCGGGGTTCCTGGCCCGGATGGCGGCGGCGGATCTGGCGGGGCGGACGGCGTTGGCGACGGCGGGGTTGGACCCCTTGGGCACGGACGCGACGCCTACCTCGAATCAGACCCCGCATGACAACCCCGGCGTGCCCAACAGTCCTGCCGCGCCCAGCAGTCCAGCCGTACCCAGCAGCCCTGCCGTACCCGGTAGTCGCGCCGTGCCCAACAGCCCTGCCGTACCCGGCAGTCGCACCGTGCCCGACAGTCCCGCCGTACCCAACAGTCTCGGCCCCGGAGATCGCTGGCGGCTCCTGCTGGGCAGGGCACGGCAGTTGACGGGGCGGGTCGTCCGGATCGCTCGCGCACTCGACGAGTTGTACGGGAGCGGGCGCGGCGAGGGGGTCGGAGAGCCCGGTGACGACGGTGCGGGCGGCGGGAGCGAGGCGTCGTTCCCGGATGTGCGGAGCTGGTCCGAGGAGCTCGCGGCGCTCTTCGGACCCGGGGTACGGGAAGAGGTGCTGGCCGCGGCGGCCGACGCCGGACGCGTCGACGCCCTGCAGGAACTCGACCCCGCCTCGGCCCGCCCCTCGGTCGAGCTCCTGCGGACGGTCCTCTCGTACGCGGGAGGCATGCCCGAGCAGCAACTGGCGCGGCTGCGGCCCCTGGTCGCCCGGCTGGTCAAGGAGCTCACGGACGCTCTCGCCCACAGACTGCGACCCGCCCTCGCCGGTCTCGCGCATCCGCGGCCCACCCGCAGACCGGGCGGCCCCCTGGATCTCGCCCGCACCGTGCGCGCGAACCTCGCGACCGCGCGCCGCGATCCGGCGACGGGAGCGATGACGGTGCTGCCCGAACGGCCGGTCTTCCGTACCCGGGCCCGCAAGGCGGCGGACTGGCGGCTCGTGCTGGTCGTCGATGTGTCCGGGTCCATGGAGGCGTCGACGATCTGGGCGGCGCTCACCGCGTCCGTGGTCGCCGGGATCCCGGCACTGAGCACGCACTTCGTGGCGTTCTCGACGGAGGTCGTGGACCTCACCGACCAGGTGGACGATCCCCTCGGGCTGCTCCTCGAGGTGCGGGTCGGCGGCGGGACGAGCATCGCCCGGGGCCTGCGGCACGCACGCTCACTGGTGACGGTTCCCTCCCGCACACTGGTCGTCCTGATCAGCGACTTCGAGGAGGGGGGTCCGGTGGGCCCGCTGCTGTCCGAGGTGCGGGCACTCGTCGACTCGGGCTGCCATGTCCTCGGCTGCGCCTCGCTGGACGACGCGGGCCGACCGCGCTACTCGTCCGGTGTGGCGGGGCAGTTGGTGGCCGCGGGCATGCCGGTGGCGGCCCTCAGCCCGCTGGAACTGGCCCGCTGGGTGGGCGAACGCATGGGAGGTACACACCGATGACCACGCTTCCCCCGGTGACGGCCGAAGTGGCGGCCGCCGCGCTGGAGTCGCTCCCGACCCGGCTGCGCAAACGTGCCGACTCGGCCGCGGCCAAGGCGGCCAACTGGCCCGTCGCCGTCACGGACGCGACGGTCGTGGTGCGGGTCGACGACTCGACGACGGTCACTCTCACCACCACGGCCGGGGTGGTGACGTCCGCCGAGGATGCCGTGTGCAGCTGTCTGCTCGCGCCGGCGTGTCTGCATCGTGCGGCGGTCCTGACGCTGGCACCGCTGGCGGAGGAGACGGACGGACCGGAAGCGACGGCTGTCGTGCCGTCGGACGCCGGCGACTCCACCCCTGTCGTCCCTCCGGAGACCGGGGCCCTCGACCTCAGTCCCCCACAGTCCGCGGCGGTGCACGCCCTCCGGGTGGCCGCGACCGCCGTACTGGCAGCCGGAGTGACCGGCTCCGGTGCCGTGCACCGCGCCACGCTCCTCCATGCCGCCCACTCGGCGCGCGTCGCCGGACTCCACCGCGCCGCGGCCGCGGCCGTCCGGGTGGCGCGGCGGCTCTCCGAGGCGGGCACCGGGGACCCCGCGTTCCGGCTGCCCGAACTGGCCTCGGAGCTGGCGGAGTTGCTGACCGTCGCCGTCGGGCTGCGCCGGGCGCCGGACCCAGATCTGATCGGCACCGCACGTCGGGCCTACACGGCGAACGGTTCGCTGCGACTGCACGGTCTGTTCACCGAGCCGGTGGTGACCGCTTCGGGGTACGCCGGGGCGGTCACGTACGCCCTCGCGCAGGACGGCCGGCTCCGCTCGCTGTCCGACGTGGCGCCGGGCGACGCCGACCGTGCTCGGCAGGCCGCGGGCTCCGCGGTCCCCGGCGGCAGCGCCCTCACCCTGCGGGAACTGGGCGACCACGGCGGGGCGATCCTCACCGACCCGACCGTCTCACCGGACGGGCGGATCGGCGGTGGCGGCGCGGTCCGTTCCGTACGGGCGTCGGGGGCCCGTTGGCACGAGGAGCCGCTCGACACGCTCTGGCGGCGTTCCCCGGTCGACCAGGTGGCTGCCGCGCTGCGGTGGTCGGCCGAGCCCGCCGACGAACGGGACGCGGGTGGTGACCTGCTCTTTCTCACCGGGACGATCACCGGCGGAGGGTTCGCCGTGGACGGTGGTCCCACGGTGCGCCTCCTGGCGCCGGACGAGCGTCCCGAACTCTCCTACGTCGAGAACCTCCGGCTTCTGGCGGGGGCCCACGGTCTGTCCCTGCGCCTCGTCGCACGGCTCGCGGCGGACCGGCCGAGCGGTGTACGCGCCCTCGCCGCGGCCTGGCAGGGCACGGACGGCGACCCGGTCCGCGCGGACCTCGGTCTGCGCCGCCTCAACCGCACCCACCTGCCCAGGACCGGAACGGCCGTCATCCCTTCCACCCCAGCGCCCGCGCTTCCCACGGAACTCGACCTCCTGCGGCGGGCCGTGGACCGCGCGGTCGCGGGTGGCCGCGCCGTCACCGCCGCCGTGGCCGACGGCGAACTCCCCCGTCGGCTCGCCGCGGTGGGTCTGACCACGGGGGCCGCGTGCGCGCGGGCCCTGGTGGACACCGCGTCCGACCGGCGCCATGACGCGCTGGGCCGACTGCGGCCGGCCGACCCGGAGGCGTACGCCCGCGCCTGGCTCGCGTCGTCCACTTACGCCTCGGCCGCCACGGCGTCCCTCCTCACGGCCGCGTGGGCACCGGAGGGGGAGCACGATCCGGCCTGACCGCGGGGGTCCTGCGGGGCGGGGGCGGCGGGGAGGCGAGCGAGGAGGCGGGAAGGCGGAGGCCATAGCGTCCGGCGCCCCGGTCCCGTAACCCTCCACCCCTCTCTCCACGCCCCCGCTCCACACCCCCACCCCGCTCCCCTCAGCCCGTCTTCCGCCCCCACAGTGGGCCGACCCGTTGCCAGTCCTCGTCCCACTGCGCCATGCGCCGTCGTTCCATTCGTCCGCGTATCAGCCGTCCGCCGATGAACGGCACACCCGCGACGCTCACCCCCACCAGGACGCCCACCAGCGCGGCACGCAGTTGGGCCTGGGAGGGCGTGGGGGGCTTGGTGACGAGGCGGCCGTCGGCGTCCGTCCATACCGTCACCGGGGTGCCCGCGGGGCTGCCGACGGACACCCGGGCCTGGCCGGCGTGCGGCGAGCCGTCCGGCGCGGTCCAGCGGACCTTCGCCCAGACCATGTCGGCGTCGTTCGCCGACGCGGTCGACTTCGGCACGTCGTCGTTGAGCAACGCCAGAACGGAGTGCCACTCGGCCCGCTGCCTGGCCAGGCCGTTCTCCACGGACTGCGTCGCCAGCAGACCGGTGAGCACCCCGCCGAGCGCGGTGACCGCCCAGGCGACGAGCACGATCCAGGCCTCCAGCGCGTCACTGCGACGCCGCAGCGGATTGCGCCGCCATCGCCACAGCCACACCTTCGGAGCCTTCGGACCACGGAATGCCGCCATCGATGGCATCCTCCTCACGACCGCACGGACATGCCACATCGCCCTCCCATACGGGATCGGTCCCTCCGATGCTCACAACGAGTCCCACGACCCGTGCGTGCCAGGAATCCGGCCATCCCTCGCCCGCAGGCGCGTCGGCCGGGACGAGACGTCGCCGATGACCGACGCCACCCCGCTGACCTGCGGAAATTCGACGTACAGGGGAGACTGTCAGTGCCGGGGTGCAGACTGGCCGATGTCTGAGACGACGTCGTCGCGGAGGTGGTCGGCATGGCCGAAGTACTGCTCACCGTCGGTACACGCAAAGGGCTGTTCATCGGACGGCGGCGGGGCGCCGCCTGGGAGTTCGACGAGAGTCCGTACTTCAACGCGCAGGCCGTGTACTCGGTCGCGATCGACACCCGCGGCGAGACACCACGGCTGCTGGCCGGAGGGGACAGCGCGCACTGGGGTCCGTCCGTCTTCCACTCCGACGACCTGGGGCGGACATGGACCGAACCGGCGCAGCCGGCCGTCAAGTTCCCCAAGGACACCGGGGCTTCGCTGGAGCGGGTGTGGCAGTTGCACCCGGCGGCGGCCGAACCGGACGTGGTGTACGCGGGCACGGAGCCGGCCGCGCTGTACCGCTCCGAGGACAGAGGCGAGTCCTTCGAGCTGGTCCGGCCCCTGTGGGAGCACCCCACCCGGTCGCAGTGGGTGCCAGGCGGCGGTGGCGAGGGGCTGCACACCGTCCTCACCGACCAGCGCGACCCTGGGGCCATCACGGTCGCCGTCTCCACGGCGGGGGTGTTCCGTACGCACGACGGCGGGGCGAGCTGGGAGCCGTCCAACTCCGGTGTCTCCGCGGTGTTCCTGCCGGATCCGAACCCGGAGTTCGGTCAGTGCGTGCACAAGATCGCACAGGACGCGCAGACCCCGGACCGGCTCTACCTCCAGAACCACTGGGGTGTGTACCGCAGCGACGACGCGGGCGGCGAGTGGACCGACATCGGCGCGGACCTGCCGTCCACCTTCGGGTTCGCGGTGGCCGCGCATCCGCACCGCGGCGACACGGCGTACGTCTTCCCGATCAACGCGGACGCGGACCGCGTCCCGGCCGACCGGCGCTGTCGTGTCTTCCGCACGCAGGACGCCGGCAGGACCTGGGATCCGCTGACCGCGGGACTGCCCACGGAGGACCACTACGGCACGGTGCTGCGCGACGCGCTCTGCACGGACGGCGCGGACCCGGCGGGTGTGTACTTCGGCAATCGCAACGGCGAGGTGTACGCGTCGGCGGACGACGGGGACAGTTGGCGGCAGCTGGCCTCGCATCTGCCGGACGTGCTGTGCGTACGCGCCGCAGTCGTCGGCTGAGGCCCGGGAGCCGCCTCTCGGACCACATCCGGCGCCGGTCACTCGCCGCGGTGATGCCAACCCGGTCGGTAGCGAATTCACCGCGTCGAACGGTCTCTTGCGCCGCTGGCGCGCCGCTGCGGGAGGCGCGAGCATGGAGGTATGGGGATGGCGGTGAAGACGTGACACCTGCGATTCCGGAATCGGGCGAAGGTCCCGGCACAGAGCCCTATATCGGTGCGGAAGAAGCAGCCTCGGACGCGGCGGCGATCGTCACCCTGGCCGGCATGGTGATCGGCTGGACCAGAAGCGCGGAAGAACTCCTCGGCCGTTCGGCCCGCGAGGTCGTCGGAGGCTCCGTCGGCCGTCTGCTCGCCGTGCCCGAAGACCCCTGCCGCGTAGCGGCGATCATGGAACGCTGCCGTGGGGGCCAGGCCTGGAGCGGAGTGGTCACGCTGTCGCATCGCGACGGCCGTCGTGTCGAAGTGAATCTGCGGGTTTCCGCGTCGTTCCAGGTCCGCGACGACGAGTGCTTTCTCGTCTCGGCACGGGAGCGCATCACGCGCTGGGCCATGGGGCAGTCCGTGCTGGACGGGTTCCTGACCCGCTCGCCCGTGGGAATGGCCATCGTGGACATGGACCTGCGCTGCACCTGGGTCAACAACACCCTGGAGAGCATCGGCGGCATACCGCGTGAGCAGCGTCTGGGCCGGCGCCTGACCGACCTCTTCCCGGGCCTCCATGCGGAGACCATCGAGGACGTGATGCGCAAGGTACTGCGGACCGGCGAGCCGGTCAGCGACTTCGAGTACCGGGGCTGGAGCTGGGCCGACCCGCAGCGGCAGCACGCCTACTCCACGTCGTTCTTCCCCCTGATGGACGTCGAGGGCGCCGTCACGGACATCTGCTACATGGTGCTCGACGTCACCGACCGGTGGAACGCCCGCCAACTGATTTCCATGGTCAATGAAGCCGGCGCCTGTGTGGGCAGCTCCCTGGACGTCCTGGAGACGGCCCAGGAGCTGGCCGACTTCGCCGTGCCCCGGTTCGCCGACTTCGCCATCGTGGATCTGCTGGAGCCGGTCCTCAGCACCGAGGGGCACGGAACCTGGCTGTCCGACGCGGGTCCGGCGGTGACGGGGCCGGTGATGCGGCGGGCGGGCATGAGTTCCGTCCGGGAGGGGTGCCCGGAGGCGGTCGCCCAGGTCGGCGATCCGGTGGACTTCATCCCTCCCCCGCACGACCTCGACCTCCTCGTGAACGGCGAGCCCGTCCTCATACCGGTGCTGAACCCCGACAACCCTCAATGGGTCGTCGAACAGCCGTCCAGGACCTCGAGCATGCGCGAGTTCGGACTTCACTCACTCATCTCCGTGCCGATGCGGGCACGGGACACCGTCCTCGGCCTCACCACCTTCGTCCGCTCGCAGAACCCGGCTCCCTTCACCTCGGACGACGTACTGCTCGCCCGGGAACTGGTCGCACGAGCGGCCGTCTGCGTCGACAACGCCCGCCGCTACACACGGGAGCACCACGCCACGCTGACGCTCCAGCGCAGCCTTCTGCCCCATACGCTGGAAGGCGGCATGGCCGTGGACGTGGCCTCCATGTATCTGCCCGCGGACGCCAAGGACGGTGTGGGCGGGGACTGGTTCGATGTCATCCCGTTGTCCGGAGCCCGAGTCGGCCTCGTCGTGGGCGATGTGGTCGGCCACGGTCTGAGCGCGGCCGCCACGATGGGCCGGCTGCGTACCGCGGTGCAGACACTCGCCGACATGGATCTGCCGCCCGACGAGCTCCTGGCCCACCTCGACGACCTGGTGCTCCGCCTCAGCGAGGAGGAGTCCCATGACGCGTCGGCCGACCTGATCCGGACCACGGTGATGGGTGCCACCTGCCTGTACGCCATCTACGACCCGGTCACACGCAACTGCACGCTCGCCCGGGCCGGCCATCCGCCGCCGGTCCTCGTGACTCCGGAGGGCAGGGTCAGCTTCCCGGAACTGCCGGCCGGTCCGCCACTGGGGCTGGGTGGACTCCCGTTCGAGGCAGTCGACATCGAACTCGCCGAGAACAGCCTGATCGGCCTCTACACCGACGGCCTCATCGAAGGCGGCGAGCGGGACGTCGACGTCGGAATGGCCCACCTCAGGGACGCCCTGTGCCCTTGCGATCTCCCGCTCGAGACACTCTGCGCCAACGTGCGGGGCCTGACCTCCACGCCGCAGTCCGACGACGCCGCGTTCCTCGTGGCGCGCACGCACGCGCTCAGCGCCGACCGCGTCGCCTCGTGGGACGTGGCCTCCGATCCCGCCGCCGTGGCCGGGGCCCGCGCCCTCGCCACCCGCCAACTCCGTGCGTGGGGACTGGAAGAGCTGGCGATGGCGACCGAACTCGTCGTCAGCGAGTTGGTCACCAACGCGGTGCGCTACGCCCCCGGCCCCGTGCGACTGCGGCTGCTGCGCGCATCCCGCCTGATCTGCGAGGTCACCGACACCAGCAACAGCTCCCCGCGGCTGCGGCACGCCCGGACCACCGACGAAGGGGGACGCGGCCTCTTCCTCGTCGCCCAGCTCGCCCACCGCTGGGGCACCCGGTACACACACGAGGGAAAGATCATCTGGGCGGAACTGGACTCGTCGGTGCCCGCAGCGCGGTGGTGATGTCGGCGAGGTGGTCCTCGACGGGGCCGAGGGTGATCAGGCCGCTGCCCGCGCCGGCGAGTTCCCCGGCGGCCGGCAGCAGGCGGGTGCGGGCCCGCTCCAGCACGTCCCGGTCACCGACCTCCAGCGCGACCACGGCCTCCAGGCAGCAGCACGCCTCGTACATCAGGTCGCGCGGCGGCTCCGGGAGCGCGCGCAGTGCCGCCCGTGCCTCGGCCCGGCGTCCGGATGCCAGCAAGGCGAAGGGCGTGGCCCAAGGGCGGTACGGGCCCCAGTCCGCCCCCAGGTCGATCTCGACCGGCCCTGGATCGGAACCTCCTGGATCGCTACCCCCTGGACCGGTATCCCCTGAATCGGTGTCGGACCACGTCCTCCTCCTGTGCTGCACCCGCAGGCACAGCAGGGCGAGCGGAAGAAGCCCACGCTCCAGGCCCGGCATCCCGGCTCCGTCCAGGCGTGCGGCGGCATCCCGGTAGGCGGTCTCGGCCCCCGCCGGTTGCCCGGACGCGGCCAGCCGCAACGCCCGGTACCACTGGGTGAAGACGCCGGCGAGCGGCAGCTCGTGGCGCTCGGCCAGCCGGTCCACGGCGGCGGCATGGCGGTCGGCCGCGGCGAAGTCGGCCAGCGCGCCGCGTGCCTGGAGCCGGATGAGGTGACCGAGCACCTCATAGGTCACCAGGTCGTGCCGGGCGGCCAGTTCGACCAGCTCCGCGCCGATCTCGTCACGCCGTGGGGCCAGGCCCGCGCGGGTGAAGGACTGCATGAACGCCCCGTTCAGCGCGAACGCCAGCAGCGCGGGATCGTCGAGACGACGGGCGATCTCCACCGCCTCGCGGGCGGCCTGGGGGCCGCGTGGCGCTCGGCTGCCGCGCGTCTCCAGGGCGATCGTGGCCAGCAGGCGGCACCGCGCGGCCTCGTGCGCGTCGCCCGGCGAAGCGGTGAGGGCGCGCTCGGCGGCCTCGACGATCCGTCGGGCCAGCTCCGGATCGTCGCTGCGGGTCCAGATCGCGGGGACGTCGTAGGCGCCGATCACCCGGGCGGTCAGGTCCGGTTCGCTGAACTCCTCCGCCGCCGCGATGGCCTCCATACGGTGCTGCCTGGCGGCCGCGAGCCCACCGCCCCCGGTGACCGCGAGGTTGCGGATCAGACTCACCGTCGTCTCCAACCGGGCCCGGGCACCGGCGGCGACCGTACGGTCGTAGGCCGCCGCCGTCCGTGTCCACAGCCGGGCCGCGGTCGCCGTCGGCCCGGCCGGAGGATCGAGCCCGGGATCCTGGGCGAGGATGTCCGCCTCCAGGCGGCGCAGCCGGGGCCCGGGGTCCACCCCCAGCTGGTCGGCCAGGACCGCCCGGGCTCTGCGCAGCACGCCCAGCGCATCCCCCTGACGGTCCTGCCGATACAGCGCCAGCGCCAGCAGCCGCCAGGCGTCCTCGCGCCAGGGGTGAGCGGCGAGGTGTACGTCCAGGTCGGGCACCGCCTCGGCGGCCAGGCCGAGGTCCAGCTGCGTCCGGGCCCGCTGCTCCACCGCCTGGAGCCGCAGCTCGGCGAGGCGGGAGCGCTCGCCCCGGGCCCAGTCCTCCTCCTCGAACTCGGCGTAGGCGGGCCCGCGCCACAGCGCCAGCGCCTCCTCCAGTCGTGGCAGCGCTTGCGTGGCGGGCAGCCGCGCGGCGGCGCCGACGGCCGTCTCGAAGCACCAGGCGTCCACGGCGTCCGGCTCCGGGCGCAGCGCGTACCCGGGGCCGTCCGTGACCAGCAGCCGGGCGGGGGCCCGGGACGGACGGTCCGGCTCCAGGACGCGTCGCAGCGCGGCGACAAAGGTCTGTACGGCGCCCACGGCGCCGGGCGGGGGATCCGTCCACAGGTCGCCGACCAGGTGGGTGACAGGGACGACCCGGCGGCGGGCCACCACCAGCCGCGCCAGCACGGCCCGGTGCCTCGGTCCCTTCAGCGCGAGCGCGCGGCCGTCGCTCTCGGCCACGGTGGGTCCGAGCACGCCGAACGCGACCCGCACCCTGCTCGCCTCTCCCGACACCCTCGCCACGGTACTGCGCCGACGACCTGCTGATCACGTACTGAGCACGCGCTGATCACCTGCTGATTCGCGCCCGGCAGGCTCGTCGCGTCCATCATCTTCCGCTTCCGCCTTCCAGAAAGGGCGAACCATGGCACCGACCATCCCCGGCTTCGACTACCGGCGCGTCCCCGTCGCCGACCATGTCGCGCTCCACGTCGCCGTCGCCGGATCCGGCAGCCCGATCGTGCTGCTGCACGGTTTCCCGCAGACCCACCTGATGTGGCGGCACGTGGCCGCCGACCTCGCGGCCGACCACACCGTCATCTGTCCCGACCTGCGGGGCTACGGCGCCAGCGACAAGCCCGTCGACACCGGCGCCGACGGGAACGCGTACGCCAAGCGCACCATGGCCGCCGACGTCGTCTCGCTCGCCCGCGCTCTGGGCCACGAGCGTTTCGCCCTGGCGGGACACGACCGGGGCGCGCTGGTCGCCATCCGCGCAGGCCTCGACCACCCCGAGGCGATCACCCATCTCGCCTCGCTCGACGTGCTGCCCACGCTGGACATGTGGGACGTGATGCACGGCACCGGCGCGGCCGTCGGCTTCCACCTCTACCTGATGGCCCAGCCGCCGGGTCTGCCCGAGCGGATGATCCACGCCGCCGCGGACGTCTTCTTCGGTCATTTCCTCGACATCTGGACGCGGGACCCGAGGGCGATCCCGGACGAGATCCGCGCCGCCTACCTGGCGGCTTCCCGCGCGGCCGTCCCTTCCATCGTCGCCGACTACCGCGCCTCGGCCGGCATCGACGTCGAGCACGACCGGGCCGACCGTGCTGCCGGGAACCGGCTGCGGATGCCCGTGGCGGTTCTCCAGCAGGACTGGGGCGCGGCTCTCGGCTTCGACGCCGCCGCGCGGTGGCGCGCCTGGGCGCCCGACCTGCGGCACACGACCGTCTCCTGCGGTCACTTCATGGCCGAGGAGGCCCCCGCCGACGTCGTCAAGGCCATCAGGGACCTCGTCGCCGACCACTGAGCGGACCTCTTCCCCGGCCACTGAGCGGATCTCCTCACCGAGCACTGCGCGGATCTCCTCCCGGACACCGTTTCGCCGCGTGCCGGACCACGCGCGGGGCGAGAATCGGGGGGTGACTGTGCCAGCTGAGACCTCGCCCATGTCGGGGCAGACCGTGTGCGGCAAGGACGGGCGCGGTCCGCTGCGCTCCTTCCTGCAGACCGAGACCGGCAGTGCCGCGGTTCTGCTGGCCGCCACGCTCGCGGCCCTCGCCTGGGCCAACATGGGGCCGGGCACGTACGAGGCCTTCTGGAGCACCGAGCTGTCGGTCCGCCTCGGGGCGGGCGAAGTCTCCCTGGACCTGCGGGAGTGGGTGAACAGCGGGCTGATGACGCTGTTCTTCTTCGTCGTGGGACTCGAGGCGCGCCGGGAGTTCGACCTGGGCGAGTTGCGGGAGCGCAGAAGGGTCACGCTGCCGCTGTTCGCCGGGCTCAGCGGCATGGTCGTGCCGATCGCGATCTACCTGGCTCTCAACGCGGGCCACGACTCCCTGCACGGCTGGGGCGCCGCCATGTCGACGGACACGGCCTTCGCCCTGGGCATGCTCGCCCTCTTCGGGGCACGGCTGCCCGACAGTCTTCGGGTCTTCATCCTCACCATCTCCGTCGTGGACGACTTCCTGGCCCTGGCCGTGATCGCCGTCGCCTACAGCGGCGCCCTGGCCCTGCCCGCGCTGCTGACGGCGCTCGGCCTCTTCGCGGCCGTCGTGCTGGTACGGCGCACCCTCGGGGTACGGATTCCCGCCCTGTACGCGGTGTTGGGCGTGGCGGTGTGGGTCGCGCTGCTCAAGTCGGGGGTGGACCCGGTCGTGACCGGGCTCGCGATGGGCCTGCTCACCTACGCCTACCCCGCCGAGCGCGTCGACCTGGAACGAGCCAGCCGTCTTTTCCGGCGCTTCCGCGAGCAGCCGACGCCGGAACTGGAGCGCTCCGTACGGCGCGGGATCGCCTCGACGCTCTCGCCCAACGACCGGCTCACGCGGATGTTCCACCCCTGGACGAGCTATGTGATCGTGCCGCTGTTCGCCCTCGCCAACGCCGGCATCACCATCAGCGCCGGCCAGTTGGCCCATGCCTTCACCTCGCCGATCGCCCTCGGCATCCTCCTCGGCTACGTGCTCGGCAAGCCGCTCGGCATCATCGGCGCCACCTGGCTCACGACACGCGCCAGCCGCGGGCGACTACACCCGCCGGTCGGCTGGGGCGCCATCACCGCGGGCGGCACCCTGGCGGGAGTGGGGTTCACCGTGTCCCTGCTGATCGCGACCCTCGCCTTCGACGGGGCCCGGCTGGCGGAGGCGAAGATCGGCATCCTCGCCGCCGTGGTGGGCGCGTTCCTCCTCACCTGGCTGGTCACCTCGGTGATCGGCGCCCTTCCCAAGCGTTCCCGTGTCCGGGCCCTCCTCGGTACGGGCACCACCATCGTCGACCTCAGCGACCCCGTGGACGTGGACCGCGACCACGTACGCGGCCCGCTGGAGGCGCCCGTGACGCTCGTCGAGTACGGGGACTTCGAGTGCTCGTACTGCGGCCTGGCCGAGCCCGTGGTGCGCGAGCTGCTCGCCGACTTCGGCGACGTGCGCTACGTGTGGCGGCATCTGCCGCTGACCGACGTCCATCCGAACGCCCAGTTCGCCGCGGAGGCCGCCGAGGCCGCGGCCCACCAGGACGGGTACTGGGAGATGCACGATCTGCTGATGCGGCACCAGGGTGACCTGCGGCCGAAGGACCTGCTCCGCTACGCCGAGGAGATCGGCCTCGACATCGAACGCTTCCGCAAGGATCTCCGCGAAGGCACGGGGGCGGCCCGGGTCGCGGCGGACGTGGAGTCCGCCGACCTCAGCGGTGTTTCGGGCACTCCCACGTTCTTCGTCAACGGCCGCCGCCACCACGGCGCCTACGACATCGCCTCGCTGTCGGCGGCGGTGCGCGCCGCGCGGCAACGGGCGGCGCTTCAAGGGGTCGGCCGGCAGGACTGAGCCCCGATCAGGGCGAGGCCGTACGCCTCAGGGCGTCTCGCGGACGCCCTCGAACAGGTCGCTCTCCCGTGTGCCGCCGGTCCACGGCGGGTGGGCCCGCACGTATTCCTCGACCCGGCCCTCGTCCCCGGGCAGGCTGAAGAACTTCAGCAGGGCCGCGGCGTCCGCCTGGCCGGCGTGGGCCGCCAGGGCCCTCAGCTTGTGGGGCCAGAAGTCGGAGACGTCCACGGCCGCGGTCACGCTGTCGTCGTCGACGGCGACGTCGAGCGGGGGGATCCAGGCGTCGGGTCCGAGGGCGGCCTCCGCCAGGGCCCGCACCGTTTTCAGACTCGAGAGCGACACGGCGATGTATTACAGCCTCGGCAGGCTCCGCGGGTGCCGGCCGCCCTCCTCGCCGGGAAATCCGCCGGACCGCTTGATCCACTCGAAGGCGGCGACGGTCAGCTCGTGCGTACGGACATGATCGGGATGGTACGAGAACCCGTTGGGCGGATACGTCACGATCACATCCGGCCGGTACTCCCGCATGAGCGCCTCGAGCCGCCGGACGACCGGTTCGCCCTCCATCCTGCTGAACGCGCGCGGATCGATGTCGTCCGCCGAGTCGGGCACGCCGGAGTCGGGGTAATTCAGCCGGACCAGGTCACTGACGCCGAGCGCGGCCGCCGACTCGGCGAGCTCGCGGGAGCGCCGTGCGGCGACCTGCGCCGGCTCGTGGTCGCGGTGCCCGGGCTTGCCGTCCCCTCCATCGTCGCCCTGCGCACGGTCGGTGCAGGTGACGAGAACCGTACGAACCCCGGCGGCCGCGTAGCGGGCGAGCGTGCCGCCCGTCCGACTGGCCTCGTCGTCCGGATGCGCGTGGACGACCACCAGCGTCGGCCGCCGGGTCTGCGGTGCGGTCATGACATGGGCCCTTCCGCCGGCGGCCCACCTTACAAGGCCGCCTCCGTCGGGTCGGCCGCTGTGCCGCTCAAGACGCGCTCCTCAGCCCGCTCCTCAGGGCCCCGTCGAGGGGTCGGCGGGGTCCTGAGAGGCTCGCGCGCCCGCTTCGATACTTCCCTTGATGCCGAGTTTTCTGCGTGCTCGCTGGTAGAACGTCGTACCGCCCAGACGCACGACATGAGCCGCCGCGGGGCATGCCGACACGGTGACCCAGTCGCCCGCGTCGAGGTAGCCGAGCACCTCGCCGTCGACCTCGACCGCCAGTCGCCCGGTCGTGGGGAGCAGTTCGAGGGTGACGTCCTCGTCCGCGGGCAGGGCGAGCGCCCGGTCGAACGACGAGTGCGCACTGGCGGGGACGACCAGGATGGCTTCCACCCGGGGCGAGAGGATCGGGCCGCCCGCGGCGAAGCTGTACGCCGTGGATCCGGTCGAGGTGGAGACCACGACGGCGTCGGCGGCGTAGCGGATGAACTCCTCGCCCTGGAGCCGGATCGCGATGGCGGCCATGCCGCTGCCGGGTACCCGTACGAGGGCGATGTCGTTGAACGCACGGACCTCGCGCCCGTCCGGGAGGCGCGTGCGTACGGCCATCCGGGCCTCGGTGGTGAACTGGCCGCTGTCGATCCGGTCCAGCGCCGACTGGAGCTCGTCGACATCGATCTCCGCGAGGAAGCCCAACCGGCCCAGGTTGACGCCGAGCACCGGAGTGTCGCTTCCGGACAGCAGCCTCATGGAACGGAGCATGGTCCCGTCCCCGCCGAGACTGACGATCAGATCGGCCCGGGCGACGAGGTCCTGATCCGGTACGGCCACGGCGCTGCAGTCGATACGGCCCACCTCGTCCGGCAGCCCCAGCACCTCGGCATCGTTCTTGCGGGCCCACTGCACGACCGACTCGATGACCGGTCCCGGATTGCGCCGGGGATGCAGGATCAGGCCGATCGATCCGATCAGACCCATGAGAGGGCTCCCTTCCGTCGAGACGCCATGTCCAAGTAGTTCATCATTGCCCCGCGAGGGGCATTTCCGACCGATGCGGCACGGAATGCAGCCTGGACGACTCATACGGAAGGGGTCGGCGGCGGACCGGCGCCGTCCGCGGGGAGCACGGCGCCGTCGACGTACCGCCGCGCCGGCCCCCGCCCCCGGCTCAGGCCTGGTACGGCTGCTGGGGCTGCTGCGGCTGGCCGTACTGCTGGGCGGCGTGCGCGCTCGCGGCCTGCGCCTGCAGCTGCTCCGCCTGCTCCTTGGTCGCCTTCTGCTCCGCGCCGCAGAAAGTGCACTGCGTCGCGTACTTCGACGAGATCGGGAACAGCGGCACGAAGAACAGCGTGAACTTCGTGACACGCTTGCGGAGCGTGTGCGCCGAGGGATTGCCGCAGCGGCCACACACCAGCGTCAGTATCGCGAGCTGGTACAGGTATCCCCTGGTGCCAAAAATGATCATGCTGTTGGTCCCTCCCGGGTCGGTGCGGACGAGCTGCGGAACGCAGTCGCGGAGCACAGTCTCGTGCACGTCGACGCGCTCGGCGCTGGCGGGGTTGCACGACGCCGCCCGAAAGCGTGGACCGCCTCGGCCGCCGACCCGGTCCGGATGACCAGCGCGCCCGGCGCGAAGTAGTCGGCCGGACACGCCGGTTGGCCCAGCGCCTGCCCCAAGGACGAGGCGCTCGCCCACCCCGCGGACGGTGTTCGTGGCCGCGGGGTGGATCGTCGCCGTCGTCGACGACGGTCTGAAGTGCGACGAGACGGCGGCCGACGCCGCCCTCCGGCGGGCACCGCCCCGCCCCCAAAACCCGCGCGGGCGGCACGAGATCCGGCGACCGCTCTACGGCAGGCGCCAGTCCACCGGCTGGACGCCCTGCCTCTCCAACAGCTCGTTGGCCCGGCTGAACGGACGCGAGCCGAAGAAGCCGCGATCGGCCGACATCGGTGAGGGGTGCGCGGACTCGATCGCCGGGAGATCCCCGAGCAGCGGCCGCAGATTGCGGGCGTCACGCCCCCACAGGATCGACACCAGCGGCTTCTCCCGCGCGACCAGCGCCCGGATCGCCTGCTCCGTGACCTCTTCCCAGCCCTTGCCCCGGTGCGCCGCGGGCTGGCGGGGCGCCGTCGTCAGCGCCCTGTTGAGCAGCAGCACCCCCTGCTCGGTCCAGGGCGTCAGATCGCCGTTGGACGGCCTGGGCAGCCCCAGGTCCGTGTGCAGTTCCCGGAAGATGTTCTCCAGGCTGCCCGGCAGTGAACGCACCTCGGGCGACACGGCGAAACTCAGCCCGATGGCCATCCCCGGCGTGGGGTAGGGATCCTGGCCGACGATCAACACGCGGACGTCGTCGAAGGGCTGCTGGAAGGCCCGCAGGACATTCGCCCCGGCCGGGAGATAGGTCCGGCCCGCCGCTATCTCGGCCCGGAGGAAGTCCCCCATGGCGGCGATTCGTTCGGCCGCAGGTTCCAGAGCCTTCGCCCAGCCTGCTTCGATGAGTTCATGCAAGGGTCGTGGTGCCACGACGTGCCACTCTACTGGCACACGCCGTGACGCATTCATACGGATTCACACGGCCGAGCGCCGCGCGCGGACCCGCCTCTCGGCGCTAGTCTTCCACCGCGCCGAGATCATCGAGCCGGTCCAGCCGATCGCCCAACCGATCACCCAGCCGGCCGGTCAGCAGAGAGGAGGGGAGCCTGTTGCGTCCCTCCCACGTGTCGGCCGGTGTGCTGGCGGTGGACTCGGGTGGCTCGGGGCTGCGCGCGGCACTGGCCGTGCACGGGCATGTCGTCGGCGTTCCGCTGACCTCCAAGGAGCCGGTCCGCACCGGCCCGCGCGGCATCGACGCCGGACATCTGCTGGAGCAACTGCTGCCGATGGCCCGGGAGTTGATGGCCGCCACCGGGACGGAGGAACTCGGGGCCGTCGCCGTCGGAGCGGCGGGTCTCGCCACCCTCGGCGACGCACTGCGCGCCGAGCTGCCCTCCGCGCTCGAGCGCGAACTCGGCGTGCGGCGGCTCGCGTTGGCCGCCGACGCGGTGACCGCGTACGTGGGGGCGCTCGGCCCCCGGCCGGGCGCGGTGATCGCCGCGGGCACCGGCATGATCGCGATCGGCACCGATCTGGGCAGCTGGCGAAGGGCGGACGGCTGGGGCCATCTGCTCGGCGACTGCGGCGGTGGGGCGTGGATCGGCCGCGCCGGGCTCGAAGCGGCCCTGCGGGCCTTCGACGGGCGCCAGGGCGGGTCGACGGAGCTGCTGGCGCGGGCCGAGGAGATGTTCGGGCCGGTGGCCGGGTTGCCGGGCAAGCTGTATCCACGCACCGACCGGCCCGCCGTACTCGCCTCCTTCGCGCCCGAAGTGGCCGCGTGCGCCGCGTCCGCCGTCGGCGACCCCGTCGCGCGCGACGTGCTGCGCGCCGCCGCCCGGCACCTGGCCGACTCCGCGGCCGCCGTCTGCCCGGACACCGGGGAGGACCGGGTCGCCCTCACCGGGGGCCTGTTCAAGATGGGCGACCCCCTCCTCGTACCGCTGCGCGCGGAGTTGACGCAGCGGTTGCCGCACGCCCGGCAGGTACCGGCCGCGGGCACCCCGCTGGACGGCGCCGTACGTATCGCCGTCGACCTGGCGGGCGACCGGCTCACGCTCCCCCGCGACGAACACATGCTTTACGTGATGACCGAAAAGGGCACAACCTCACCATCCGCTCCCCGAAAGGAGGATTCATCCACCCTGTCGGACAAGTGAAGTTGACTCCCGCACGGGTCGCCACAGGAGCACCACAGCACCGGCGAGTCCGGCCACACCGATCATTTCTGATCCACGCGTAACTCATCAGACAAAAGGGGACGGATACCGCTCACCTGCACCCTCCCCGAACAGGGGAGCCCAAGAAACCAGTAACATGCGTCGCCATGAGCTCCCCCACTGGGCCCGCGTCCGGCCTGCCAGTACGAATGCCGCGACCTCGCCAGCCCGGGCGGCACCGCCGACCCGAGCCGCTGGCGGCTCCCGAGGGCGCGCCTGCGCTCGTCCTCGCGGTGCCGGGCACCTCCAGCGCGGCCACGCGCAGCCTCGCCGAGGAGGTCGTGAGCATCGCGCGCTCCGAGCTGCCCGGCCTCGACGCCCGGATCGGGTACCTCGACGGGGACGACGCCGAGTTCCCCACGCTGCAGTCCGTGCTCACGCGTGCCGCCGAGGAGCGCACCGCCCGCTATGAGCAGGCCCGTGCCGCCGGTGCGGACGTGACCGAGCCCGACGGCCCCGTCGCCGTCGTGGTGCCCCTGCTCGCCGGCCCGGACAACGCGTTGCTGCGCCGGGTCCGCCAGGCCGTCATGGAGAGCCGGATCGCAGCCGACCTGACCGACGTTCTCGGCCCCCACCCGCTGCTCGCGGAGGCGCTGCACGTGCGTCTGTCCGAGGCGGGTCTGGCGCGCGCCGACCGTGCCCGGCTGTTCACCGTGGCCACGGCCGCCGACGGCATCATCCTCGCCTCCGTGGGCGGCGAGGAGGCCGTACAGGCGGCCGGGATCACCGGCATGCTGCTCGCCGCGCGGCTCGCCGTGCCGGTGATGGCGGCGGCGCTGGACGAGGAGGGCGCGATCGCGGCCACCGCCGAGCAGCTGCGCGGCTCGGGTTCCCAGCAGCTCGCCCTGGCTCCGTACCTGATCGGACCGGAGATCGACGCCGGTCTGCTGGACGCGGCCGCCAAGGAGGCGGGCTGCTCCGCCGCCGAGGCGCTCGGCCCGTACCCGGCGATCGGCAAACTCGCGCTGGCCAAGTACACGACGGCGCTGGGCATCGCCCCGCAGCAGCCGCAGGGCGCGCCGGTCCGCTGACCGCCCAGGCACCACCCCACGCACGTCGAAGGGCCCGCTCCTCTCACAGGAGCGGGCCCTTCTCTCGTCGGCTCTCTCGTACGTCTGCGACTAGTACGTCGGCGGTTCGCGCCTCGGCAGCGGGCCACCGACGGGCGGGTCAGCCGAAGACCACGCAGGACGCGGCCGGAACCTCCACCGAGCCGCCCCGTCGCGGCACCCCGGTGTCCGGGTCGACCGCGAACCAGGTCACGTCCCCCGAGCGCTCGTTGGCGGCGTACAGGAAGCGCCCCGAGGGGTCGAGGGCCAGCGCGCGCGGCCAGGTGCCGCCGCACGGCACCGTGGCGACCAGCCGCAGCCCTTCGCCCACCGCGTCGGGCGTGAGCACGGAGACGACGTCCTGGCCGCGGGTGGCGGTCCACACGAAGCGCCCGTCGGGCGACACCACGATGCCCGAGGGGTACGCGTCACCGTCCGGGACCCCCGAGAGCACCGGCGTCTCCCCGACGGGGCGCAGAGAGCCTTCCTGGGCGCTCCAGCGGCAGACGGTGACCGTGGGGGCGAGTTCGTTGAGCACGTACGCGTGTTCGCCGCGCGGATGGAAGGCCAGGTGGCGGGGCCCGGAGCCGGGGCGCAGCGCGATCTCGCGGTGCAGCGTGAGCCGGCCGCCGTCCAGCGCGCACACCCGCACGGAGTCCGTGCCGAGGTCGACGCTGACGGCCCAGCGCCCGCTCGGGTCGGGCTGTACCTGGTGGGCGTGCGGGCTCTGCTGGCGCCGGGTGTGCGGGCCGCGGCCCTTGTGCTGGAGCACGCTGGAGGCGGCGCCGACGAGCGTGCCGTCGTCGCGCACGGGCAGGGCGGTGACGCTGCCGGAGCCGTAGTTGGCGGTCAGGACGTGTCCCGCGAACACGCTGAGGTGCGTGGGGCCGCCGCCTCCGACGGAGACCAACGGCCCGGCCGGCTTCGGTTCGTCGCCGTCCACGCGGTACGCGGCCACCGCGCCGTCGGCCGTCTCGCTGACCGCGTAGAGCATGTCGCGGGCGGGCGACAGGGCGAGGTACGAGGGATCGGGTACGCCGTCCACCGCGCTCAGGAGGGTCAGCGCGCCGCTGCCGCGGTCCACGGCCGCGGTGAGGACGCCGGGGCCTCCCGCCGCCGTGAACGAGCCGATGAACGCCCGCTGTTCCCGCGTGCCGCCGTCTGCCACTGCCGTTCCCCTCTCGGTCCCGCGCTGTCCGGGGCCGACGGTAGCAGTCGGAGACCAACGGTCTAGACCAAGGGCCCGCCCGCCTCCCCGAGCGCCCGTGCGCGCGCCTCCGGGTGGTGGACGTACGCCGGATGCCGTTCCACGGTCTCGTAGGTGCGGTGGAAGACGGGGGTGGCGCTGCCGGAGATGGGCGGCACGATCCATGACCAGTCCGCGCCGACCCGGCGGCCCTTGCGCTCCTCGCGGCCGAGGTGGGTGAGGAAGCGCCGGGACTCGGTGTGGTGGTCGGTGACGGTGACGCCCGCGCGGTCGAAGGAGTGCAGGACGGACCGGTTGAGTTCGACGAGCGCGCGGTCCTTCCACAGCGAGCGGTCGGTGCGGGTGTCGAGGCCCAGGCGGTCGGCGAGGTGGGGCAGGAGGTTGTAGCGGTCGGTGTCGGCGAGGTTGCGCGCGCCTATCTCGGTGCCCATGTACCAGCCGTTGAACGGGGCCGCCGGGTAGCAGATGCCGCCGATCTCCAGGCACATGTTGGCGAGCGCGGGCACGGCGTGCCAACGCAGTCCGAGCGAGCGCCACCAGGTGTACTCGGGGTGGTCGAGTTCCACTTCGAGCACCGCGTCCTGCGGCAGCGTGAACCAGCGGGGTCGGTCGTCGGGCTTGCCGTCGGCGCCCTGGACCACCAGCGGCAGGACGTCGAACGGGGTGCCGGGGCCGCCGGGCCAGCCGAGCCGCCGGGCCAGCGCGGTGAGGCCCACGTTGCGCGGATCGCCGGTCACGCCACCGTCCGGGCGGGCGTAACCGGCGTACCGGATGAGCTGTTCGTTCCAGATCCGTGGCCCTGGGCGGCCCGGCCGGTCGGGCGCGAAGACGGTGATGAGCGCCCTGATCCGGCCCTCGCCCGCAGCCTCCCGCAGATGGTCCGCCGACGCCTCGGCGACGTCCTCGGCCGTCCGCACGTCCCTGCGGTCACGGACGCACAGGGAGCGCCAGTACAGGCGCCCGATGCAGCGGTTGGCGTTGCGCCAGGCGACGCGGGCACCGAAGACGAGTTCCTCGGTGGTGTGGCGGTAGGTGCCGGTCTCCGCGATCTCGGCCCGCGCGGCGGCGATGCGCCGGGCCGGGTCGCCGAGGCACTCCTCGGTGTGGCGGAGGGTGAGGAACTCGGCGGCGGCGCGCAGGAGTGCGTACGGCGGTGAGTCGTCGTGCGACGTCGGGGCGGCGGAACGGCCCGGCACGGGTATCAGGCGCCCGCCGAGACCCGGGACGGACGGCTCCGCCCGCCGGGAACCGATGGCGTGCGGCAGCACCGTCGGGGTCGCGCCGTGCGTCCTGCGACCTGCCGGAACACGGTCCAGCCAGCCGCCCGGCCCCTCGGCCCACGGCGTCGGGTGCCGCGCGCTCCCGTCGTCGCCGAAGCGCTCTTCCTGTCCGGTTCCTCGCGGGAAGTCCCGCATGGTGCCACCCCCAAGCGGCTTGGCCCGCGGGCCGCTCCCGCACGGTCCGCGGGTTCCGTGCGTCCGATAGCCGCGGGGTTACCCCGCCCGGGCGGTGATCCACCCTCTACGTGGTCCGTGCACGTGCCTCGCGTGTCAGACGCGAACGGGGTTCGAAGCACGGGGGTGCAGGAGGGGCGCGGCGAGTTCGGCGAGTGCCCGCTCGAGCCCGTGCAGGTGTGCGAGTACCGGCTCTTCCAGGGGAGGTGTTCCGGCCTGGACCGTGATCCGCCGCGGTTCGGGTGAGGTGAGTGCCTCGACGGCCCTCTCGACGCGCTCGCACGCGACGGTGAGGCGGTGGTCGCTGGAGGCCACGGGGTCCGACGCGATGGCGGCGAGGCCCCGTACTTCCCGCGCGCAGGTGTTCAGCGCCGCGAGGACCTGGCGCGCCCTGCGGCCACGGGCGCGCAGGGGATTGAGGGGGTGCAGAAGGGGCGTGAGCGAGAGCCGTACCTTGTTCAGCACCGTCTCCAGCTCCGCGACGCGTGCCGCGGGGTCGGCGGTGGCGGAGCCGTTCAGCCGGGCCGCGGCCTCGGTCGTGCAGGCGTGGACGCACTGGATCGCCCGCACGATCCAGGCGTCCGTCGTGGCGTGCGTGGTGATCGGCAGCACGAGCAGCACCGCCAGCGCGGCGCCGATCGCCCCGATGCCGGTCTCCGCCAGACGCAGGACGACCAGATGCTGGTCCAGCACGCCGAACATCCCGTACAGCAGCTCGGCCATCACCGTCACCGCGAGCATCATCCAGGTGTACGAGACCGCGGCACTGTAGAAGATGACGAACACACACACGGCGAGCAGGGCCACGGTCGGTACGGGCGCACCGTGCAGGGGGACGACGGCCGAGGCCCCGAGGGCGATGCCGATCACCGTTCCGAGGACCCGGCGGTAGCCGCGGATCAGGGTCTCGCCGCGCGAGGTGGTGTTGACGAAGATCCACCAGGCGGCGCCGACGGCCCAGTACCAGCGCTCCTGGGACAGCAGGCTTCCGACACCCAGGGCGAAGGCGGCGGCCACGACGGCCTGGACCGCCTGGCGGGTGGTGGGACGGGCGAGGCCCCGGCCGGCCGAGGGGGCGGGCGCCCCGGCGGGCGGCATCCGGCGCTCGTAGCACCACAGTCCGAATCGGACCGCCGAGGAGGCGAGGAGGGCGAGCAGTACGGCGCCGTACAGCTCGGGCAGTCGCGCCGGCACGGTGTGCAGGAACTGCGCCATGAAGAAGGCCATGAACCCGAAGACGCCGAGGGCATGGCCGCGCGCGCCCCAGCGCCGGGCGTACACACCGGCGCCGACGACGGCGAGGAAGGCCGCGCCGCGTGCCGCCGGCTGGTCGTGCAGGGTGGCCGCGAGAGTGAGGACCGGAAGACCCACCACGGGCAGCAGCGCCGTCGTCGCCAGCTGTCCGCGCACCGTGGCGTCGGTGACCGTGAAGAGGGCGAGCAGCGCCGCGAGTCCTCCCGCGACCGCGCCCGCGAGGGAGGAGCCGGTCGCACCGCACAGGGCCACCGCCAGGCCGATGCCGAGGACGGCCCGGATGGCGCCGCGCAGCCGCAGCCGGCCCGGGTCCGGTGCCACGAACACCCTCTTCAGCACTGTTTCCCCGCCCCTTGAGCTCAGCCTGTACTTCAGGCATGCAAAAGGCGCCGCGGGGGTCCCGCAGCGCCATCGACCTGCCCATCAGAGCATCATCGGGGCTGTTGGCTCAAGTGGACTCCGGAGCACTGAGCCATTGGCACAGTCACCGAGCGGAGAGGGGAGCCATGTGGATGCCATTGGCATCACTCCGTGTCGACCGGGTGCGGGGGGAGCTCGAAGCGCAGCAGGGCCCCGGTCAGGTGCGTGCGCAGGTCCGTCTCCATCTCGATGTGGCGGACCTCGCCGCCGTCCTCGATGACGGTCTTCACCAGTTCCTCGATGACGTCGGGGACCTCGCGCAGGGCGTCTCCGCAGAGCGGGCACTGTTCCCCGGTGCGGGCGAGCAGCCCGTCGCGGTCGCAGACGACTCCCGGGGCGACGGCCTCCGCGTCCACGGCCAGCGTCCGGATCGCGGCCAGCGACCCCGCCCACAGGGTGTCGTCGAGTCCGACCGTCGCGTGATGCTTGGTCGCGACGGCCTCGAGGATCTCGCCGACCAGCCGCTCCTGCTCCTGGTACGCGCGGTCGGTGACAAGGACGCGTACCTTGTCCCGGATGTCGGCGGCGGTCGCGGTGTCGCGGTCGACGGTGAAGCGGCCGACGAGCCGGTCGTGCAGGTCACGGGGGAGGAACTCGATGAAGGCCGGTACCTGATAGGGGTGCCCGCCGACGGCCAGCAGATCGAAGCCCCCCTCCTTGAACAGGCGCTTGAGCTCGCCGATGAGCCGCCGGTAGTGCCTTCTGCTCATCTCGTCGGCCCTGTCGCGGACCCGGACCTCGTCGAGCCCCGCGGCGTGCTCGGGCGCCCGCAGCGTCCGGTCGCGGATCGCCTCCAGCTTCCGGACCTCGTCGAGGTGGTACTCCCAGACCTGTGCGGTGGCCTCGTCCACGACGACCGCGCAGGTGCGGTCGTACTCGTCGAGTACCGCCAGCATCGGGCGGACGTAGGGGTCCGCGTCCACCACGACGCGTTCGTGGGTGGCGCGCGGCAGCCACACCTCCTCGTAGACGCCGTTGCCACTGCAGGAGAAGACGACGACGGTGCCGGGCCGCTGGGGTTCCTCGCCGAGCCTCTGCTCGATCTTCGCGATGTCGTCGCGCAGCGAGAGTCGTACGGCGTGCTCCAGCGAGCGGTCGTCCGCGAGCGGCCTGACGCCTTCCAGCAGACTGTTCAGCCGGGCCCGGTGCGTACGACGGCCGGGCCGGTCCGGTTCCACCGGAAGGTAGAGGGAGACGAACGGGAGCCCGTTCCCGGCGAGCCGGAGGATTCGGTCGACCTGCTCCTGCGTGATCATCGTCGCTCCTCGCCGCTCCTCGGGCCTTGCGCCACCCCTCCAGGTAACGCGGTGGGCGGCGCACCGGCAAACGCGGCGCGGCGGACAAGGTGAGCGGGAGGGGTGAACCGGCCCACCGGGCTCACGGCGGGCTGAGCCATTGGTACGGTCGAAGAAGATCAGCCCAGGCGGCAGGGAGGCCGGTGGATCATGGCCGTGGACGAACTCGACACCCGCATCCTGCGGCTGCTGCTGGAGCAGCCGCGTACCAGCGTGCGCGAGTACGCCCGCATGCTCGGTGTCGCCCGCGGCACCCTCCAGGCCCGCCTCGACCGGCTGGAACGGGACGGGGTGATCACCGGTACGGGTCCCTCGCTGTCCCCCGCGGCGCTCGGCCACCCCGTCCTCGCCTTCGTGCACATCGAGGTCACACAGGGCCACCTCGACGAGGTCGGCGACGCGCTGGCCGCCGTACCGGAGATCATCGAGGCGTTCTCGATCACGGGCGGCGGCGATCTGCTCACCCGGGTCGTGGCGCGCGACAACGCCCACCTGGAGGACGTGATCCAGGCGCTCATCAGCATGCCCGGCGTCGTCCGCACCCGCACCGAGGTGGCGCTGCGCGAGCGGGTTCCGCACCGGGTGCTGCCACTGGTGGAGTCGATCGGGCGAGCAACGAGAAACTGACCGGCGACACAGGGGTGATCGGCCGCGCTCGGCCCTCCCTTGGCATCCTGGACCCCATGAGCACTCTCGGCCGCACTTCGGTCATCTTCGATCTCGACGGCACGCTCGTGGACAGCGAGCCGAACTATTTCGAGGCCGGCCGTCAGACGCTCGCCGAGCAGGGCATCACCGACTTCACCTGGGCCGAGCACGAGCGCTACGTCGGCATCAGCACCCGGGAGACGGTGGCGCTCTGGAAGGACCGCTACGGCTTGCGGCCCCCGCTGGACGCCCTGCTCGCCGACATGAACCGCCGCTATCTCGAGCTGGCCCGCGCCGCCACGCACGTGTACCCGGAGATGCGGAAGTTCGTGGAACTGCTGACCGCCGAGGGCGCCTCGATGGCCGTGGCCTCGGGCTCCTCGCCCGCCGCCATCGAGGCGATCCTGACGGGCACCGGCCTGGCCGCCCATCTGACGACCGTCGTCTCGGCCGACGAGGTCGCGCACGGCAAGCCCGCCCCGGACGTCTTCCTCGAAGCGGCGCGCCGGCTGGAGGCCGACCCGGCGGACTGCGTGGTCCTGGAGGACGCCGCTCCGGGCGCCGCCGCCGCACACGCGGCCGGGATGCGCTGCATCGCCGTCCCGTACGTCGCCGCACAGGCCGACGACCCGGCGTTCGCCACGGCGGGTCTGCTGCTGCGCGGCGGTCAGCGCGAGTTCACCGCACAGACCGCGTACGACTGGCTCGCGCGACCGGCCTCGGCTTCCTGAGCCACGGCCACACCTCGACGAGGTGCGGTGTCCGGCGTCGGCTCAGGAAACGTGCAGCACGATCTTGCCCCGGCGGTGGCCCCGCTCCAGTGCCGCGTACGCCTGCGCGGTCTCGGCGAGGGGGAAGACGCGGTCGACAGGCGGAGTCAGTTCGCCGTCCGCGACCAGGCGGGACAACTCCTCCAGCCCGGAGCGGTCCGGTTCCACGACGAAGAACCTGCCGCCCTCCTTCGTGGCGTCGGGCGGGGCGACGATGCTCACCAGACGGCCGCCGGGACGCAACACCTGCCAGGAGCGCTCCTGGGTGTCGCCGCCGACGGTGTCGAAGACCAGGTCGACGTCCTTGACCTGCTCCTCGAAGCGTTCGCTCCGGTAGTCGACGACCTGCTCGGCGCCCAGCTCGCGTACGAAATCGGCGGCTTCGGCGCCGGCCGTCGCGGTGACCGAGGCACCGAGCGCGACCGCGACCTGCACCGCGAAGGAGCCCACCCCGCCCGCACCGCCCTGCACCAGCACCCGGGCACCGGGGCGCAGGCCACCGTGCACGACCAGGCCCTGCCAGGCCGTCAGCCCGGCCAGCGGCAGCGCCGCCGCGTGGTCGTGGTCGAGCCGGGCCGGTTTGGCGGCGAGTACGGCCGCGGGGACGGCGACGAACTCCGCCGCGGCCCCGTCCCGGGTGAACGGGATCAGCCCGTACACCTCGTCGCCGACCTTCCAGTCCGACACCTCGGGGCCGAGCTCGGCGACGACACCCGACACCTCCTTGGACGGCACGACGGGCACCCGCTCGCTGCCGCTGTCGTCGAAGCTGTCGGTCCAGGTCGCGTCCCAGACCAGTTCGTCCGGCGTGATGGACGCGGACCGCACCCCGACCAGGACCTCTCCCGGGCCCGGCACCGGGCGCGGGGCGATCTCGTACGTCAGCTGCTCGGGGCCGCCCCGTCGGTGGCCGCGCACCGCGTGCATGGTGTCCATTCCAACCTCCCAGGTCGCGCCGGCCGGGCACCGGCGGTACCTCCAGGGTGGTCGACCCGTGCACCTCGCGCTTGAGTCGTTGGACCGCACGCGCCCTTCTCAGGCAGCCTCCCGCGTCCCCGCCGCGCCGGTCCCCCGTCCGCCCCCGTCGCGGTGGATCGGTGTCCTGGAGCCGGTCAGTGGAGCGCCTGTCCCGCCCTCCCGGGCCGCGACGATCTCCGCCGCGATGGACAGCGCGGTCTCCTCCGGCGTACGGGCCCCGAGGTCGAGCCCGATCGGGGATCTCAGGCGGGCCAACTCCCGCTCGCCGAGGCCGACTTCACGCAGCCGCCGCTCACGGTCCTCGTGCGCGCGGCGTGACCCCATGGCGCCGACGAACGCCACCGGCATCCGCAGGGCCGCCTCCAGCAGCGGTACGTCGAACTTGGCGTCGTGGGTGAGCACGCACAGGACCGTGCGGTCGTCGGTCACGGTGCGCCGGAGGTAGCGGTGCGGCCAGTCGACCACGATCTCGTCGGCGTCGGGGAAGCGGACCCGGGTGGCGAAGACCGGGCGGGCGTCGCACACGGTCACGTGATAGCCGAGGAACCTGCCCACCCGTACCAGCGCCGTCGCGAAGTCCACGGCGCCGAAGACGATCATTCGGGGCGGTGGCACGCTCGACTCGACGAGCAGGGTCACGCCACCCGGGCAGCGCGCGCCGTCCTCCGACAGTTCGAGGGTGCCGGTGCGGCCCGCCGCCAGCAGGGCTCGTGCCTCGGCCGCCGCCGTGCGGTCCAGCTCCGGACGACCGCCGAGACTCCCCTCGTGGGAGACGCCCGGACCTCCCGCGTACGACGTGGACGACCGGGACGGGTCGGATGCCCCGGCGGAGTCGGATGCTCCGGAGGAGTCGGATGCCCCGGAGGAGTCGGACGAGCCGTCGGGACGGACGAGCAGCACCCTCCCCAGCAGCTCCACCGGTCCCCGGGCCACCCGGGCGACGGCCGCCGCCTCGCCCCGGGACGCGGCCGCCAGCGCCGCCGCGTACACCGGCCGCTCAGGCGCGTCCGCGCGCACCGGGGTGACCAGGACCTCGATGACCCCGCCGCAGGTCAGCCCCACCGCGAAGGCGTCCTCGTCGCTGTAGCCGAACCGTTCCAGCACCGTCCGGCCGTCCTGGAGCGCCTGGACGCACAGGTCGTACACGGCGCCTTCCACACAGCCGCCGGAGACCGAACCGATGGCCGTGCCGCCGCTGTCGACCGCGAGGGCGGCTCCGGGGCCGCGCGGGGCGCTGCCGCCGACACTCACGACGGTGGCGACGGCGAAGTCCCGGCCCTCCTCGGCCCACCGGTTCAGCTCGTCGGCGATGTCAAGCATCCCCGTCCCCTCCCGTGCCCGCCAGCAGCACCCGGTCCGGGCGGATCGGCAGATTCCGGTGACGTACACCCGTCGCGTGCCAGACCGCGTTGGCGATCGCCGCCGCCGCTCCGACGACCCCGATCTCGCCGATGCCCTTGATGCCGACCGGGTCCCCGGGGTCGGGGTCGTCCACCCAGTCCGCCTCGATGTCGGGTACGTCGGCGTGCGCGGAGAAGTGGTAGCCGGCGAGGTCGGCGCCGACATGGCCGCCGCTTGCCCGGTCCCGGTGAGCCTCCTCGTGCAGGGCCATGGACAGGCCCCAGATCATGCCTCCGACGAACTGCCCGCGCGCGGTCAACGGGTTGACGATCCGGCCGGCCGCGAAGATGCCGAGCATCCGCCGCACCCGCACCTCCCCGCTGGTGACATCGACGGCGACCTCGGCGAACTGGGCCCCGAAGGAGTGCCGTTCCTTCTGCTCCAGCGCGCCGACCGCCTGTGAGGTGTCCGAGCGTGCCGTGATCCCCTCCGGCGGAATGCCGCCGCCCAGGGCCAGCCGCTCGCGCAGCTCGTCCGCCGCGACCCTGATCGCCCAGGCCCAGGAGCGCGTGCCCATCGAGCCGCCGGCGATCATCGCAAAGCCGAAGTCGCTGTCCGCGATGCGCATCCGGATGCGCTCCGGCGCCACCTCCAGCGCGTCCGCGGCGATCAGGGTGAGCGCGGTCCGGGCCCCGGTCCCGATGTCGGACGCGGTGATCCGTACGGTGAAGCTGCCGTCCTGCTCGGCCGTCACGGCCGCCGTGGACGGGGCGGACAGCACGGGGAACGTGGACGCTGCCGTGCCGGTCCCGAGCAGCCAGCGGCCCTCGCGGCGGACACCGGGACGCGGGTCACGGTCCGCCCAGCCGAACCGACGGGCCCCCTCCTCGAAGCACGCGAGCAGGTTGCGGCCGCTGAACGGCAGCCCGGAGACGGGGCCGACGGCCGGTTCGTTGCGGGCGCGCAGCGCGATCGGGTCGAGTCCGCACTTCTCGGCGAGTTCGTCGAGCGCGGACTCCAGCGCGAACGAGCCCGGCGCCTCGCCCGGCGCCCGCATCCAGCTCGGGGTCGGCACGTCGAGCGGTACGACACGGGTCTGCGAGTAGTGCGCGTCGGAGTCATACATCGCGCGCCCGAACTCGGCGCACCGCTCGACGAACTCGTACACGGTCGAGGTGAGGCACTCGGCCCGGTGGTCGAACGCGCGCAGCCGGCCGTCCGCGTCGGCGCCGAGCCTGACCCGCTGGGCCGTGGGGCTGCGGTAGCCGACCAGCGAGAACATCTGGCGGCGGGTCAGTACGACGCGCACGGGGCGCTGGAGGACGGTCGCGGCCATCGCGGCGGCGACCGAGTGGGGGCGGGTGCCCTTGGAGCCGAAGCCGCCGCCGACGTGTTCCGAGCGCACCCGCACCGACTGGGGGTCGAGCGAGAACAGCTTCGCGAGCTCGTCCGCCACGAACCTGCTGCCCTGGTTGGAGTCGATGACCTCGAGCCGGCCGCCGTCCCAGCGTGCGATCGCCGCGTGCGGCTCCATGGGGCTGTGGTGCTCCTCCGGAGTGCTGTACTCGGCGTCCACGACGACGGCGGACGCGGCGAGTTCGGCCTCCAGGTCGCCCTTGTGCGCGGCGGGGGCGCTCTCCGGCGCGTACACCCCGGGGAGCCCGGCGGCGAACACGACGTCGTACGGCTCCTCGTCGTACGCGACGACGAGGGCCTCGGCGGCCTCCCTGGCCTGCTCGGTCGTCTCGGCGACGACCAGCGCCACCGGCCAGCCGACGAACGGGACCCGGTCGTGCTGGAAGATCTGGGCGATCGGGTCGGGCGCCCCGAAGGCGTTCGTGTAGTCGCCGTTGAGCCGCGGGGCGTTCTCGTGATGCAGGACGGCGACGACGCCCGGCATCGCGAGGACGGGCGCGGACTCCACCGCGCGGATCCGGCCACGGGCCACGGTGGACAACACCAGCCAGCCGTGGGCGAGTTCGGGATACGGGACCTCGCCCGCGTAGCGCGCCGCCCCGGTGACCTTGGCCACGCCCTCGACGCGGGTGTGCGCGGCACCGACGGCCCCGAACGTCGCGCTCGCCGCCGTCGTCGTGGTCGTGGTCGCGGTCGTACCGGTCATCGGGCCGCCTCCTCGGTGAGTTCGGTCAGCATCGCCACGACGAGATTGCGCATCAGGGGCACCTTGTATCCGTTGTGGGGCAGCGTCCGGGCGGCCGCGAGCTCGGCGTCCGCGGCGGCGGCGAAGGCCTCGGCGCTCGCCGGTCCCCCGGTCAGCGCCCGTTCGGCCGCACGGGCCCGCCACGGCCGGGAGGCCACCGCCCCGAAGGCGAGTCGCACTTCGCGTACGACACCGTCGTGGACGTCGAGGGCGGCGGCGATCGAGCCGATCGCGAACGCGTACGAGGCGCGCTCGCGCACCTTGCGGTAGCGGGAGCGGGCGGCGACCGGGGTGGCCGGCAGGGTGACGCCGGTGATCAGCGCGCCGGGCGGCAGGGCGGTCTCCAGGTGCGGGGTGTCACCCACTGGCAGATAGAACTCCGCGAGCGGCAACTCCCCCGGCCCGTCCGCCGTTTCGTACGAGACGACGGCGTCGAAGGCGGTGAGGGCCACGGCCATGTCCGAGGGGTGCGTGGCCACGCAGTGCGCGGAGGCACCGAGGACGGCGTGGTTGTGGTGCTCGCCCTCGACGGCCGGGCAACCGCTGCCGGGGACCCGCTTGTTGCAGGGCTTCGCCAGATCGGTGAAGTAGCCGCACCGGGTGCGCTGGAGCAGGTTTCCGCCGACCGTGGCCATGTTGCGCAGCTGACCGGAGGCCCCGGCCAGCACGGCCTGGGTCAACGCCGGGTAGTGGCGCCGCACGTCGGGATGGGCGGCGAGGTCGCTGTTGGTCACGGTCGCGCCGATCCGCAGCCCGCCGCTCCTTGTGAACTCGACGCGGTCGAGGGGGAGTTCACGCACGTCGACGAGCCGGGCGGGCCGCTCCACCCCGCTCTTCATCAGGTCGACGAGATTGGTGCCACCGCCGAGATAGCGCGCGTCGGGGTCGGCGCCCAGCAGCGCGACCGCGCCGGTGACGTCGTAGGCGCGCTCGTAGTCGAACTCCCTCATGCGGCCGCCTCCTTGGTCTCGGGCGACCGTGTATCGGACGACCGTGTATCGGACGACTGCGCCGCTCGCGCGACGGCCTGGACGATCGACACGTACGCGCCGCACCGGCACAGGTTGCCGCTCATCCGCTCACGGATCTCCTCGGGCGTGAGCTGCGGAACCCCCGCTTCGGGCCGCACGTCCGCGGTCACGGCGCTCGGCCAGCCCGCCGCGTGCTCCTCGATCACCGCGAGGGCCGAACAGATCTGGCCGGGCGTGCAGTAGCCGCACTGGTAGCCGTCGAGGTCGAGGAAGGCCTGTTGCACGGGATGCAGCCGCTCACCGTCCGCCACCCCTTCGATGGTGGTGATCTCGCGTCCCTCGGCGGCGACGGCGAGTTGCAGACAGGAGACGGCCCGGCGTCCGTCGAGCAGCACCGTGCAGGCGCCGCACTGGCCCTGATCGCAGCCTTTCTTGGTACCGGTGAGATCGAGACGCTCACGCAGGGCGTCGAGCAGGGTGGTGCGACGGTCGACGGGCAGCGTGTACTTCTCGCCGTTGATGTGCAGGGTGATGGTGCTGGACGTCGAGGTCGTGGCGCTGGACGTCGTGGGGGCCATGATCAGCCTTCTTTCGCCTGTCTGAGGGGGAAAGGAAGTCGCGAGAGGGCCGGGAAAAGGGAGCACCGATGGTCCACACTGGCCGGATCCGGCGGTATGGTGAACCCTTAACCGGACAGCTGTCCGTTCATCCCGAACCTATCGGACAGCTGTCCGCTTAGCAAGGTACTCGCCTGGGAGGGCTGAGGACGAAGAAGGAGGCCCGAGTGCAGCAGAAGAAGGCCACCCCGCTGCGCTCGGACGCGCAACGCAATCGCGAGCGCATTCTCGAGGTGGCCCTGGCCGAGCTGACACGGTCGGCGGACACCCCGCTCAGCTCGATCGCCAAGAAGGCGGGGGTCGGGCAAGGGACGTTCTACCGCAACTTCCCCAATCGCGAGGCACTCCTCCTGGAGATCTACCGCCACGAGGTGCAGCAGGTCGCCGACACCGCGGCGCAGCTGCTCGAGACGCGTGCGCCGGACCGGGCCCTGCGGGAGTGGATGGACCGCCTCGCCCAGTTCGCCATGACCAAGGTCGGCCTGGCCGAGGCCCTGCGCGCGACCACCCTCGCGCACGGCACCCTGACCCGGCTGGGGCACGGCGCGATGTCCTCGGCCACCGCGCTGCTCCTGGCGGCGAACGACAAAGCGGGCACCATCCGCCCGGGAGTGACCCCGGAGGACTTCTTCCTCTTCATCGCCGGTCTCTGGCAGATCGACGCGGACGGGGACTGGCAGCCGCGCGCCACCCGCCTTCTGGACCTCGTGATGGACGGTCTACGGGTGGGCGCGCCGGGTTCCGCGCCGCCCGAGTGAGCCGAGCCGCGGCCGGCGGGGGCGGAAGCGGCGGGCCGTCGTCACCGACAGCCGCTCCTACGCGCACGACGAAGCCGTCCGCCTGTACTCCCCCGTGGCGGACGGCTCGTGTCGCGGTGTTCAGAGATCGGGATCGGTGTCGGCGACGTAAGTGTCCTGGGCCGCTGGACGACACCCGCCGGGGCGGGCGACGGGATTCGAACCCGTGTCTCTCTCTTGACAGGAGAAGTAGCCGAAACCTTCGCACCTGAACGAGTTCACCGTAGTGGTCACCGCCGTCGCGGTCACCTGGTTTCCGGCGTGCGCCAGACGCGTGACGGAGCGTTGTCAGTGGTGGCGTGCAGGATGGCGGGTATGACAACACCAGCCGCAGTGATCGTGGATGCCGCCGCCTACGCGCAGGCGGTCGAGGACGCCGTGAAGGCTTCGGCCGCCTACTACACGGGCGGCACGTCGGTACTGGACGACGACACCTACGACCGGCTCGTGCGGGGCATCGCGGCGTGGGAGTCCGCTCATCCCGACGAGGTGCTGCCCGACTCACCGACCGGGAAGGTCGCCGGTGGCGCCGCGGAGGGCGATGTCCCGCACACGGTGCCCATGCTGAGCCTGGACAACGTGTTCTCGCCGGAGGAGTTCACCGCCTGGACCGCGTCGCTGGCCCGGCGGATCGGCCATGACGTCACACGGTTCGGTGTCGAGCCGAAGCTCGACGGGCTCGCGATCGCCGCCCGATACACCCATGGTCGCCTCACCCGGCTGATCACCCGTGGCGACGGGACGGCCGGGGAGGACGTCTCGCACGCCATCGGCACCGTCGAAGGCCTCCCGGCCGAACTGGCCGAGCCGGTCACGGTGGAGGTGCGCGGCGAAGTCCTGATGACCACAGCCCAGTTCGAGCACGCCAACGAGGTGCGCACCGCGCACGGCGGCCAGCCGTTCGCGAACCCGCGCAACGCCGCGGCGGGCACGCTGCGCGCCAAGGACCGCGCCTACACCGTGCCGATGACCTTCTTCGGCTATGCCCTGCTGCCGCTGCCCGGCACTGAGGGGGCCCTCGCGGCACGGCTGGGTGAGGCCGCGCACAGCGAGCTGATGGCCCGGTGCGGCGAACTCGGCGTGAACACCACCGCCGCCACCGCCGTGCCCGGGACCACGGCGGAGACCGCCGAGCAGGTCCTGGCCCGGGTCAAGGAGATCGCCGCGCTTCGGGCGGAGTTGCCGTTCGGGATCGACGGGATAGTCATCAAGGCCGACCTCGCCGCCGATCAGGAGGCCGCCGGATCCGGTTCGCGTGCGCCGCGCTGGGCGATCGCCTACAAGCTGCCGGCCGTGGAGAAGATCACCCGGCTGCTGGAGGTGGAGTGGAACGTGGGCCGCACCGGCATCATCGCTCCGCGCGCGGTCCTCGAACCGGTCGAGATCGACGGCTCCACCATCACCTACGCCACCCTCCACAACCCTGCCGACATCACCCGCCGCGACCTGCGTCTGGGCGACCACGTGATGGTCCACCGCGCCGGGGACGTGATTCCCCGCGTCGAAGCCCCGGTCGCCCATCTGCGCACCGGCGAGGAGCGGCCGATCGTCTTCCCCGAGGTGTGCCCGCGGTGCGGCTCCCCCATCGACACCAGCGAGCAGCGCTGGCGCTGCGAGAACGGCCGCAACTGCCACCTGGTCGCCGCCCTCTCGTACGCCGCCGGCCGCGACCAGCTCGACATCGAGGGCCTGGGCCACACCCGTGTCGTCCAGCTCGTCGAGGCCGGCCTGGTCGCCGATCTGGCCGACGTGTTCGCCCTGACGCGCGAGCAGCTCCTCGCCCTGGAACGGATGGGTGAGACCAGCACCGACAATCTCCTCGCGGCGATCGGCGCGGCCAAGGGGCAGCCGTTGTCGCGGGTGCTGTGCGCGCTCGGCGTCCGCGGCACGGGCCGCTCCATGTCCCGTCGTATCGCCCGGTACTTCGCGACCATGGACCACATCCGAGCCGCCGACGCCGAAGCGATGCAGCGGGTCGAGGGCATCGGCACGGAGAAGGCCCCGTCCATCGTGGCCGAACTCGCCGAACTCGCCCCGCTCATCGACAAGCTCGCCGCGGCCGGGGTCAACATGACCGAGCCCGGTGCCACTCCGCCCGTCACCGCCGACGACACCGACACCGACGCCGATACCGGCGCCCAGGGCGCGGAGTCGGCGGGCGGGCCGCTGACCGGGATGGCGGTCGTCGTCACCGGAGCGATGACCGGTCCGCTGGAGAAGCTCAGCCGTAACCAGATGAACGAACTCATCGAGCGCGCCGGTGGCCGCTCCTCCTCCAGCGTCTCCAAGAAGACCACGCTGGTCGTCGCCGGCGAAGGCGCCGGATCCAAGCGCGCCAAGGCCGAGGACCTCGGCATCCGGCTGGTCACCCCCGACGAGTTCGCGACTCTGGTCGCCGACTACGTCGACTGAAGGGCGCCTCTTCCTTCCCCTGCTTCCTGCTCCCTGCTCCCTGCTTATTGCTTCCTGACTTATTGCTTCCTGCTCCCTGCTTCGTGTTGGGCCGTCCTCGCCTTGGCTCGGGAACCGATGGTGTAACCCGCTACACCATCGGTTCGGGAGTGGGCTCTCTCGTGACGGCGAGCCCGCGCCGGGATCGTTGATCCATGAAGACTTCCGCACGAGCCGGGCTCGCCGTCATGGCCGCGGGTGGCATTTTCTTCGCCGCCACAAGCCTGGGAGACCACGACGACTCGGCCACCGCCGCCCCGAAGAGCGCGGCCGTCTCCGGAGAGCCGAGCCACTCGACGGTGTCCGGGGCGCCAGAGAGTACGGACGCCTCCGGGTCATCGGCGGGTGCCGGTCCGTATGTGGCGCTGGGTGACTCCTACACCGCCGGCCCCGGCATCCCCTCCCGGACCGGAACCCCCACGGGATGCGACCGCTCCGACCACAACTACCCCACCCTGGTCGCCCACGAACTCGGCGTCAAAACAGCCGACTTCCGCGACATGAGCTGCACCGGCGCCACCGTCGACGACCTCACCGCACCCCAGACCACCGACCACGGCACCAACCCCGCCCAGCTCTCCGCCCTCACCGCCCACACCGCCCTCGTCACCCTCGGCATCGGCGGCAACGACATCGGCTTCAGCAAACTGATCACACAGTGCGCCAAGTCCGGCATCCTCTACTTCGCCACCGGCAGCGGCAAGTACACCGGCGACCACGCCCCCTGCCGCAGCCAGTACGTCGACGCCACCACCGACACCGTCCGACAGAAGATCAACACCGTGGGCGACCGGCTCGCCGACACCCTCGCCGAGGTCAAGCGCCGCGCCCCGCAGGCACGCGTCTACGTGGTCGGGTACCCGGCGATCCTGCCCGCCACGGCCGGCGACTGCGGGCGCGACATGGGCCTCGCACCCGGCGACGTCGCCTTCCTCCACCAGGAGCAGCAGCGGCTCAACACCACCCTGCGAGAACGCGCCGAAGGCGCAGGTGCCGGGTATGTCGACACCTACGCCCCGTCGAACGGTCACGACGCGTGTTCCGCGCGTGAAACCCGCTGGGTCGAACCCCTCGTGCCGCTCGCCCCCGCCGCGCCCGTCCACCCCAACGCCCGCGGCGAACGCGGCATGGCCGACACCGTCATCAACACCATCGACGCAAGCAAAGGGTCCTGAGACCAAGGGGGCTCAGAGGAGCCCCCGAGGCCTACGCGCCGCTCGCGTCGAGCATGCCCTCGCGCTCGACGATCTTCACGCGTTCCCGGCCCTGCGGTTCGCCCAGCGCCTTCTCCGCGGCGTCCAGGCGGTACCAGCCCTCCCAGGTGGTGAAGCGGACGTCCCGCTCGCCGAGGAACGCGTCCACGGCCTCCGGGTCCGGCGAGCCGGGCGTGTGCAGACGTCCGTTCGCGTGGTCGTCCAGCAGGCCGGCGACGGTCTCGTTGGCGTCGCCCTTGGTGTGGCCGATCAGGCCCACGGGGCCGCGTCGGATCCAGCCGGTGACATACGTCGACTGCAGGTGCTCGCCGGTCTCCTCGATCACCCGTCCGCCCTGGTCCGGGACCGTGCCCGACTCGGCGTCCCAGGGGAGCTTGGGCAGTTCGTCGGACAGGTAGCCCACGGCGCGGTAGACCGCACCGAGGTCCCAGTCCTTGTACTCGCCGGTTCCCTTCACGTTGCCGGTGCCGTCGAGGGCGGTGCGCTCGGTGCGCAGGCCGACGACCTGGCCGTTCTCGCCGAGGATCTCGGTCGGGGACTCGAAGAAGTGCAGGAACAGCTTGTGCGGGCGGTCACCGATGTCGCGGATGGCCCAGTTCTCCAGGGTCTTGGCGACCATGTCGGCCTGCTTGTTGCCGCGCCGGGTCGCGATCGAGCCCTCGTCGTAGTCGATGTCCTCGGGGTCGACGATGACCTCGATGTTCGGGGAGTGGTCCAGTTCCCGCAGCTCCATCGGGCTGAACTTCGCCTGCGCCGGACCGCGGCGGCCGAAGACGTGGACCTCCAGGGCCTTGTTGGCCTTGAGGCCGTCGTAGACGTTCTCCGGGATCTCGGTCGGCAGCAGTTCGTCGGCGGTCTTGGCGAGGATGCGGGCGACGTCGAGCGCGACGTTGCCGACGCCGAGGACGGCGACCTTCTCCGCTTCGAGCGGCCAGGTCCGTGCCACGTCCGGGTGACCGTCGTACCAGGAGACGAAGTCCGCCGCGCCGTACGAGCCGTCGAGGCCGATGCCGGGTATGTCGAGGGCCCGGTCGGCCGTCGCCCCCGTGGAGAAGATCACGGCGTCGTAGAAGGTGCGCAGATCGTCGAGGTTGATGTCCCCCGGGTAGTCGACATTGCCGAAGAGACGTATCTGGGGCTTGTCGAGCACCTGGTGCAGGGCCGTGATGATGCCCTTGATCCGCGGGTGGTCGGGGGCCACGCCGTAACGGATCAGACCGAAGGGGGCCGGCATCCGTTCGAAGAGGTCGATGGACACACCGGGCTCGACCGCAACTGCGGACTTCAGCAGCGCGTCGGCAGCGTAGATCCCGGCGGGGCCGGCTCCGACAATGGCTACCCGCAGAGGGCGAGGCATGATCAGGTTCCCTTCGAACGGTGGCAGGGTGGCTCGTCGGGAAGCCTAAACTAAGGCAAACCTTAGTCAGTAGCCGGGTTGGATCTATGACCCCATAAGCCGATCTTATGACTGATCGTTGGGGAGCACGGGCCTCGGAATCGGGGGCAAAATGGGATACGTGGGTGTCCGGCGTGTGTCAGTGGACCGCCTCGTGGAGCAGCCGTCGGGCCGCGGACTGGTGGCAATCCCACTCGCGCTGATCGTAGTGATCACGGTGGTGGACCTCCACTCCCCGACCAACGTCCACCTGGGTCCGTTGCTGGTCATCGCCCCCGCCCTCACCGCCTCCCTGGCCGGACCACGACTGACCGCGGCCGTGGGGGCGCTGGCCGTGGCCGCCCAGGTCTTCATCGCGGTGTTCCACGGCGGGCTGACCACCGCCAACCACGTCTCGCAGATCATCGCCCTGACCGTGCTCTCCGCGCTGGTGGTCTTCGTCTGCCATGTACGCGAGCGGCGTGCCCGGGAGCTGAGCCGGGCACGGTCGGTGGCCGAGACGGCGCAGCGGGTCCTGCTGCGACCGCCGCCCCGCCGGATCGGGCCCTTGCGCGTGGCCTGGCTGTATCTGGCCGCCGAGGACGAGACGCAGATCGGCGGCGACCTGTTCGCGGTCTCCCGCGCCGCCCAGCCCTCCACGCGGGTGATCATCGGGGACGTACGCGGCAAGGGGCTGGCCTCCATCGGCGAGGCCTCGGTGGTGCTCGGCTCGTTCCGCGAGGGCGCTCACCGGTACGCCACCCTGCCCGAGCTCACGGCGGCACTGGAGGTCAGCGTGTGCCGCGACCTGGAGGACGTGGCCGACACCAAGAACGACCCGGGCGAGCACTTCATCACCGCTCTCGTGCTCGACATCCCCGACGAGGGGCCGGACGCCTGGATGATCACCTGCGGTCATCCACCGCCTCTCCTGCTGCACAACCAGGAGGTCACGGTCCTGCACCCGCGCCACCCCCTCCCCCCGCTGGGCATGTGCGAGCTGCCCGCCGCGAGCCACCGACCCGACCGGTTCACCTTCGAAACCGGTGACATCCTCCTGCTCTACACCGACGGCGTCATCGAAGCCCGCTCACCGTCGGGCGTCTTCTACCCGCTCCTCGAGCGGGTCGCCTCCTTTCCCGTCTCCAGCCCCGACGCCCTGATGCGGCACATCCACGACGACCTCCTCGCGCATGTCGGCGACCACCCCGGCGACGACGCCGCCCTCCTGATCATCGAACGCGCCGCCTCCCACCACCCGCATCGACCGCATTTCGCCACCCGTTCCGTCGACGGCCACCACCGGCTCCATCCCGCCGGATCGCCCCCGTCGGCGCAACGCTGACCTCACTCCCGGGCCATGTCCGACTCCGCCGCGCTCGCCGCGGAATCGGCGTCGTCGACGAGTTTCCGCAGGTGACCGAGGTCCGCGGAGGAGGTGGGTGCGGGCTGCCGAGTGGTCTGCGTGCCCTGTGCGGTCTGTGTGCTGTGCGTGCCCTGCGTGCTCTGTGCGCTCCCGCCATGGCCGCAGCCGGCCAGGAACAGCAGGGCGGCCAGTACGGCCGGCACGGTGTGGCGCGCGCGCATCAGTTCGTACGACCGTTGTCGTGGGCGCCGCACCACTTCTCGACGTCGGCCAGGTCCTTCTGGCGGGTCTCCAGGGTGGGGACCAGGGAACGCCGGACGGTGAGCCGGTCGTTCAGGTAGGTCTCGATCTGGGTGTGCCCCGCGGACTTGGCGTTCGCCACCCGCTGCTCGAGACGGGCGATGGAGCCACGCTGGGAAGCGTCCGCGCGCAGCCGGGTGAGGATCCGGTCGATCCGCCGGTCGATCTTCGGCGCGCGCTTGCAGAGCGCCGCCGCGCCGTCGCCCGTGGGGGTGCCGGACGGCGCGGGAGTCGCGGCGTCGGCGGTGGCGGCGCCGAACAGCGATCCGGCGGCGACCAACGAGACGACCGAGATCACGGTCTTCCTGGTGCTTGGCATGACGAACTCCTCCACGTTCACGGGCGACTGCCCTCTCGCCGGGAAAGCTAGGAGCCGTCTTTGTGGAATTCTTGTGGCCGGTCGGCGGTCGTGATCATCCAGTTGCGCGGGAACGGAAGCGTGGCCCCCGTGTCCGCGGTGCCGTCGCTCAGCGGCAGGGTGACCTCGACGCGGGTACCCGGACCCGTGGGCCGGTCCAGTACCCGGATCCCACCTCGGTGCAGGGCGATCTGCTGGGCGACCAGGGTCAGTCCGAGGCCGGAGCCGGGACTGTCCGGTCGGCGGCGGAAGCGTTCGAAGACCTCGGTGCGCAGCGCGGGCGGGATGCCAGGGCCCCGGTCTTCGACGACGAGGAGCGCGTCGGCGCCGCTCGCGCGCAAGGTCACCTCGACCTGCGGGGGCTGCCCGTCCGTGTGTCCGTGGACCAGGGCGTTGACGAGCAGGTTGTCCACCAGGCTCCGCAGTCCCGCCTCCCAGCCGTGTACGCGCAGCCTCGGTGCGCAGTGGCCGGTCACCCGTGCGTGCGGATGGCGTCGCCGCTGTTCCTCCGTGCTCGCTTCGACGAGGTCGGCGAGGTCGACCGGGCCGAAGGCGTCCGCCTCGACGAGGTCTCCGCGGCCGAGGTCGCGCAGCATGACGAGGACCCCGAGGAGGCGCGCGTGTTCGCGGCTCAGGTCGTGCAGCACTTCGTCGCGGTCGGGTCCGGCGAGCTCCGGATGCTCGGTGAGGATCTCCAGGTTGGTCTGCATGCTCATCAACGGGGTGCGCAGTTCGTGCGAGGCCGCCGAGGCGAAGGAGCGGGCGGTGGCCAGTGCCTCGGCGGTCCTGAGCGCCTGCTCGTCGTAGCGGGCCAGGACGGTCTGCAGGGTGTGTGCGAGGTCGTCGACCTCGGCGATCCGCGTCGGGGTGTGGTCCAGGCGGGTGGAACTGGAGCGGGGGTCGAGGCCGCTCGCCCGGCGTTGCAGACGGCGCAGCGGCGCGCTCGCCCGGGTGGCGACGGCCCAGGCGAGCAGCCCGGACAGCGGCGCGGCGAGCAGGGCGACGGTCACCGCGCGCCGTCGGACCAGGCGCACCTGGGTGTCGGCGGCGGTGTCGGACGCGAACAGCCACAGGGTGCCGCGCACACCGGGGCGCGCCCCCGTCACCCGGGTCGACAGGATCCGCCAGCTCCTGCCGTCGGCACGGAGGGTGACCGGCACGGGCGCCCTGGCGGGCAGCGCCACGTCGGCCGCCGGTTGCGGGCCGCCCGTGAAGGTCTCCTCGGGGCCGATCAGTCGTACGCCCACGTCCAGGGCCGAGGTGAACACCCGGCGCTCGCGGGCCTGCTCCACCGCCGCCGACCGGTCGGCGGCGCTCGCGCGCAGCAGACTCCGGGCGTCCTTGGCGACGGCCACCGCGCGCTCACGCAGATGCGTGTCCTGCTGATCGTGCAGATCCGCGGCGACCAGCCGCAGCAGCAGCCAGCCGGTGGCCAGTACCAGTACGGGCACGGTGGCGCCGACGGCCAGGGCGATCCGAGTGGAGAGTCTCACGGCCGCTCCCGCGGGTCGTCGTCGCGCAGGACGAAGCCCACGCCTCGTACCGTGTGGATGATCCGGGAGCGCCCCGACGTCTCCAGTTTGCGGCGCAGATAGCTGACGAAGGTGTCCACCGCGTCGGTGCGCACCTCGAAGTCGTAGCCCCATACGCGATCGAGGAGCTGGTCCCGGCTGAGCACGATGCCGGCGTTGCGGGCGAGGAAGTGGAGGAGTTCGAACTCGCGGCGGGTCAGTTCCACCGGCCGCCCGTCGAGGCTCACCCTGCGGGCGGCGGGATCCAGGAGCAGCCCGCCGGCCCGTACGGTGCCGCTGTCCCGTGGCGGCCTGCGCCGCAGCAGTGCCTCCAGCCGCAGGACCAGCTCCTGCAGGGCGAAGGGCTTGACGAGGTAGTCGTCGCCGCCCGCCTGCAGGCCCGCGATCCGGTCGGCGGTCTCGTCGAGTGCGGAGAGCATCAGCACGGGTACGTCGTTGTCCTCGTCCCGCAGTGCCCTGCACACCTCGATGCCGCTGAGGTCGGGCATCGAGATGTCCAGCACGATCACATCCGGCGGCGTCCGCCGGGCCACCGCCAGGGCCGGTCGGCCCCCGTCGGCCAGATCCACGGTGAATCCGCCGAGCCTCAGGCCCCGCTCCAGCGAGCGGCGGATCGCCGCGTCGTCGTCCACGACCAGGACACGGCCGCGCTGCCCACTCATCACCACTGTCCCTCCCCGCCACACCCCGGCGTACTGCCGGGGCCCGCCGCCGCCCATCGTGCATCAGCCACGACGGTCCCGGCCCCGAGGGGTGGACCAAGGGTTCGGTGAGAACCGTTCGGACCGGCCCCGGTCGGCGCGGGCCCGGCGGAGCGTGGCGGTTGCGCGGGGCCTGACCCGACGGTTGCATACGACTGTGTCGTCGATGGCCGACCCCGCACACAGCCGACGACCCGCCGAACCAGGCCTCCGTGCGGCCGGGCCCACCAGGGCCGGACTTCTACGACGTCCGTGGAGGAGCGATGGGTGTGGACACGAGCGCGCAGGTCGGCCACGGGAAACGGTGGGCGGCCAGGGCCGCGCTGGTCGCGGCGGCGCTGGCGGTGCTGCTGCCGCTCGGTTACGGAGGCGTGGACGGCGTACTGCTGCTCTTTGCCGCGCTCCTCGGCGTGGCCGTCACGGCGGCGGCGCTGTGGTGGGCGCTGACCCGGCGCGGCCCGCTCCGTTGGGTGGCGGCCGTGCTGGCGGCCGTCGCGCCCGGCGCCGTGCTCACCCTGTTCGCCGTGGCCGGGCTGCTCTGGGCCGTTCCCGTGTCCCTGGCACTGTGGACCGTGGCCGTCTGGAGCGGCCGGTACGCCCTGCGGAGCGACCGGACGCGCGCCCCGCGCCCGAAGGAACGCAGGGCACCACCGCCGCGGCGCCCCTTCCTCCTCATGAACCCGCACTCCGGCGGCGGCAAGGTGGCGAAGTTCGGACTGCGGGAGAAGGCGGAGCGGCTCGGCGCGCAGGTCGTGCTCCTCGACCCGGACAAGCACCAGGACGTCACCGCGCTGGCCCGGGCCGCCGTCGCGGACGGCGCGGATCTGCTGGGCGTCGCCGGCGGTGACGGTACCCAGGCGCTGGTCGCGGCCGTCGCCGCCGAACACGGTCTGCCGTTCCTGGTGGTCTGCGCCGGCACCCGCAATCACTTCGCCATGGACCTCGGCCTCGACCGCGACGACCCGGCCACCTGTCTGGACGCCCTCACCGACGGCGTCGAACTCCGCGTGGACCTCGGCTTCGCCGGCCGCCACCCGTTCGTCAACAACGCCTCCTTCGGCGCGTACGCGGCGGTCGTGCAGAGCCCCGCGTACCGCGACGACAAGATCGGCACCATCCTGGACCTCCTGCCCGACCTGCTCACCCGCCAGCGCGGGCCGCGACTGACCGCCCGCGCCGGCGACACGACGCTCGACGCCCCGCAGGCCGTACTGGTGAGCAACAACCCCTACCGCACCAACGATCCGGCCGGTCTCGGCCGCCGCGAACGGCTCGACTCCGGGCTGCTCGGTGTCCTCGGCATCACGGTGGACAGCGCGGCCGAGGCCGCCGCGCTCGTACTGGACCCCGCGCCGGACGGACTCGCGGTCCTGACCACCCGTGAGGTGGTCATCGACGCCGACCGCGCGGAGATCGAGGCCGGCATCGACGGCGAGGCCCTGGTCCTGCCCGCCCCGGTCCACTGCCGCGTCGAACCCGGCGCCCTGCGCGTCCGCGTCCCCAAGGAACGGCCCGGTGTGCCGGAGGCCCAACCCCCTTTGGACTGGCGCCGATTGCGCACGCTCGCGGCGACCATGGGGCGAACAGCGGTCGTACGACATCCTGGTCGTGGCCGGGACACGTAGACGAAGGTCACAATTACATATCGGACAGTTCGCGCTCCAATCTTCACACCAGGCACACAAATTGGCTAAGTTGGCGGTAGGCCGCACGACTCCCTCCGGCGAACCTCGCCGGGTCGCGCGACCTCCGCCGAATCCGGTGCCCCCGTGGCAACAGGAACCGGGACCCAACCGACCTTGGGGTGAATCGGCCCAACTGCCCGATCGGGCAAGGGCCGTAGGGCATGCCTTCCGGAATCTTCCGCCCGAACCCGACAGCCGGCCCGGTAGGCGGAGTACGGAAGGAGTACGGCTCCCATGGCGCCGGAACGAACCCCGCGCCCCGGAGGCAACAGCCTCCCTGGCATGCCCGACTCCGCACGCGCGACGGCCGCCCTCAGTGGCGCGGACGGTCCGAGCCGCGAGGAGGTGCAGCAGCGGATCAGCTCCCTCTACGACCAGGCCGAGAACGCCGTCGGGTTCGTCAACGGGACCCGCGCGATGACCACGGGGAGCCGAAGCCGCGTCAACCCGGCGCCGGAAACCGCGCGCAGGCGCCGCGACCCCGCCCTCGACGACATCACCAAGACCTGGTTCGACGCGGCGCGCACGCAGCTGGGTCCGTCCGCGCCGGCCAGGCTGCCGGCCGACCGGATGCCGAACCGCCCGGCCGAGGCGCGGCCCACGGGCCCGGCGAAGCGGCCGGAGGACGGGCTCACCAACCGTGGGCGGGAGTTGACCGCCCGCCCCGTTCTTGAGTTGACCGCGGGCCCCTCCGCCGAGGCGGCCGCCGGGCCCGTGGCCGAGTTGACGGGCAGGGCCGTCGCCGCGCTGCCGGCCGCGCCGGAGCCTGCGCCGCAACCCGCGCAGGAGGCCGCCACGGCCCTGCTGCCCGCGCTGCCCGCCGGACCGGGGCAGTCCTCGTTGAAGACGTCCAAGGAGAAGATCCAGCGCAAGCTGGCGCTGGCCCGTGAGTTGGTGTCCAAGCACGCCGCACGGTGGAACCCCGGGCCCGCGGCGATCGAGTCACGTCCGGCCGAGGGTGTCTGGCCCACCCCGGAGGACCAGGCTCGCCGGCAGGCCGCGGAGGAATGGCAGCGACAGCAGTCGACCGCTCTCGGCCCGGACATGTCCCTCGGCACCGGGATGCCTCTCGGCGCGGACATGTCCATGGGTACGGGGATGCCGCTCGGCGCGGACATGTCCCTCGGCGCGGGGATGCCCCTGGTCGCGGGCATGCCTCCCGGCGCGGACATGTCCCTCGGCAGAGGCGTACCGCCGGCCACGGACATGTCCATGGGTGCGGGGATGCTCCTCGGTGCCGACATGTCCCTCGGCGCGGGGATGCCCCTGGCCGCGGGCATGCCCGTAGGCACCGGCGCCTACACCGGCGCGGTCAACACGGCCGTCGGCGCGGTCGGCGCCGCGGAGTCGGCGTACGGCGGGAAGGCCGCCAAGGCCCTCGCCTTCGCCCGCGAGCAGATCGGCAAGCCGTGCGTCTGGGGCGCGACCGGGCCGGACTCGTACGACTCCGCCAGCCTCGTCCAGGCCGCCTGGAGGGCCGCCGGGGTCGCACTCCCGCGCACCGTGCACGGGCAGGCGACCGCCGGTGCGGCGATTCCCCTGACCGACATCCAGTTCGGCGACCTGATCTTCTTCTACGACAACGTCAGCCACGTCGGCTTCTACACCGGCAACGGCATGATGATCCACGCCCCCAGCCCGGGTGCCTCGATACGCGAAGAGTCCATCTTCTTCGCCGGACAGAAGGCGATCCACAGCGCGCTGCGCCCGGCGTGACGGATGCAGCGACGTCTCCAGCGCCTCAAAGCACACATAAGGCACTGGAACGGCCAAAGTTCCGCAATAGGGGATGTACGTGATCCACGCGGGCCTCGCCGCCCGACCGGCCACCTGCGCTGACCATACTGGGAGGCCACGCCGCCTCCCACCGCAAAGTGACTCATGCCCAAGCCCTCCACCGCCCGCGCCACCGCTCCGGAAACCGTCTGGCTGGCCGGCGGGCGCCACGTCGGGCCCGCCCCGCAGGAGATCCTCAGGGAGAACCTGCGGAGGCTGAAGGCCGCCGAGACGATCCACGACTTCCTGGAGGCGGAGGACCCCTCGAACCCCGAGGGGCATGTCTTCGAGGCGCGCTGGCTGGTCGACGACGCCGTCCCGGTTCGCGCACGGCTCACGACGGACGGACGCGAACACGCCGCCGAGGGAACCCGCTGGACGCTGGTGGCCGAGGCGGAACGGCCCTGGGACCTCGCGTGGCCCTCTCCCGCGACCATGTTCTGGCCCGAGGGACAAGAGGTCCCCTGGGACCACGACATCGTGGCCGGGCTCCGCCTGCGGGACATCAACCCGCTGCCGCAGGAGGACAAGGCACTGCGCCGCCTGCTCAAGGAGGCCGCGCAGCACAGCTGGAGCATCAACGTCGTCATCCACGAGGCGATGACCACCGACGAACGCGGTCGCCTCCCGCTGGCCCGGCTGCTCCCGCCCGGTCTGCGTCACCGGGTCGTGGAACACCGCGCCGCGCCCGAGCAGTTCCAGGCGGTCAACTGGGCGCTGTACGACCTGGGCGTACGGGTGCCGCGCGGCGGCGCCGTGATTCTGCCCGGCTCCCCCGCCCGGCCCGGGTACGACGAGCAGGACTGCACCGTACGCAGCGTGTTCCTCGACGGCTCGGAGCCGACGGAGCTCCTGGAGAAGGTCGTACGGTACGCGGCGCTGCCCCGGCCGCTGCCGGAAACGGCGGAGGACGCCCTCGCCGGCCTCCGGGAGGAGTGGAAGCTGCTGACGCTGGAGGAGGCGCGGGCGCTGGTGGCCGTCTACGCCGAGGCACTCGACGCCATGACGAAGTCGCGCGACCAGTACCGCGAGGCGACCGAACTCGCGCATGCGGCGCTGGCCGAGCTCCGAGACCTCCGGACGACGGCGTCCGGTGCGCACGAGACGTCCGCCGGTCAGGAGGGCAACCCGCTCCACCAGCTGACGCGGACGTTCCAACGGGTCGCGGGCACCGTACGGGCACGGCGCGTGGCCCGCGACGACGGCCCGGACCGGGGCACCGACACGGGAACAGGCACCGGCACGCCCGAGAACGGGCCCGGCAGGGGCGAGTGATCGCTACCGGAAACCGGCGCCGACCCGAGGTCACCCTCTGAAACCGGCGTGTCGCGGCGCGCCCGCTCGCGTCACGCACCTCGCCAGAGGTTGGCGAACGCCGCGTTCTCGATGGACCGGCGCTGGCGTACCGCTTCCAGTTCCATGACCGCGTCGTTGACGGCGGCCAGCACGGTCGTCACCGCGTCGTCGGTCACGACCGGCACGTCCGCGCCCTGCTCGGCCGGAATCCCGACGGCCGCCGCGAGGGAGACGAGGACGGGCTCGTCGGCGGCCCAGCGGTGCAGGGCCCGGCGCCGGGCGGGCGAGTCGACCACGACCATCCGGACGGCTCCGAAAAGCAGTCGGCGTTGACGTTGCCGGGTCAGCTGACCGTCCGCCTCGAGGGCGGCCAGATGGACCGCGGCCAGGCCGCGCCCCCTGCGCCACAGCCAGTCCTCGACCGGCTCGTAGGGCACCTGACGTACGAGTGAGGACGCCGCCTCGGCCAGGAGGCGGTCCTCCGTCGTCGGCTCCGGGGCCGGCACGAGGCGGTCGCCGTCCAAGTGGACGGCGTCAGCGGCGAGGAGGTCGATCACCTCGGCTCCGGCGAGGGCGAGGGAGAGGTCGCCCTGCCCCACGGGGCGGTCCGGGTCCACGTCCATGGCGGTGATCAAGAGGTCCCTGGCCGTGGTCATAGATGGCTCCCCCACACAGTCTCCGGAGGGGCAAGCCTACGATCTTCGGCGGGGAAAGCCTACGAACCTCCACCGCTCGGCGCGGGTGCGCGCGGAGCGGAGCAGGGGGGGGGGCGGGCCCCCCCCCGCCGGCCCCCCCCCCCCGCGGCCACGCCCCCCCCCCCCCCGCCCGCGCGCGGCCCGCCGGCAGTAGGTTGGCTTTG